>JBOHER010000368.1:0-23976 GCA_050701115.1 Haloechinothrix sp. | reverse complement strand
GACATACTGCACCCGGCGCCGCTGCTCCTGGGTGCGTTTGAAACTGGACGTCGGCAGCGCCTCGCCGTCGAGCAGGACTTCGCCACGGTACTCCGCATGCAGGCCAGCGATGGCTCGTGACAGGGTGGTCTTGCCGCTGCCTGACTCGCCCAGCAGGGCCGTGCAATGTCCTCGTGGGACGGCTAGGTCGATCTGTTCCAGCACGACCTTCTTGCCGTAGCGCGCCGACAGTCCCCGAACTTCGAGAACCGCCGGGGGCGCCTCGTCCTCGATGACCGGTTCGGTGCGCGGCCAGATCTCCAGCCGGGTCTCACCGGCCTTGAAGCACCGAACCGTGTGGCCGGCTGCGACACTCTCGGCATCGGGAATGCTGACCCGGCACTTCTCGTCGGCCAACGGGCAGCGAGGCGAGAACGAGCAGCCGAACGGGCGGTTCAGCGGCGAGGGCGCATGTCCGGCGATGCCGAGCATCTGCCGTTGACCGGTGAGGTCGGGCACAGCCATGAGCAGGCGAGCGGTGTAGGGGTGCCGCGGCTGCCGGAGCACGTCACCAGCCGGTCCCTCCTCGACCACACGACCGCTGTACATCACCGCGATCCTGTCGGCCAGACTCGCGACCACCGCCATGTCGTGGCTGATGTAGACCGCCGAGGCACCGTACGAGGAACACATCCGGCGCACTGTCTTGAGCACGTGTTTCTGGGTGCTGACATCGAGTCCGGTGGTCGGCTCGTCGAGGACGATGAGACGAGGTCGGCCGATGAACGCCATCGCGATCGCGATCCGCTGCTGCTGGCCTCCGGAAAGTTGATGCGGGTAGCGCTTCAGGAAACCGTCGTGGTAAGGCAGTGCCACCTCGCGCAGCACTTCACGCACCCGTTCGATGCCGCACTTTCCTTGCTCAGAAAGGCATTCGCGCAGCTGGGTGCCGATGCGTAGCGCAGGATTGAGCGCCGACGCCGGCGACTGCGGGATGTAGGCGACTGTGACGCCGCGCAGCCGACGTACCTCATCGTTGTTCAACGAGGACAGGTCACGGCCGCCGATCACGACGTGGCCGTCCTCAAGCCGGGTGCCGCGTTTGCAGTAGCGCAGCAACCCGAGGCCGAGCGTGGTCTTGCCGGAGCCTGACTCACCGACCACCCCGACAATCTCTCCCGGCGCGATCTTCAGGTGGACGTCGTCGACGATCACGGCGTGCGACGAAACACCGGTGATCTTGAGGTCGTCCACGTCGAGCGTCAGCGGCTCCATCGACTCCGAGTCGATGCCCTGCGTCAGCGCGGCACTCATGCTTCCACTCCCCTGTCGATGCCGATCGACGCGCGGGACAGCCCGTCGGTGATGAGGTTGGTGCCGATGGTGAGTACGGCGATCGCGGTGACCGGAAGCACCACGGCCCATGGCTGGACTGTCAGCGCGACCCTGTTCTCGTTGATCATCAGACCCCAGTCGGCGGTCGGCGGCTGCAGGCCAAGGCCCAGGAAGCTCAACGCAGCGATCAGTCCGATCGAGTAGGTCAGGCGCAGGCCGAGCTCGACCATGAGCGAGCTGGTGACGTTGGGCAGGATCTCACCCAACATGATTCGCCACCGTGGAACTGCCGCCGCCTCCGCGGCCTTGACGAAGTCGCGTTCGCAGACCCCGAGCGTGGCACCACGGATGACCCGGGCGACCCGAGGTGCGTGGCTGACACCGACGATCATCACGATCAGCCAGAGCGCAGGACCGAGGATGCTGAGGAACAACAGCGCCACAACCACCTGGGGAAATGCGAGCAGGACGTCGGCGGTCCGCATCAGGATCTCGTCGATCCATCCTCGCCGGTAACCGGCGAGGATGCCGACGGCTGCGCCCAGGGCGACGCCGATCATCGTGGCGGTGATCGACAGACCCAAGAGCAGCTGGCCGCCGTAGAGGAAACGGGTGAGGACGTCTCGCCCGAGGTTGTCGGTACCGAAGGTCGTGCCCGGTGCTTCACGCAGGTAGGGCCCGGCGACGAAGTCACCGACCTCGTGCGGGGCGATGTGCGGGCCGACGAATGCGACACCGACCACTAGCAGGGTAAGTGCGAGGCCTACCTGAGTACGCCGGATGCGGAGTGCCCTCCTGACAAGTCCGCGGCGCTTGGTGCGCCGGGTGAGTAGTGGGTGCGCGGAAGTTGCGGTCATGGTGGTCATCGGCCCGCAGTCCTCACCTTCGGGTTGGTGGCCAGAGCGACGACGTCAGCCGCCAGGTTGACGACGATGTAAACCGCCGCGATCAGGACCGAAAGGCCTTGCACGACGGGAAGATCTCGGTTGTTCACGGCGTCCACCAGCGCGAACCCCACGCCGGGGAAGCGGAAGAGGTACTCCACGACAACCACACCACCGGCGAGCCATGCCATCTGCAGTGCGATCACCTGCGCAACCGGACCGATAGCGTTGGGCAACGCATGCCGGAACAGGACGACCCGCTCCGGCAGACCTTTCAGGCGCGCCTGCTGCACATATTCGCTCTCCAGGACCTCCAGCATCGTCGCGCGCATCATGCGGACGATGTAGGGCCCGACGGCCAGGACGAGGGTCAGCGCGGGAAGGACGAGCTGTGTCGGGTCCACCCAGATCGGTCCAGCCTGCTTGGCGACGAACACGGCGGGGAGGAGATGGAAGACACCGGTCGAAAGCAGGAGGACGAGGAAGATCCCGACGACGAACTCGGGCAACGCGGCCAGAACGAGGGTCACTGTCGAGGTGGCGTGGTCCCCGGCAGTGTCACGGCGGAGCGCGCTCCAGGCTCCGATCGCGATTGCCAGCGGTGTGGCGATGATCCCTGCAACGGTCATGAGGACCAGCGAGTTAGAGATTCGCGGGATCAGCAGCTCGGAGACCGGCAGCCCGCTGGCAAGTGAATTGCCCAGGTCGAACGTCACGATGCTGTGGAGCCAGGCGAGGTACTGGCTAAGGATCGGCTCGCCCAGGTGCAGCTGTTCGCGCAGCGCCGCCAGCCGCTCCGGTGTCGCCTCACGCCCGAGAATGGCCTGCGCGGCGTCACCGGGCAGCGCCTGTGTGGCCAGGAACACGACGACGGAGACTGCCCAGAGGATCACCAGGCCGGTCAGGAGCCTGCGTGCAATCAGTCGGAACACGGTGCCTCGATTCGGTTCAGTTCGCGAAGGTCAGGAGTTGAACCGGACCTTGCGGAAGTTGTAGCCAGACAAGGGGATTCCGCCCCGGTCCGGCGAGAACCCCGACAACCTGCTGCTGTACGCGTCGACTTGGTTGGTGAAGCCCCAGATGATGTAGCCGCCGCGTTCGTACTCGATCTCCTGCGCCTGGCTGATCAGCGCGTTGCGGGCATCGTCGTCAACCGTCCTCCGTGCCTTCGCGACCAGGGCGTTGAACTCCGCGTCGTTCCAGTGGGTCTCGTTGTACGGCGCCGTCGGCAGGCTTCCTGCTGCAGCCTGCGGCAGGAAGTTTCTGGTGAACCAGTAGTCCTGAGCGAAGTCCCACCGCAGGTAGTTGCTGCCGTAGAACTCGCCTGGGTCAACCTTTCGGACCGTGACGGTAATCCCTGCGTCCTTGGCCTGCGCTGCGTAAACCTGAGCAGCCTCGACGAGCCCGGCAGCAACCGGAGAGGTGACCAGCTCGACCTTCAGGCCGTCATGACCGGCTTCCTTGAGCAACTTCCGAGCCAGCGCGATGTCTTGGGTCCGCTGGGGCAGATGAGATGGGTAGCCTGCATCGAACGGCGCATAGATGTCGTTGCCGATCGACCCCCGGCCGTCGAGAACCTGTCGGATCATCTGCTCGCGGTCGACCACCAGACGCATCGCCTGCCGCACCCGGACGTCGTCGAACGGTGGACGGTCGACGCGCATCGTGAACGGGAGCCAGGCGCCCGTCGTCGCCTCAAGAACACGCAGCGAGGGGTCGGACTCGACGACCGAGATCAGTCCTACCGGCAACTGGTCGATGGCATCCACCTGACCGCCCAGCACGGCGTTTACGCGGGCGGTGTCGTCAGGGAAATCGATGATGACGAGCTCGCTGACGTACGGTTCGTGGTCGCGCCAGTAGTTGGCGTTGCGCGCGAAGACGCTCTGCTGGCCGGGCTGGAAGCTCGACAGCCTGAAGGCGCCCGCCCCGACCGGCTTCTTCGGGTTGTAGCCAACCGGGACGATGCCGTTGGAGTACTGCGCGAACGCATCCAGCAACGTGGCATCGGGAGTCGTCAGCGTCAGCCGGACGGTGCGGTCGTCGAGAATCTTAACGGCGTTGAGGTCAACCGATGAGAAGCCCGTCGCTCCGACCTTGGGGTTCTCTGGGTCGAGGATCCGACGCAGGGTGAAAGCCACGTCCTCGGCCGCCATTGTCTTCCCGTTGTGGAACTCGACACCTTCGCGTAGACGAATCGTCCAGACCTGCGCGTCCTTGCTCGGCTCGATCGACTCCGCGAGCGCCAGCTGGATCCGGTAGTGCTCGTCGAAGGTCGCAAGACCGTCGTACAAGTTGATCAGACGCGCCTGGTCCGGGTGGGTGACCGGCAGGTGTGCGTCCAACGTGTCCTTGACCGATCCCCCGACGATGCCCACCCGAAGACGCCCGCCCACCCCGCTGGCGCTCCGACCGGCCTTGGCCCCAGGGATGGCTGCCGACGCGCATCCGGAAAGAAAGGTGGCAGTGCCTGCGGCCGCCGCTCCGTAAAGGCTGAGCCGTAGAACGTCGCGACGCGACAGCGGCTGCCCACCAGGCTGTTGGGTCATCCTTGGCTCCTCATCGCGAGATCGCAACTAACTGATGTGTCAGTCACACGCATCATGATTGGTGGTGACAGCCACGTCTGTCAAGAGTTCACGGGCGAAAACTAGACCGAGAGTTGCGATTTTCGCAATCAATGCGCTAGAGTCGCGGACATGAGCGAACAACTCGTGCAGGAGCGGGTCCGCAGTGCGGTTGCTGCGTCCGGAGAGTCCCAACGCGACTTTGCCCTCGCGATCGGCCTCGAATCGACCAAGCTTTCCAAGGCATTGAAGGGCATTCGACGGTTCCAGCCGGACGAGCTCGCGGCCATCGCCCGACGCTCCGGTACGACGGTCGACTGGCTGCTCTACGGGACGGGGACCGGCCCGACAGTAGGCGACAAGGCAAGCGAGTCACGGGCTGCCGGAAATGGTCACGTCGGAGCCGGCGACCCGCGAACCCGTATGCTCGAAGCGGCCTGGAAGCTGATCGCCGAGCGCGGCTTCCACGCAGTGCGCGTTGCCGACATCGCTGCTGTCTGCCAGACCAGTTCTGCTGCGGTTCACTACTACTTCCCGACGAAGGCAGACATCCTCGAGGCTGCGCTGCAGCACTGTGTCGCCTCCGCGTTCGCTCGACAGTCGGCTCAGCTGAAGGGAGTGGAGGATGCGCGCGAGCGGCTGTTCCTGCTGATCGACATGCAGCTCCCGCGCGGCCAGGTGCACGACGAGTGGTCGGTCTGGCTGCAGTTCTGGGCCGAGGCATCACTGCGTGAGAGGTTGCGTGAGAAGCACAACGCGTTCTACGCCCGCTGGCGTGACGCAGTCGTGAGCATCATCGAGAGAGGCCAGCGTCAGGGAGTCGCTCGTGACATCGACGCGTCACTCGTGGCTCTGCAGCTGACTGCGCTGACCGATGGACTCGGGATTCAAGTGCTCACCGGCGCCACAGGTGTCACGGCCGAGACAATGCGAAGGGCACTGCGGGACTTCGTGGATCGCGAAGTCTTCCTACCCGAGAGGCCCGCATGAGCCCGACCGCGGCGAATGCGACCGACGTCAGTTTGGCGGCCATCGCCGATCGGGTGACCAGGAACCTTCTCGCGTTCTCTGCGGCCACGGCTGATCCGGCGTTGCGTTCGGCGGCGGTGTGTCTGCTGTTGCACGAGGTACGTGGTAAGGCGCAGGTGCTGGTCATCAAGCGCATCGCTCGAGGTCGAAACGCAGGACAGTGGGCTCTGCCCGGAGGCAAGGTCGAGGTCGGCGAGACGGCTTGCGAGGCGGCACTGCGTGAAGCGCAGGAAGAGGTTGGCCTCGATCCCGAAGGTGCCGACGTGCTCGGCTTCCTCGACGATTTCCCCACCATGACCGGGTTCCGGATCACCCCGTACGTCGTACGCGCACCAACGCATTGGCGACCCGTCAGGTTGCCCGACGAGGTGCACTCGCTCCATCCCGTCCCCGTTAGTCGACTCGTCCGCGACGACGTCGCTCGTTGGCTGCGGCAACGAGACGGAAGCTCACTGCTGCAGATGCGGCTCCGCCACGACATGTTGGTGCACGCGCCGACGGGAGCGATGTTGCTGCAGTTCTGTGAGGTAGCCCTGCGAGGGCGACAGATCTCGGTGGCAGACCTGGTTCAGCCGGAGTTCACGCACATGTGACGACGCGGACGATGCGTGCCCACTCGGGACGGTTCATACCGTGATTCCGGCACGCTCGGTCACGGCCGCGGAGTTGCGATCGGCCAGGGCCTGCGCACACTCACGCAAGGTCTTGCCGGACTCGGCAGCGTCGGCGCTGACATTCTCCACCAGGCGGCGCATGGTCTTGTCGATCTTGGCGAACGACGACTCCTCGGTGGGCGCGATGTCGCCGAAGACCACCCACCACCACCAGGCGTTGGTCATCACGTTGGCCAGGAAGTCGGGTACGACGGGCACCCCCCTCGCCACCAGGGCGGCCTCGGCCTCGGGCAGGGTCGGCATGTTCGCGCCCTCGACCACGACGCGTGCCGCGATCCGGTCCACGTCCTTGCCCTCGATCACGTAGGACATCGCCGCCGGCACGAGCAGGTCGCACGGCACGTCCAGCCACGCGTCGCGATCGCCAGTGACGTCGCCGTCACGGAGCACGCTGCGGTCGATCACGCCGAGCCCGTCACGGGCGGCGAGCAGGGCATCGACGTCGAGGCCGGCGTCGTTGCGGATCACGCCCTCCCGGTCCGCCACCGCGATCACGCGGACTCCGTCCCGGGCGAGGTACCGCGCGGTCGCCCCGCCGATGGACCCGAAGCCCTGGACGACTGCTGTCGCCTCGTGGCGGTCGAGCTTCAGGTGCTCTGCTGTCACCAAGCAGGCCTGTGCGACGCCGTACCCACCGACCAAGTCCCCGAGCGAGACGGTGTCGACATTCACGGCGAATGCCTGGGCGAGCCGCCGCCGGCCGTCGTCGGGGTTATCGATCTTGGCGAAGACCGCCTCGACGGTAGAGGGCAGGCCGAGGTCTACGGCGACCTTGTCGAGGGTCTCCTGGCGAAGGCCGAAGTCCTCCCCGGTGTTCCACTGCTCGCGCACCACCGGCAGGACGGCGGCGAGGAAACGGCGCAGGACCGCAGGCGCCTCGGGGTCGCTGGGGTCGACGTCGATGCCGCCCTTGCCACCACCGAGCGGGAGGTACCTGTCAGCCGGGTCATAGACCAGGGCCTCTTTGCGGGTCATCCCCTGCGCCAGGCCGCGCACCTCTTCCAGGGTGCAGCCGGCGCGGAGCCGGAGCCCGCCGCTGGCCAGACCGCGGACCAGGGTGTCGATCACGACGTAGCCCTTGCAGGAGGTGACCGGGTCGGTCCAGGTGATCTCGAGCAACGAGTTGTGGGTCATGCCTTGTTTCCTTCATGGCCAGTAGCCGCCGGGTCGTCGTGGCGGACGTGGATTACCGTCGGTCGGTCCGCGGACAGCGCGTCGGTGAGCGAGCTCGGGAGGTCGGCGACGTCGTCGACCTCCACAGCGAGGCACCCGAGGGAGCGGCCGAGTGCTGCGAAGTCCGGCGAGGGCAGGGTGACCGCGTGCACGGGATCGTCCCGGTCCACCATCTCGTTGCGGATCTCCCCGTAGCCGGTGTTGTCGACGATGACGACCGGCAGCGGGATCCGCAGCGACGCGGCGGTCGCGAGCTCGGCGATGGTGAACATGACACCGCCGTCACCAAGGAGCGCGACGACCGGCTTGTCGGGGTTCCCGACCTTCGCGCCGATCGCGGCCGGCAGGCCGTAGCCGAGCGTGCCGTAACCGGTGGGGTAGAGGAACGAGGCCGGTTCATACGTGGGCAGATTCCCGAGCGCGCCGTAGTAGCAGACCATCGCGCTGTCCCCGGCCACCACGGCATCGCGTGGCAGCGCAGAGGCGATGGCGTCGATGATCGGGAGCCATTCGGCCCCCTCGGCCTGGGCGTCCTTGAGCTTGCGTTCCCGCCAGTAGGCAGCCGCTTCGTGCTTCGCGGGGTCCGCCTGGCGCTCCGGCAGCTGGATAAGCAGCTCGCGCAGGCTCGCGGCCGCGTCCCCGACGACGGCGACGTCCGGGACGGCGTTGGTCACCGAGGCGACCGGGTCGATGTCGACTCGGACCAGCCGGCCCTCAAGCGGCAGCGGCCCGTTCCACAGGTCGGACGGCGCCAGCTCGGTGCCGACGGCGAGGACCACCTCGGACTCGTGCAGCAGTTCCCGGATCGCGGCCAGGTGGACACCGGCGCCGAGTGCGAGCGGGTGGTCCTCGGCGAGCACCCCTTTGCCGTTGGTGGTGGTGACCACGGGGGCGGCGAGCCGCTCGGCGAGCAGGCGGACCTCCTCGGCCGCGCCGCGAGAGCCGCCACCGACGATCACGACCGCGCGCTCCGCCGAGGCGAGCCGGTCCGCGGCCGCCGTGATCTGCTTGGCAGGGGCAAGGCGCTGTGCATGCGGGACCGGCGGCACGATTGTGACCTCACCGGTCTCACCGAGCACATCGAGTGGCACCTCGAGGTGCACCGGCCGGGGCCGGCCCGCGGTCATGGTTGCGAAGGCCTGGGCCACCGCGACCGGGATCTCCGCCACGCTGGTGGCGCGGATGCTGTCGGCCGCGACCGCGGCCAGGGTCGCGCTCTGGTCCTTGGTCTCGTGCAGCAGACCGTTGCCGTAGCCGGGGTGTCGCAGCGGAAGTCCCGGGGAGACCAGCAGCACCGGGACCGAGTCCGAGTAAGCCTGACCGATCGCCGCCGCGGCGTTGAGCAAGCCGGGCCCGCTGGTCACGACAGCGACGCCGGGGCGGCCCGTCGTACGCGCGTATCCGTCCGCGGCGTAGCCGGCGCCCTGCTCGTGCCGGGGGCCGACGTGCCGCAATCCCTGCTTGGCGAAGTGCCGGTAGATCTCCAGGTTGTGTGTCCCGGGGATGCCGAACACGGTGTCGACACCGTGGCCGAGGAGCGCCGCGACGAGTGCCTGACCGCCTGTCATCTGGCTCATTTCGATGCTCACTCTCCGGCCGACGAGTCGGCGGAGACGACGGCGAACCGCGCGGTCTCCTCGAGTGGTTCGGCGCGGCGGCCCAGCACCGCGATGTTGCCGCCGCCGGCGGCGTAGCGCAGGGCGACGGCACGGCCGATTCCCGATCCGCCCCCGGTGACCAGCGCGACCTGGCCGGTGAACTCGTTGTTCGACGACTTCTCGATCATTGTGTAGCTCCTGTCAGTACTGCGGTAGCGGACGAGTCGTCGCTGGACGCGGCGGTGATCACCAGCGCGTCGACGGCAATCGCGCCGTCCGGGCCGACTCGTAGCGGGTTGATCTCGCACTCGACGACGTTCGCGTCCTCGGCGAGCAGATGGGACAACGCCGCCACCGTGCGGGCGGCCGATGTGATGTCGACGGCCGGTTTCCCGCGCCATCCCTGCAGCATCGGGAAGGCGCGCAGTTCCTTGAGCATGGCCAGCGCCTGCTGCTCGGTCACCGGTGCAAGCGCGATCTCCACATCCCGGTAGAGCTCGGCCTGCACGCCGCCGAGGCCGACCAGAACGAGAGGTCCGAAGGAGCGGTCGCGTCGAGCGCCGACGATCAGCTCCACGACGTCCGCGCGGCGGTCCATCTCCTCGAGCACGTACTCCCCATCCCCGACACGGCCCGACATCTCCACGAAGGCGGCCTCTACGGCGTCGACGTCGGCGAGACCGACCGCGACACCACCAACCTCGGTCTTGTGCTCGAGCCATCCGGCCTTCAGCACGAACGGGGCAGTCAGTTCCTGCGCAGCCTCGCGCAGCTCCTCGACCCTTCTCAGGCCTGTGCCGCCGGGGTATGAGACGCCGTACGACGCGACCAGATCCCGTGCCGGCAGGTAGGCCACCACCTCACCCACGGTGGCGTCGGTGGACTCGACCGGACCGACCGCAGGGGCATCCTTGCGCTCGTACAGGTCCCCGGCCAGACCGAGAGACCGGGCGACACCGTCGATGGTGTGCAGCGTGGGCACGGCGTGGGCGCGCATCGACTGCACGGCGGGCGAGTCGTGGCTCATGCTGTGTACGACGACCGGGCGGTCGTATCTGCGGACCGAACCGGCCAGCGTCTCGACGACCTCGAGCTCGCGGTCCACGAGGGCAGGCGTGTCCAAGCCGTAGGTCCCGAAGTACCCCGACAGCACCACTGAGTCGACCTCGCCGCTGCCCAGCAGCAGATGCACGACCCGGGAGTAGGTGTTGAGGTCCTGCTCGCCCGCACCAGCGAGGTCGACCGGGTTGCGCACCGCGGCCGCCGCCGGCAGGAAGGCGGCCAACGACTCCGACGTCGCTGTCGACAACTTCGGCACAGTCAGACCCTCGCGAGAGAGGGTGTCGGCGGCGATCGCACCCTGGCCGCCGCTGTCGCTGACGATCGCGACCCGACGTCCGCGCGGTAGCGGGCTGCCCAGCAGCAGGTGTGCCAGGTCGACGGCCTGGGCGGGGGTCTCCACCAGCACCGCACCGGCGGTACGACAGGCCGCGGCGACCACGTCGGTCGACGCGGTGAGCGCCCCGGTGTGCGAACGAGCCGCCGCCCGGCTGGCCTCGCTGGCGCCGACGGTCAGCACGACCACCGGCTTCCCGGCGTCGCGCAGCCGGGACATGGTTGCGACCAGCTCACGGCCGTCGGCGAAGCTCTCCAGGTAGAGCACGACCGCTCTCGTCGCCTCGTGGTTGACGAGGTCCTCGAGGACGTGGGCCGCGGTCACGTCGACCTGGTTGCCCACGGACACGAACCGGGAGACCCCGAGCCCCGCATGCACGGCCAGTCCGGCGATCTCCAGTCCCAGCTGACCGGACTGGGAGACGATGCCGAGGTTTCCCGGCTCGAACGTGCCCCAGGCCAGCTCGAGCTGGTTCGCTGCGTCGTACAACCCCAGGCAGTTCGGGCCGATGATCCGGGCACCGCCGGACCGGATCCGCTCGGCCAGCCGGCGTTCGAGGCCGGGCTCTCCGTGCACGGAGTCGATGCCGGCGGTGATGCCGAGGAACCCTCGCACACCGAGCTCGAGTGCCTCCTCAACGACGGCGGGGATCGTCGCGGCGGGAGCGCACAGCACGACCAGCTCGGGTGCTTCGGGAAGGTCTCGCAGCGAGGGCACCGACGGGGCGTCCTCGATCACAGCCGACTTGGCGTTGACCAGGTGGACCGTTCGGCGGGACTGCCCGCGCAGCGCACCGCGCGCCAGCCAGTACCCCCACTTGGACGGGTCCGCCGAGGCTCCCACCACGGCCACCGACCGTGGGTCGGAGAAGACGGAGAGGGCGTTGGTCATGCCGGGCCTGCAAGCGAACGGGAGATGATCAGCCGCTGGATGTCGGAGGTGCCTTCCTCGATCTCTTCGAGCTTGGCGTCGCGCAGCCACTTCTCGACCAGGAACTCCCGCGAGTAGCCCCAGCCGCCGTGGGTCTGCAGGGCAGCATTGGTCACCCAAGTGGTGTTCTCCGAGGCGGTCAGCTTGGCGATCGCCGACTCCGCCGCCACCGGCTCGCCGGCGTCGAAGAGCCGCGCCGCACGCATCGTCACCAGGTGGGAGACGTCGGTCTTGGCAGCCATGTCGGCGAGCCGGAACGCAACTGCCTGGTGCTGGATGATCGGCTTGCCGAACTGCTCGCGCTCCTTGGCGTACTTGATGGATGCGTCGAGCGCGGCCCGGGACAGGCCGGTGGCGCCGGCGCCGATCAGGATCCGCGAGGCGTCGAAGGTGCGCATAAGGCCGTAGAAGCCCTGCCCCTCGGCGCCGAGCCGGTTCTCCAGAGCCACGCGGACGTTGTCGAGGAAGACCTCGGCGTTGACGATGCCGCGTTGCCCCATCTTCACCATGGGCTGGCCGATGGTGACCCCGGGCATGTCCCGTTCGACGAGGAACGCGGTGACACCCTTGGGCCGCAGGCTGGGGTCGACGGTCGCGAAGACCACGATCCATTTGGCGTAGGGCGCGTTGGAGATCCAGGTCTTCTGGCCGTTGAGCACGTAGTGGTCGCCGTCGCGGACCGCGCGGGTCTGCAGGCTCGCCGAGTCGGAGCCGACGCCGGGTTCGGTCACCGCCACGGCGGTCACCGGCGGGTTCTCAGTGGTCAGCGGTGTCAGCCACCGCTTCTTCTGCTCCTCGGTGCCGAGCGCCTCGACCGGGCCGGCGAAGAAGGCGCTGGAGGTGAGGAAGTTGCCGATGCCGATGTCGCCGTAGCAGAGCTCCTCCTGCACAAGGCATTGGGTGACCAGGTCGGCGATGCCGCCGCCGCCGTACTCAGCGGACAGCATGTACGAGCTCAAGCCCACCGCGGCCGCCTTGGCCCACAGGTCCATGGGTGACTCGGTGTCCGCCTCGTCGACGGCCCGGGCCCGGGGCCGGATCTCGCGCTCGGCGAAGTCGCCAGCCAGGGCGATGAACTCGCGCTGTTCCTCAGTGAGATCGAGGCCGTCACGCAGTGCGCGGGACATGGTTTCTCCTTGCAGGTTGAGTCAGACGGTTCGTTGTTCCGTGCCGTCGAAGTAGGTGGGGTCGGGGGTTATGCGGCTGTGTCCTCGGCGTCGGTGTCATCGCTGACCACGAGCGACCGTTCGGGGTGCCAGTGCGCGACGACGGGCAGGCCGGGCTCCGGGCTGAGCTCACCGCGAGTTCCGGCCCGGGCGACGAGGTTGCGGCCGTCGGGAAGCCCCACCTCGACCCGGAGACCGCTGCCGAGGTAGACCACCTCGCGGACGACGCCGTTGACCGCGTTGTGATCGGTCGGGATGTCGCTGCCCTTGGCGCTGAGGTTGAGGTACTCCGGCCGTACGACGAGCGCGGTCGCACCGGCCGCAGCGGAGCCGACCGAGAACGCGGACTTCGTCCGGGAGTCGACGAACCGCCCGCCGTCGCTGTGGCCGGAGAAGATGTTGGACTCCCCCAGGAACTCGGCGGTGTAGAGACTGGACGGACGCTCGTAGAGGTCTTCGGGTGTGCCGACCTGCACGAGTTCTCCGTCACGGAGCACCGCGATGCGGTCCGACATCGCCAGCGCCTCCGCCTGGTCGTGGGTGACGAAGACGAACGTCGTGCCCAGCTCCTGGTGCAGACGCTTGATCTCCAGCTGCAGCTGCTCGCGCAACCGCTTGTCCAGTGCACCGAGCGGCTCGTCCATCAGCAGCGCCTGGGGTTGGAAGACGATCGCCCGGGCCAGTGCGACCCGCTGCTGCTGGCCACCGGAGAGCTGGGACGGACGACGCTTGGCCAGGTGGCCGAGCTCGACGAGGTCGAGTGCCTGCTGCACCCGGCGGGTGACGTCTGCCTTGGCCACCTTGCGCCGCCGCAGCGGGAAGGCCACGTTGTCCCACACAGACATGTGCGGGAACAGCGCGTAGTGCTGGAAGACCATGCCGAGGTCACGCTTGTTCGGAGGTACCGAGGTGATGTCCGTTCCGCCGACCTCGATCCGACCGGCGGTCGGTTCGATGAACCCGGCGATGATGTTGAGCACCGTCGACTTGCCAGACCCGCTCGAGCCGAGGAGGGTGAGGAACTCGCCCTCACGCACATGCAGGCTGACGTCGTTGACGGCGGTGCTGCCCTTGTAGTGCTTGACCACGTTGAGGATGTCGATGGTGGTCCCGGCGCCGCCGAGTCCCGAAAGCTGCCTTTCCATAGCTGTTTCTCCAAGAGTGTCCGGTCAGGCCGACCGGTTCAGGTGGCGGTTGCGCAGCGCCCGGATGAGACCGGCCGAGCCGAACAGAGAAAGGGTGACCAGCAGGAGCATCGTGGACACCGCTGCCACGGTCGGGTCGATCTGGACGCGGATACCGCTCCACATCTGCACGGGGAGCGTGGTCAGATCCGGTCCTGCGAGGAAGATGCTGGTGACGACCTCGTCGAAGGAGGTGATGAACGCGAACAACGCACCGGCCATGACACTGGGCGCGATCACCGGCAACGTGACGCGGATGAAGGTGCTCACAGGCCCGGCGCCCAGGCCCATCGCAGCCATCTCGAGCCGCCGGTCGAAGCTCACCAACGCCGAGGACACGTTGATCACCACGAACGGGACGGCCAGGGCGGTGTGCACGAGGACGAATCCCAATGTGGTCTGGGTCAGGCCGAGGCGCAGGAACGCGGCGTACACCGCAAGGCCGATGATCACATACGGCACCAGCACCGGCGCGAGGACCAGTCCGCCGGCCAGCGCGCGCAGCGGGTATCGGCCGCGGATCATGGCCAGGGAGGCCATCACCCCGAGTACGACCGAGAGCGCGGTGACCAGGAGCCCGATCTTGATGCTGTTGATCGTGCTCGCGATCCACGTGGCGTCGTGGAAGTAGGTCTCGTACCACCGCAGCGACCAGACCTCAGGCGGGAACTTGAGGAACGAGCTGTCGTTGAAGGAGGTCGGGATGACGATGAGGACCGGGGCGACGAGGTAGATCGCGGTCAGAACTGCCAGCAGGATCAGCGATCCGCGGACCATGAAGCGAGAGTTCATCGTTCACCTCCGATGAACTTGCCGACGTTGACGATGCGGGAAACCAGGAGCAGCAGAGTCGCGGTAACGACGAGCAGGGCAACGGCCAGAGCAGAGGCAAAACCCCAGCGCAGCACGCCGGAGAGCTGCTGCACGATCAGCTCACCGATCATCACGTCCTTGGGCCCGCCAAGGAGGGCCGGCGTCACGTAGAAGCCGAGCGAAGAGATGAACACCAGCAGGCTGGAAGCGGCAACTCCTGGGAGAGTCAGTGGGGCGTAGACCCGCCAGAACGCCGAGACCGGCCGGGCCCCGAGGCCTTCGGCGGCCTGCACCAGCCGACGGTCGATGCTGCGCATGGTGGCGAACATCGGGAGCACCGCGAAAGGAAGCATCACCTGCACCATGCCGATCACGACACCGGTGGAGTTGCGGATCATCACGATCGGCTCGTCGATGATGCCCAATGTGATAAGGGTCTCGTTGACGGCACCGGTGTCACCGAGCATCAGGACCCAGGCGAAGGTGCGGACCAGGAGGCTGGTCCAGAACGGGACCAGCACAGCGACGAGCATGACTCCGCGCCAGAACGGGGAGGCCAGGGTCATCAGGTAGGCGTAGGGGAATCCCAGCAGCAGCGTGATCAGCGTGACCACGCCGGAGATGCGGAACGTGTTGATCAGCACGTCGAGGTAGACGGGTGATCCGAAGAAATCACGGTAGTTTCCGAGGCCGGTTTCCGGGTCGGTGAAGCTGCGGGCCAGAACCAGCACCAGCGGAGCCACGAACACCAGCAACAGGAACACGACGATCGGCAGGATCAGGAGTCCCCAGTTGTCGAAGACGCCTCGCCTCCGTGGGGTGGCCGCTGGCGGGGTCGCCGGGTCTTCAGGGCGAGCGCTCCGAAGACCCGACGCCGTCCCCGGTGCCGACACGGTCACACTCACTTGGCGGCCCATTCGTTCAGCCGCTCGGAGACGGCGTCGTAGTTCTCGGCCCAGTAGGCGTAGTTGATGATCGCGGCACGCTTCGGCGCGTTCTCGGGCGATGTTGGAAGCTCAGCCAACACCTCCGGCTTCACGTGCTCAAGAGCAGCGTCGCTGACCGGGCCGTAGGCCGTCTCGTTGGAGTAGCCGGCCTGCGCATCAGGGTTCTCGAGGTACCAAGAAACCCAGTCCTGCGCGAGGTCGGCGTGCGGCGAGCCTTCAGGGATCACCAACTGGTCGTAGGACAGCAGGTGTTCGTTCCACTCGTTGGCGACCGGCTGGCCCTCCTGCGCTGCCGAGTAGATCCGACCGTTCCAGGCTTGGATCAACGGAACCTCGCCGCTGGACACCAGTTGTTGCTGCTGCTCACCGGTCTCGTAGAAGACGATGTCGTCTTTGATCGTGTCGAGCTTCTTGAAGGCCCGGTCGATGTCGAGTGGGTACAGATCTTCCGGGGCGACGCCGTCTGCCAGCAAGGCTGCCTCGAACATGGCTCCGGTGGCGTACTTCCAGAACCCACGCTTGCCGGGGAAGTGCTCGGTGTCGAAGAACTCGGCCCAGGTCGTCGGGTGTCTCTCCGGGAAGGCGTCGGTGTTGTAACCGATGGTGAAGGCGTACTCCAGGACCGGGACGGCACAGTCGCTGACCATCTCCGGCTTCACCAGCGAGGTGTCGATCTTGGCCTTGTCGAGCTTGACCGCCCAACCGTTCGCGCAAGCGTTGTGCGCGAAGTTCGGCTCGACCTCGACGATGTCCCAGCTCACCTTGCCCGACTCAACCTGCGCGCGGAACTTCGCGTAGTCGCTCGGCGAGTCCTGCCTGATCGTCACGCCTACGGCGTCCGCCCATGGCTGCACCGCGTTCTCTACATGGGTCTTCTGGTCCGCACCGCCCCACATCACGACGGTGAGCTGCTTGCCGTCGGATGCCGCGTCGCTGCCGCACGCGACCAGAACCAGCATGCTCCCTGCAGCCGCAGCGGCGGTGAAAACCTGCTTCAAGTGGTGCACGCGCCCTCCAAAGTTGATTGGTGCGTCAGTTATTTTTAGGCTAGCGTGACGGCCACCACGCGCCGTGTCAAGCGTCACGTCGAATTTGCTCGAAGGTTTCCAGCAGGTGGTGACCGCCCTGGAAAAGGAAGCGGCCGAGTGGGGTCACACCCACCCGGCCGAAAACTGAACGAGACGCTTCCCGCTAGTCCAACACAGAGACCTCGAGGCTACGAAGTACCTCGTCACAGACTGCACGCATCCGCTCGATCGTCATGCTCTTCGAGCGTAACAGCACCTGCAGCGCCAGGCCGTCGATCATGCCGATCAGGGCGTTAGCGAGGAGCACCGCATCGCCGAGCCGGAAATGACCTCCGTTCTGACCGTCCCGGATGATCGCGGCCACGATCCGGCGCCACTCGCCATAGACCCGCTCATTGAGTTCCTGCAAGTCAGGCTCATGCAGCGCTTCGACCCACAACTCGGCCCATACATGCCAAGCCTTGACCGTGACCTCATCGGCAGGCAGGTACGAGTCGACAAACGCGCGCAGCCGTTCACGGGGATCTGAATAGGAATCAAGAAGCGGTTGTCGTCGCTCCAGCGAGCGCTCGAAGTTGTACTCGAATGCGGCGTGCATCAGTTCACGCTTGGTATCGAAGTAGTAGTGAACAGTGCCGGTGCTTGTCTGCGCCCGCTTCGCTACATCAGCGACTCGCAGGGATCTGAACCCGATCTCGGAGACGACCTCGCAGGCCGCAGCCAGAATCTGCTCCCGCCTCTCGGCCTCGACACTGACCCTCGGCATGAGATCCCCTCAACAGTCTGACTACGGATGGAAACTGATCAACTTACTCGACTCGTCAGTCAAATATCATGCATCGCAGCCGTCAGCATCGCACAGCAGGGCTTCGGTGACCTGTTCATGACGCATGTACCCACGAACAGTATCGGCACACCATCGTCGACCAAGGTGACGGACCGCACCACACCCGTGATCCAGATGTCCGGCAGGCCGGCCGACTCCCGGACGAAGGCCGCGCGTGACCCGACTCACATCGCGACGGCCAGTGCGGGCTACCCATTCCGCACCGTGTTTCTTATAGTGCTGAGTGTCGTTGGTAAGCAACCGCTTAGTATGCTGAGGAGTCACGATGAAGCGGAAGTTGTACGGTCCCGATCACGAGGCTTTCCGTGCGTCCGCACGGGAGTTCGTCGACCGCAGCATCCTGCCGGTGCACGACAAGCTGATCGAGCAGCGTGCGCTGGATCGCGAGTTGTGGCTGGAAGCGGGCCGGCAGGGCTTCCTCGGTCTCGAAGTCCCGGAGGCATACGGCGGGAGCGAGGCAGACGACTATCGCTTCAACGCCGTGCTCGCCGAGGAGTTGTGCCGGGTCAGCGCGGCGGTCCCGTCCTGTTTCGGCATCCATGCCGACGTCGTCGCGCCCTACCTCGTGCACCTGACCACCGAGGAGCAGAAGCAGCGCTGGCTGCCCCGGTTCTGTGGCGGGGAGATCATCACGGCGATCGGCATGACCGAACCCTCCGGCGGGTCGGATCTGGCCGCATTGAAGACCACGGCGGTGCCGGACGGATCCGACTGGGTGATCAACGGTGCCAAGACGTTCATCACCAACGGCTACAGCGCCGACCTGGTCGTCGTGGCGGCACGCACGGACCCGGCGAAGGGCGCCAAGGGCATTACCCTGTTCGGAGTCGAGGCGGACATGCCCGGCTTCGCTCGCGGTCGCAAGCTGGACAAGGTCGGTCAGCCGGAAGCCGATACCGCCGAACTGTTCTTCGACGACGTCCGGGTTCCTGCCGACAACGTCATCGGTGAGGTGGATAAGGGCTTCATCCACATGATGCGGATGCTGCCGCAGGAGCGGGTCGGCGCGGCGGTGTCCAACATCAGCCACGCCCGGCCGATCCTCGAGGAGACGATCGAGTACGCGAAGGATCGCAAGGCGTTCGGCCAGTCGATCGGTTCGTTCCAGCACAACAAGTTCTTGCTCGCGGATTTGGTCACGCGAGTTGAGGTCACTCAGTCCTATGTGGACGACTGCGTAGCCGCACACGCCGACGGTGAACTGACCGCTGTTGACGCGGCGAAGGCGAAGTACTGGACGGCCCAGGTGCAGAACGAGGTGCTGGACGCCTGTGTGCAGGTGCACGGCGGATACGGCTACATGACCGAGTACCGCGCCGCGCGGGCCTGGATGGACGCCCGGGTGACCAGGATCTGGGCCGGCTCCAACGAGATCATGAAGGAACTCATCGGTCGCGACCTTGGCCTCTGATCCGGGGCGGAGCTTCGCCGGCTGTCTTGTGCGAAACACTCAAGGAACCTGGTTCGTTCTTGTTGGCCGGGCAGGAATTCATCAACCGAGCTCATGAAGACGACGGGGTGGCTCCTTGCGCACCACTTCTGTCGGTACCGTGACCGCACCTGCACTTGAGGTACTCCAACGCACGGTGGAGAGGTGTTTCGTGGCGCGACGAAGCGCTGACGACGTCGACGAGTCGAAGCTGCTGATGGTCAGGCCGTCAGGCGACGCGCCGGTGCGGCGGAAGCGGCACGTACCGGTCGCCGACCTGCTTGCCAGGGAAGGCATGTCGCTCGATGACTGTGCCGACGAAGTCTTTCTGGCCGACGCGGTCGCGTCGGTCCGCCGAGGCATGGCCGGAGTTGCTGCGGGACTGCTCGTTGTGGTCGGGGCCGTCACGATCATCGAGCACACGCAGGTCGGCAGCCAGAACAGCGCCGTGAAATCGGAGGGTCGGCCGTCCGCCGGTCCAGAGACCGCCGGGTCACCCACTCTCGGAGAGTCGCCGCCCACGCCGAAGGACGTGGTCAAGTCGTCGTCGACGACGAGGGAGAATCCGCCGACCCGTGGGTCGATGAACGGAGAGTTGCCCACCGCGGAACCCGCTCCGCGCCCGAAGTCGGCGACGGACCGGACGGCAGCGGTCACACCGGCCCCGAAGCCGCAACCTGCACCAGAACCGGCTGCACAACCCGAGCCGGAGCCGGAACCCTCCTCCGAGCCGGGCTGGGAGGACTATTCCGGCGACTACGGCAGGGACTACTGGGACTGGGACGGCTGAAGCGTTGTGATCGAGTTTGCTGACGATTCGTTGCGGAACTTGGCGATACGGATCAAGTTCCGTTCACTTTGTTGTCCTGATTCGGAGGTCTGAGCGGTGCTGGATCGGTCTCACTATTTCCGAACGGGCAATCCATGGTGCTGTTGCCGTGCAGGGAGGACCTTTTCGTCCGCTCTCGTCGTGCTCATCGCAACGGTCATCACCGGTGCGAGCGCTGCGATTCCGGCAGGAGCGGAGCTCTGGAGTTACGCGGCGCCCGCTGACCCGCTGCCGTCTGGTGCGGCTGAGACCGATGACGACTTCTACGTTCCGCCCTCTCCACTACCCGACGGCGAACCGGGTGACATCATTCGGTCGCGTCCGTCGAAGGTGGGCTGGCCCAGTGCGAACGCCGATGCCTGGCAGGTGATGTTCCTTTCCACCAGCGCGCTCGGTGGGCGCACCGCGATGACGGGCATGGTTCTGGTACCCAAGGGGATCGAGCCCGGACAAGTACCGATCGTCGCCTTCGGTCCCGGAACGCAAGGACCGGCGTTCAGGTGTACCCCCTCGAGAATGATCAGCAGTGGCGCGTTCTACGAGCAGTCCGGATTGAACGACCTGCTGCGCAACGGTTACGCGGTGGCCGTACCGGACTATGAGGGCTACCAGCCGGAACCCAGGACGACCTACGTCGTCGGCAAGGCCATGGGTTCGGCCATAATCGATTCGGTCCGGGCGGCCCAGCGGCTGCCGGAGGCGAACCTCTCCGCGGACGCCAAGGTCGCGTTCCGCGGGTACTCCCAAGGGGGTGGCGCTGCGGCATGGGCGGGCGAACTGCAGCCAGGCTACGCGCCGGAGCTGAATCTCGTCGGTGTTGCGGCGGGCGGTATTCCTGCCGACCTGGTCCAGGTGGCACTGCAGCTCGACGGATCGGACGGCTTCGGGGTGATGGCGTACGCCCTGATCGGACTCGATCACGCGTATCCCGAGCTGAAGCTCGATTCGTACCTCAACGACGAGGGCCGTCAGGCATTCGCGGAGATGGAGGAAAGCGCATGCGCCTTGGAGCTCCTGACCGACTACGCGGGTAAGCGGATCCGGGACTACACGGAAAAGAGCCCGTTGCTGGAGAAGCCATGGGTCGACCGGTATGCGGAGAACAAGCTGGGTTCCACGCCGCCAGAGGTTCCCATCTTCCAATACCACGCGACACAGGATGAGCTGGTTCAGTTCTCGCAAGCCAAGACGCTCCGTGACACCTACTGCGAGCAGGGTGTCGATCTGACCTGGAAGACCTTCGACAAGGGCCACATCGACGTCGTGTACCACGGCAACGCTGACGTGCTGGCGTTCATCAACGACCGGATGGAAGGGGCCCCGGCGGCCTCCAACTGCTGATGCACCACGAGATGGGCAGGTAAGGCAATGAAGTCCGAGGAAGCCACTCGCGGCGGCGTTACCGGGCTTTCCCGGCCGGCGCGTGGGCTGGTGTCAGCGGCGGCCGCCGTCATCGCGGTGGTTGTGGCCATCCACCTCGGTATGGTCTTCCTGTATGTAGCGCCATCCAATGTGCTCAGCAGACAGTACTCCACGACGATCAACGACTACATTTCCCCTGAGTTCGTGCAGAACTGGAAACTCTTCGCGCCGGAGCCGCTGCATGTGAACGTCGCCGTGCACGCCCGCGCCGAGATCCGTCAGCCCGACGGGTCAGTCGAGACAACCGGCTGGATCAATGTTTTCGCTGACGACATCGACCACACGCGCGGCAATCTTGTCCCGAGTCATACCCGTAACCAGCTCCGAAAGGGCTGGCGGGCGTTCATCAATACGCACGACGAGAACAACCGTGCGCGCAATCTGACCGGCTGGCTGGTCGAGGAGTACCTCAAGCGTGTCGTGCTGTTGCGCCTCAGCACCGGGCTGCGCGCCGACGCGGTGGAGCGGGTACAGCTCAGGTCGGCCACGACCCCTGTCCCCGAGCCGGCATGGAGCGGCAGGCAATCCAGTGCCGAGACGACATATCGCGTCCTGCCGTGGTGGTCGGTGAACGAGCATGACTTTCCGGAGGTTCGATGAGTACGACATCCGGAATTGACGCCTCGTTTGCCAGAGGCTTCGACCGGGTCACGAGGAGCGCTCTCGGCCCATATCAGACCGCGACGGTTCGTATCGGTATCACCGTCGCCTGGCTTTTGTTCCTGATTCGTGAATGGCCGAACCGGCACGAGCTGTACGGACCTGATGGACCGTACAGCTGGGATATGGCCGCGACTCAGATCAGGGCGAACGGTGCTTTCACGGTGCTGCTGTGGTCGGAGAGCGACGCGTGGTTCGAGTTCGCGTATCTCTTCGCGATAGTTGCGAGCGTGATGCTGCTTGTGGGATGGCGCACCCGCACCGCATCGGTGCTCTTCATGATCGCCGTGCTTTCAGTGCAGAACCGCAACGGCTTCATAGATGATGGCGGCGACAACGTCTTTCATCTGATGGCGATCTACCTCGTCCCGATCAGATGCGGGCAGGTCTGGTCGTTGGACGCTCGACTCGCGCGGCGTGGCGGCGCTGGACCGGACTCCGTAGGCATCGTGCTGTGGTCGATACTGGGCGCCGCGATCCTCGTCGCATCCGCGTCAGGGCACCTGAGCTGGGCTTGGGCGCTGATCTTCGCAGCACTCTGGCTGGCGCACGGCCTGTCGTGGACGGTACGGCGTTACACCACGGGTGAGCCGCGCACTGTCTGCGACATGCTCGCCAATCTTGCGCACAACGGTGGCCTGTTCGTCATTGTCGCCCAACTGTGCGTGCTCTATGCCTCTGCGGGCTGGTACAAGATTCAGGGCACCCGGTGGCAGGACGGCACTGCGGCCTACTACCCGATGCACGTCGATGCCTTCACTCCATGGCCCGTCCTGTCCGACGCGCTGTCGAGCTACGCGCTGCCAATCCTGCTGATGACCTACGGCACGGTGATCGTCCAGGTCGCGTTCCCGTTCACACTTTTTCATCGCCAATTGAAGAACGTACTGCTCGCCTTGCTCATCGCCGAGCATGCCGGTATCGCTGTCCTGCTCGGACTGCCGTTCTTCTCCCTCGCCATCATCGCAGCCGACTTGATCTTCCTGCCGACGAGCTTCATGCGCCGGGTGGACCGGAAGGTGTCGAGGCTGCTGCGCAGGAGCGCACCGCCGGAGCCTGCGGCCGGCGAACGGCCGAAAGAACTGGCGCATACCTGACGTCGGGACGGAGGCGAATACGTGTCCACCGTCCCGGTGGCATTGTGGTTATTCGTCTTGGTGGAGGGGGTTGCGGCGGGGTCGTTGATGGGGGTCGAGCCATTTCGGGGGGATGAATTCGGGGTACCCGCCAGAAGCTATCCGGACCGCCCAGTCGGTGTGGTGAATCGTTTTGTGGTGAGCTGCGCACAAAAGGACGAGGTTAGTGATTTTCGTTTCCCCGTGGGCGGTCCACGGGATGATGTGGTGGGCTTCGCACCATTTCGCCTTCCGGTCACATCCCGGGAAGGCGCAGCCCTTGTCGCGGGCGATGAGGGCGCGGCGGATTGTCACCGGGATGATGCGTTGCTTGCGGCCGATGTCGAGCAGTTCGGACTTGGCGCCCAGCACCGCGGGGATGATGTTGGCGTCGCAGGCCATGCGCCGGATCTGGGCGGCGGAGCAGGCGCCTGCGCCGTCGAGCCAGCCATGCCGCAGTTCGCGCTCCAGCCGGTCCAGTGGGATCGTCACCAGCAGGTTGACCGGTTCCCCGGCCTCGGTGGGCCCGTCGGGGCAGGCCGCGGCCAGGCGTAGCACCTCGGCGAAGGCGTCGCCCTGCCGTTCGGCCCGGCTGCGCGGGTCCGGCCCCTCGTCGGTGTCGCACGGCGAGGTGTGCGGAGAAAGCAGGTTCGACAGCAGCGTCCCGGTTTCGGGGTCCAGGTCGAAGGAGCCGCGCAGCCGGCCTCCGGCGTATTCGCACAGGTCCAGGCTGCGGCGGGGCCGGGCCAATTCTTCATCGTCGGGTGGGGTTCCGTCCTGGTCGAGGCGCGCCAGGATTTCCCGGCCCAGCCTGGCGATCACGGCCGGTTCGTGGTCGCGGGCGGCGGCGACCAGGATCTCCTCGGCCTTGACCCGGTCCTCCAGGCTGATCGGGCGCGGGAACCGGTCCACCGTGGCACGGATCGCCTCGACGTGCCCGGGGCCGATCGCGCCCTCGCCCAGGGCGTCGG
>JBOHER010000367.1:0-2823 GCA_050701115.1 Haloechinothrix sp. | reverse complement strand
GGCAAGCTGCGCATCGTCGGGCAGGCTGCGAGCCGGGCGAAGATGGGCACCGACGCCGCCACGCTGCGCGACCTGGCGGGCGAGATCGAGTGGGCGAAGGCCAGCCTCGTGGCGCCCGCGGAGTACCCCTCCGTGGTGGCGCGGCTGCGCCGCGACGTGCCGGGGCCCGCCGAGCAGGTGGCGGCCGTCTACGCGGGCTACGAGGAGGCCAAGAACGCCGCCGAGCTGCTCGACTTCGATGACCTGCTGCTGCACACCGCCGCCGCGCTGGAGAACCACCCGCGAGTCGCGGAGGAGTTCCGCGACCGCTACCGCTGCTTCGTCGTCGACGAGTACCAGGACGTCACCCCGCTTCAGCAACGGCTGCTGGATGCCTGGCTCGGCGGCCGGGACGATCTGACCGTGGTGGGCGATGCCAACCAGACCATCTACTCCTTCGGCGGTGCATCCCCCCAGCCGCTGCTCACCTTCACCCGCCGGTTCCCCGAGGCGAGCGTGGTTCGCCTCGAGCGGGACTACCGGTCAACCCCCCAGGTCGTGTCGCTGGCCAACAAGGTGATCGGAGCCGCGCGCTCCCGGCCTGCCGGATCCCGGCTGCGGCTGATCGGCCAGCGTCCCGACGGCCCCGACCCGAGGTTCGCCGAGTTCGACGACGAACACGCCGAGGCGGCGGCGGTCGCCGGGCGGATCCGTGAGCTGCTCGATGACGGGGTCGCCGCCAGCCAGGTCGCGGTGCTGTATCGGGTCAACGCCCAGTCCGAGGCGTACGAGCAAGCACTGTCCGAGGCGGGCATCCCGTACCTGGTGCGGGGTGGCGAGCGATTCTTCGCGCGCAAGGAGGTGCGCGAGGCGATGATGGTCCTGCGGACCGCGGCCGCGCAGGAGCCGGACGGCGCGCTACCCGCCCTGGTGCGTGCCGCGCTGGCCAGGGTGGGGCTGACCGAGCAGCCGCCACCCGGAGGATCGGCCAAGGAGCGATGGGATGCGCTGCTGGCGCTGGTCGAGCTGGCCGAGGAGTTCGCGGCCGACGCGGCGGATCCTTCGTTGTCCCACTACGTCGCCGAACTCGACCAACGGGCGGCCGCCCAGCATCCGCCCACCGTCGAAGGTGTCACGTTGGCTTCGCTGCACGCGGCCAAGGGCCTGGAGTGGGACGCGGTGTTCCTGGTCGGTCTCGCCGAAGGCACCCTGCCGATCCAATACGCCGAAGGCGATGAGGCCGCGATCGAGGAGGAGCGCCGCCTGTTCTACGTCGGGGTCACCAGGGCGCGCGAACACGTCTGGCTGTCTTGGGCGTTGGCACGTCAACCCGGTGGCAGGCGCACCCGCAGGCGCAGCCGCTTCCTATACGGACTGCTGCCTGAGCACCATCCGGCGGCCAGGGTGGCCCGCTCGAATCAACGGAAGCAGGCATCGGCCAAGCCGAAATGCCGGATCTGCGGCGGACGCCTCGCCGAGACCAGGGAGGTCAAGCTGGGCCGGTGCGCGCGGTGTCCGTCGGATGTGGACGAAGGTCTGCTCGCGAGGTTGAAGGAATGGCGGATCGAGCGGGCCCGGGAGTTGAAGGTGCCTGCCTACGTGGTGTTCACCGACGCCACCCTGATCGCCATCGCCGAGCAACGCCCTGCCGACAGCAGCGCGCTGGTGGCCATCTCCGGAATCGGTGCGACGAAGCTGGAGCGGTTCGGCGCAGATGTGCTCGCGGTGCTGCGCGCGGCGAACGACTGACCTGCCCGGCAAACGCGCAGGTCAGGACGATCTTCGGGAGAATCTGCAGAAAACCCGGAAAATAAGTTGCCGCGCGAGGACTCAGGCTAATAACCTGCAGATAACTCACTTGAACGCCCGTACAAGAAACCGTCCGTCAGCGAGACAGTAGGGAGGTGGCCCGATGAGGCTTAGCACGATCACCGGCGTAATCGGCGACCCTGGCTACCCGCTGTCCCCGCTCAGCGGCCGGGGTATCGGTGCGTTCGATGCCAAGCGCACGTGCGTGGCATCCGTGTGCATGCGACGTCGTCGCGATGTCGAGCTCGCCTGGCGGGCGATCCCGGTGTTCAGCGCCGCTGCCGCGTCCGCCATGCAGCACGCTGATGTCCCGAACACCGGACAGGTCTGTGTTCCGTTGTCTCCGCGAGAGCGAAGTCCCTGATGTAGTCAGGAGATCAGGCTCTCAGGGCCGCGGAACCGTCCACCGGATCCGCGGCCTTTGTGCTGTTCGGGGTCCACTCCACAGAACAACCTCACCTGATCGTCGACACGAGACAAAGGAGAAATCCAGCCATGTCATCGGCCACCGCCTTCGCACCCGAGGCGCCCGAGCAGCTGGCCAGCGACTTCGCCCTGCCGTGCCACACCGGTAATCCCGATCTGTGGTTCGCCGAGGCTCCCGCCGAGTTGGAGCGCGCCAAGCGGCTCTGCGGCACCTGTCCCATCCGTGCGGCGTGTCTTACCGGCGCGCTGGACCGGGGCGAACCGTGGGGCGTCTGGGGCGGCGAAATCTTCGAGCGCGGCGCGGTGATCGTCCGCAAACGTTCCAGGGGCCGCCCGCGCAAGCACCAGGTCATTCCCGCGCAGGGAACGGCCGCATAAAACTCACTAGTACAAGGGGGAATTCGATGGATCTGCTAACCGAACAGGTCGCTGCGGTGCGGCTACGCGAGCGCGAAGAGCTCGAGGCGGCCCGAAGACCCGAGGTCGAGGAGGCCATCCGCGAGCACAAGGCGCGCCGCAGAGCCTACCGGTGGGCTCGGCTCTCCCGGTGGGCCGCGCGCAAGGCCGAACGCGCACTGAACAGCTGATTCAGGCGGTGTTGGGCAGCGC
>JBOHER010000366.1:0-10844 GCA_050701115.1 Haloechinothrix sp. | reverse complement strand
GACGGCCAGCGCCGAATCTATTCTGGCGAAGGTCCGACGTGGACGTGTAACCCTCGAACAAGTGCAAGGTCAAAACTGAGACACTACACTAGTGGGTTCCGTGTCCGGAGGATCCGTGGCCCCTCAGGCCGAGTACGAGGGTGATCCGGTTGCCAATGGTGCGGGTCAGGCCGCCGGCCACGGCGAGGGTAGCGATGCTCAGACCCCAGAGCGAGTCCGCGCCTGTCTCGACGACCTCCTGGACGTGGTACCCGAGGTTGGTCTCGCCACTGGCGATCGCGTCCGCATTGGTGGCGGCGAACAGGTGCAGGAGCATGCCGAACGTGGCCGCCACTGCGATCACCGAGATCACGGTCAGCATCGTGGTCACGCTAGCGCCGAGGCCGCCGCGCAACCTGATGGTGACGATTCCGGCGGCGAAGCACGCCAGCGCCGTCAACAATAGCGCGTGCGACGGGTACCACATGGGGCTGATCAGCATTTCGTGAAGCTGGGCGACCTTGGAGCCCGCTCCGCTGTCTCCCGGGTGGGTGGCACCGCCGATGAAGAAGGCGACGCCGCCCAGGACCAGCATCGCCCCCGCAACCCGGAAAGCGCGTGGGACGCTGGACAGCGGAGGGTGGACATCGGTTGACTGCGGTATCATGGTTCCTCCCGAATGTGGCGACCTGCTCTCCAGGGTGTCGTTGAGAACGGCCCGGCGCAGGCGTGCGAACCCTGCACTTTCTTCAGGGAAAGCCCTCGTTCACGACCACCCGCGGTGTGCCAGCATTACCACATGTCATCGGCGACGGAGGCGTACGCAGACGCCCCGCCAGCGGCTCGTGAGGCGGGGCTCGCGCTGGTGGCACTGGTGGTAGCCACGCTCGTCGGCTGCGGCTGGTACCTGGGCTTCCACCTCGAAAACGCGCACAACGGATTGATCGCCGCTTCGTTCACGGCGGTGGGCCTGTATGTCGTCCGGATGCGACCACGCCACCGGGAAGGATGGCTCTTTGTCGCCATTGGCTTGCTCCACGCGGTGATGTTCTTCGGGCGTCAGTACGGCCTGCACGAGGGCCCGCTACCCGGGGCGTCATGGATCGGCTGGCTGGGAGTCTGGCCCCTGCCGCTGGTGATCGCAGTCTTTGGGTGGGCATTCATGGCGTTCCCGGACGGGCGGTTGCTGTCTTCCCGGTGGTGGATCCCCGCTGGCGCAATGATGACGATTGCGGCCGTCCTGTCAGCAATGTCAGCGCTCTGGCCGGCGGACTACGACCGAACCGGCCTCGTCGCCGCCCACCCGCTGGAGCTCCCAGGATCGGAGAGGGTCGCCCAGATTTGGGACTACACTCAGTTCAACCTGTTGCTCTTCCAGGTGCTGTGGACCGTCGCGATTGTGGTGCGCATCCGGCGGGCACACGGAGACACGGTGCGCCAGCTGCGTTGGCTCGCCTATGCGGTCGTGATGGACATCGTGCTCCTAGTCGGCGGCCTGGCCATCGTGGACAGCCCGGCGCCGGGCCTACTCGCGCTACCGCTCATCCCGGTCGCCGCTGGCATCGCCATCCTCAAGTACCGGCTCTACGACATCGATCCGGTGATCAACAAGACCATCGTCATCGGGGCCATGCTGCTCGTCATCACCGTCGGGTACGTGGCGATCGTGATCGGTCTCGGCGCCCTGATACCCGCGAGCGAGCGCTGGCTGTCCATCCTCACCACAGCCGTCGTAGCGGTTGCGTTCGAGCCGTTGCGCCAGCGAGCCCGGCGCCTGGCCGACCGGCTCGTCTATGGGCACCGAGCGACGCCATATGAGGCGCTCTCGCGGCTGTCCACACAGCTGGATTCGGCCCCCGAGGCTCTGCTCGACGGGATCGCCGCCACCGTAGCCGACGCGGTCGGCGCCTCTGAAGTCATCGTTTGGGTAGGCGAAGCCGAGCGCCTCGTCCCGCAGGCCGGTTGGCCACCCCCCGCAGACCTGGCCGATCCGCATGCTCTCCGCGAGCTGAACCTGGAACCGCGCTGGCAGGTCCGTCCCGTCGTCCACCATGGCATCGTGCGCGGGGCGATCACCCTCCGCAAGCCCGCTGGCGAGTCCCTCACCGCCGTCGAGGATCGCCTGCTGGCGGACCTAATCGCGCAGACCGGCCTGGTCCTCGTGCAAAGACAGCAAGCCCAGGAGATACAGGCCACGGCCAGGCGCATCGTCACCGCGGAGGACGCGGCCCGGCATCGGATCGAGCGAGACCTCCACGACGGCGCTCAACATAGGCTGGTGACCTTGGGACTGGAGCTCGGAGTCCTCGCCGAGCAAGCAAGAACCACTGGCGACCCGGCGCTCGCTCTCCGGGCTAAGAAGGCGCGGGCACAGCTCCTGGAGGCCACGGCGGAGCTACGCGAACTGGCGCACGGCCTGCATCCGATGGTGCTCGCACAGTCCGGCCTAAATGCAGCCTTGGACACGCTGGCGGATCGCTCGGCCATCCCGGTGCGACTGCATGTGGCCGTCGATGAGCGACTGCCACGCGAGATCGAGGCGACGGCGTACTACCTAGTCAGCGAGGCCCTAACCAATGCGGCGCGTCACTCTGGCGCGGACATAGTCACCGTCAATGTTACACAGACCCATGAGGGACTACGGGTTGAGGTGACTGACAACGGCCACGGCGGCGCGCGACTGGGCGAAGGAAGCGGACTACAGGGAATCGCGGACCGCCTCGCCGCGCTCGGCGCCCGGCTCCATGTCGACAGCCCCTCCGGAGGCGGCACCCGGATCAGGACGGTGCTGCCATGCGGGTGATCGTGGCCGACGACGCGGTGCTCTTCCGGGAGGGAGTGGCGCGCATCCTCGCCGAAGTGGGCTTCGAGGTCCTGGGCCAGGCCCAAAACAGCGCCGAACTGATCGAACTGGTACGGCGGGAATCCCCTGACGTTGTCATCACCGACCTGCGGATGCCACCCGGCTTCGCGGACGAGGGGATCGAGGCGGCGGCTGAGATCCGCTCGTTCGCGCCGCAGGTTGGCCTCATGCTGCTGTCGCAGCACGTCGAGGTGCACCACGCGCTGCGCCTCATCGAGGAGTTCGACGGCGCGGTCGGATACCTGCTCAAGGATCGGGTATCCGATCTCGGTGCCTTCGCGGTCGACGTACGACGAGTCGCGGCAGGTGAGGTGGTGATCGACCCGGAACTGGTGGCACGGCTGGTCGCCCGGCGCCGTGAGCGGGACCCGCTGGCCGAGCTCACGAGCCGCGAGCGGCAGGTGCTCGCGCTGATGGCCCAAGGGCTGACCAACGCCGCACTGTGCCAAGAACTATTCCTGAGCCCCAAGACGATCGAGGGGTATGTGCGCAGCGTCTTCACCAAGCTTGGGCTCGCGCCCAGTGAACGCGAACATCGGCGCGTCCTGGCGGTACTGCGATTCCTGCGCCAGCGGTAACCGGCAGTCCGGTCAAAATATCGCGTACGATCACGTGCCGGGTGCGGCTTCCGCGGGGCGGCTAAGCGCCGTGGAAATGGGCATAGACGCCGGGTGGGTCGCCCGCCGCCGCTCCTGGTCCTGGTTTAGGTTGCCCGGCAAGGCCAGCGTGGAACAGCGCAACGGAAGCTGGCGCACCTGCTGGCGCCGCGGCGGCCGGAACGAGCACAAGGAGTCGTGCACGTTTTCCACCGAGCAGCTGGCCGACTCCGCCGCCCGGGTTGTCGAGGCACGCCCCCGCTGGCTGCCAGCCAACCCGGCCGCCCGGCGGCCCGGGCAGCGCCGCAGCGGCCCGCCGAAGTCCACTAGGCACGAGCCGGTGTTCCGCACCGCCGCCGAGGTCGACCTGACACTCGCCAGCTGCAGCCCGGCTATCCGGGACCTGGTCTACACCGCCGTCCGCCGCCGCCGCTGCCGTGGCCGGAGCGGGGAGCGGTCTCGATACCTGGGCCTTCTGATGCCCCGCCGCCAGCCCGAGCCGCCCTGCCCCCGGGGAGTTCGAGCACACCCTGGCACCGGCCGGGTAGGTGGACTGGCACTACTGGGCGGAGGGCATGGCCGCCACGCACGACCAGCAGCGGGGCCCAGGGTGCGGCCGGTGGCGATCTGGGTGGAGAGAGAACCCGCCGGCCGGAAATACGATTGACTCGTACGCCGTTGCGCGTACAGTAGACAGCGAACGACCCCGAAGCAGAGGGAGACCGGAAGCGATGTTGTGGCAAGCCTCATCCGAACCGCAGCGGCCCATGCCGCGCGGCGGTAGGCCGTGCCCGACGCCTGGGATCTCCTACCGGCGAGCGATCGATGAGCAGCTGAACAAGCAGGGGCGGTGGCGCGAGTAGCGTAGCCGGAAGATGCGCAGGCGCCGCCCTCCCAGACCGGGACCGGGCGGCGTTTCTCGTATCAAGACATCGACAACTGGACATAGGGGTGTAGCTCAGCACGGTCAGAGCAGCGGTCTCCAAATCCGCGTGCCGCAGGTTCGAATCCTGTCGCCCCTGCTTCTCCTGGCCACGGCCGGCGGGATCGGCAGTTGATAGCTCCACAGCGGATGGCATGAGTAGCCCGGCGCAGACCAAGCGCCGGGTCATCAGGCACGAGGAAGACGGTAATCCGCCCGCTTTGGGAGCGGGACAGACCCGGTTCGACTCCGGGGTGTCTGACCATGGGTGGTAGCTCAGTAGGTAGAGCATCTGTCTGGCAAGCACCTGCCTTCCAAGTAGGCGCAGACGGGGTTCGAGTCTCCGGTACCGCTCTCGATGACCGGTCGGCTAACGGTAGGCCGCCGGGTTTTGGCCCCGGCTATGCGGGTTCGAGTCCTGCCCGGTCAGCTTGTGCCGCGGTGACCCAACCGGTAGAGGTACCCGGCTCAAACCCGGGTCAGCGGGTTCGACTCCCGCTCGCGGTAACGCACGCCTTCGTAGCTCAGTGGTAGAGCACGCCCCTGGTACGGGCGCGACGGGAGTTCGACTCTCCCCGATGGCTCTCATGCGGCTGTAGCTCAACGGAAGAGCATCGCCTTGCCATGGCGACGACCGGGGTTCGACCCCCCGTAGCCGCTCCAGCGCCCACCATGATCGGAGGTGAGACTCGGTGGACGCAGTGCTCGTCCTCAACGCGGACCTCGGCCCGCTGCACCGGGTGTCCTTCCGCCACGCGATCCGGATGCTCGTCCGCCAGGTGGCGGTGGTGCACGAGGCGGAGCCGGACCGGATCGTCGGTCCGTGGCCGGCGCCGAAGGTGCTCCGGCTGGTCCAGTACGTGGTCACCAGGTGGCGGTACACCGCCGGCCCGGCGTGGTCGCGGCCGGGTGTGATCGCACGGGACGGTGGTCGGTGCGGCTACTGCGACGGCCACGCCACCACCGTCGACCACATCACGCCGCGAGCCCGCGGTGGGCGGAACACGTGGAAGAACACGGTCGGCGCGTGCGGCCCGTGTAACCAGCGCAAGGGCGACCGCACCCCCGCCGAGGCGGGCATGGTGCTGAGGGTCAAGCCGACCGCCCCGTCGTGGGCGTCGCTCGCCTCGCGCTGATCGAGCTGGCGGGACCGCGGCCCGCCGGCTCCTTTCCCTCGTCGTCTAGTCGGGAGGACGCGGCGCTCTGAACGCCGAAAGCTTGGTTCGAATCCAGGCGAGGGAGCCTTGCCCTCGTAGCCCAGCGGTAGCGGCGACGGTCTGAGGGGCCGTCCAGCGCCGGTTCGAGTCCGGCCGAGGGTACCGTGCCGGCGAGCCACGGTGGCGTACCGGCCTTGTAAGCCGGCCGCAGCGGGTTCGACTCTCGCCGCCGGCTCCGCGCCAGCGCAGCACGACAGGTGGTGCACCGGATTCGTAACCCGGAGGAGCCGGTTCGAGCCCGGCCCGTTGGCTCTCATGGGGTGGGTGCTGGTGCACAGCGTCGCTTTGCAAGCCTCGCGTGCGCGGTTCGAAACCGCGTCACTCCACTCATGCCCGGGTGGTCAAACTGGTAAAGGCGCCGCACTCAGACTGCGGAGATTCTGCGGGTTCGACTCCCGCCCCGGGTACACATGCCTCGTCGGTCCAGCGGAGTGGACGCCGCCCTGTCAAGGCGGAGAGCGCCGGTTCGAATCCGGTACGAGGCGCGCTGGAGAGTTGCCACAGCGGTAATGGTGCGGCTTGCTACGCCGTCGACCGGGGCAACCCGGCGCAGGTTCGATCCCTGCACTCTCCGCCGGTGGGCGACGACTCAGCCGGTGACGAGGCCGATCTGATACGTCGGTATGGCACGGTTCGACTCCGTGGTCGCCCACCATGCCCCCGTAGCTCATCTGGAGAGAGCGCCGGCCTACGAAGTCGGAGGCGGCAGGTTCGAGTCCTGTCGGGGGTACATATCGGGAGTGGCCCAGCTCGGTAGGACGCCGGTCCGGGGGGCCCGAGGCCGGCGGTTCGAGTCCGCCCATCCCGACGTAGGTTCCTCCGCTTCGACCAGGTGAAGGCGCATCCCGTGGGGCAGATCCCGGTGAACCCGTGCAGGTGGCGGGGAGTGCGCTCGGGACGCACTGGGAGGAGGAGCCAGCTCCGTTCGGGACGGGGAGGTGCCGTCGGTTCGAATCCGGTTAGCCCGACCATGGAAGGTAGCGCGGCGTGGGCCGCAGCCGGCCTCGAAAGCCGGAGCCGGGTAACTCCCGCGGGTTCGACTCCTGGGCCTTCCGCCATGCGCCGTTAGCTGAGCTGGTTTAGCACCGGACTCTTACTCCGGGGACGAAGGTTCGAACCCTTCACGGCGTACGTCTGCGGTACGTGCCGGATGCACGGCCTGGTCTTCTAACCGGGACGCCGCCGGGTTCGACTCCCGGGTGCCGCACCACCTGCCGGTAGCTCAGCGGAAGAGCCGTCGCCTCCTAAGCGACGTGGCGCAGGTTCGACTCCTGCTCGGCAGACTCCAGCCGCTCGCGCCTGACTGGACGGGCTCCCGGCCTTTACCCGGGACTGACGGGTATCGAGACCTCAGGGCGGCACTGCGGGTGTGGTGGAGAGGTACCACGCCAGACTCATGATCTGGAGGCGCCGTTCGAATCGGACACCCGCCACGTTCCGGTAGCTCAGCCCGGTAGAGCGCCGCCTCGACACGGCGGAAGCCCCTGGTTAGAACCCAGGTCGGAACACGCCACGCGCCTTCGGCTATGGGTAGGCCCCGGGTCTTTCAAGCCCGAGAAGCGGGTTCGAGCCCCGCAGGCGCGACCAGTCCGGTGTCGTCCAACGGCAGGATAGGTGGCTGTTAACCACCCGATCGGGGTTCGAGTCCCTGCACCGGAGCCGTGGCGGTGCCGGCGGTCACGGAAGCGCCGCTGGAAACGGCGCGCTGAGGCGACTCCGCCGCGGGTACGGATCCCGCTCCCTCCGCCAGCGCGCCGCAGCTCACCTGGTCGGTGAGACCTGCCGTATGAGCAGACCGTGCCGGGTTCGATCCCCGGGCGGCGCACACGTGATCTTGCCCGTGTAGCTCAGTGGGGAGAGGGTCTCGTTCACACCGAGAAGGCCGGAGTTCGACACCTCCCGCGGGTACTCATGGTGGCTGTAGCGCAGCGGTCGGCGCGCCGGGTTGTGGTCCCGGAGTACGCGGGTTCGAGTCCCGTCGGTCACCCCACGGGAGTGTTGGGCAACCGGTTGGCCCAGCGGGCTGTAAACCCGTCGCGCGTTCGCGCCTTGCAGGTTCGAGTCCTGTCGCTCCCACTCATGTCCTCGTGGCGCAACGGAAGCGCATCCGTCTCCGAAGCGGAAGGCTGGAGGTTCGAATCCTCCCGGGGGCACTCTGACACCTGCGCAAACGCCGAGGCTCACGGAGCTGGTCTGGCAACCATCAGGTCCGACAGTGCACGAACCACCCGGATGCCGCCCGCGCTCACCGGCGACGCGCGGTGACAATCCAGGCGCGGGAATCGAACCAGACGCCCTCGTCGCTCACGCGCGCGGCAAGCGCGTCGCGCAGTCGCGCGAGGGCGTGGGCAGCGGCGTCGGGATCGAGCCGCTTCAGGTGCTCGTTCGTAGACGTGAAGCCGCGAACCCAGGCGAGGGCGGCGGTTGTATCTGGACCGTAGTAGATGGGTACGTGGACGTCGGTGAAGCGGATATCGGCGAACCCTGCGGCCCGCAAGGTCCCCGCCACGGTCGCCGGATCGGCCAGCGAGAACGGATCCGGTCGGTCGCCCGCGACTGCCGTCGGCCCGTCGGGTCCGGCGAGCGCCTGGCGGATGGCAACCTCCCACTCGTTCCGGTCGTGGGCCTGCCAGACCACCATCACCAGGCGTCCGGCCGGTCGGAGCGCTCGCCCGATGTTGCCGAAGGCGGCGACGGGGTGATCGAAGAACATCGTGCCGAACCGGCTGATTGCAAGGTCGAAGTATCCCAGCGCGAAGCTGTGTGCCTGCGCGTCGGCGCGCTCGAAGGTGACGTTGTGCAGCCCCTCGGCGCGGGCGAGCTTGCGGGCACGCTCGATGGCGAGCGCGGACAGGTCGACGCCGAGCGCACTGCCCGCCGGGGCCATGCCGGCGGCCTCACGGGTTGTCTGCCCGGTGCCGCATCCGACGTCGAGGACGCGGTCGCGGGGTTGGACCGCCCAGGCTCGGCGCAGCACCGCGCCGTATCTGGTCAGCTCGGCGTCGTAGTCGACCGGGCCGGCGGTCACGGGCCGGCCTCGATCACCTCGCGTACCACATCTTCCGGAGGCTGTGGCTCGAAGCTGGTCAGTACCCATGTGGCGCCAGCGGCTTCCCACGGCCGAACCTCGGCCCCCCGGGGGCACCTCCACGACCAGGTCGAAGCGATCTGAGATCCCACGCACCTGGCTGATGTCCTAGGCGAGCACGGCCAGCTGCTCGGGTCCGGGTAGATCGATCGGAAACAGCCCGTCCCATCGGATCGCTCGTCGGATCGGACGGCGATTGGGCCATGTCGCCGCGACCCAGACGGGAATCCGCGGGCGCTGGACCGGGAGTGGGTTGAACTCCCCGCGCCAGAACCCGTCCAGCCGCTCGAGGCTCTCATCCAGTAGCCGCGCCCGCTCGCGCGGGTCGACGACCTCTCCGAACGGCGCGAGATCGGCAGGGTTGCCCAGCCCGACACCCATCGTCAGGCGCCCGTTGCTGAGCTGGTCCAGCGTGACCGTCTCCCGGGCGACCTTCTGCACCCGCCGGCGGGCCAGCGGAGTAACCATCGGCCCGAGCCGCAGGCTTTCGGTGGCCAGTGCAATGGCGCTCAGCGCCACCCACGGGTCCGCCACGGCACGACCCCGCGGCGGATAGGCGATGCGATCCCACAGGAACAGACCGTCCCAGCCGCGTGAGGTTCCCCCGGTTTGCCGGAGACTTCATTATCTGGATGGGTCCGGCTTAGGGTAGCAGATGCTTGTTACTGTCTGGTGTGGACTTCGGTAGGGTCAGGTGGGTGGCCTCCATCCTTCGGCCAGGGCGCGACGCTGCCACGGCTCGGGGTACTCCTCGGCGAGTAGCCGGGAGCGGTAGGCGGCTTGGCGACAGCGGCCGTCGCAGAATCGGGCGGGTCGGCCGGTGACCGCCGGCCACAGCTGTCCCGCGCACCATTCACATCGGGTCATGGCCAGCACCCCCCACAGTTTCGTTACCAGGTGCGGTCACGAAACCTTTTGGGCGGTCTTGGCGATGCCACGCCCCTTCATACTCGTCAGGCGCAAGACCGCCGAGTCCTTCCTGGATGCGGCGAGGGTTGTACCATCCGTCGATGTAGCGCAACAGGGTTGCCTCAGCCTCGGCACGGGTGGCGAACTGGATGCCAGCCCAGTACAGCAGCTCGGTCTTTATGGTCGACCACAGGTTCTCCGCGAGCGCGTTGTCAAACGAGTCCCCGACACTGCCGGTCGACGGCGCGATGCCCGCATCGGCCAAGCGTTGTGTGAACCGCAGCGCAGTATATTGACAGCCCTTGTCGCTATGATGTATCAGCTGTCCATCCTGGATGTTCCGGGAACGTAAGCCGTGGTTCAGTGCGGTCAGCACCAGATCGGTGTCCGCGCGGGCGTCGGTGGCCCATCCGACGACCTTGTTGGAGAACGCATCCCGCACACTGGCCAGCCACAGCACCCCCTCGCCGGTCACGATCCGGGTCAGATCGGCAACCCACAACCGGTTCGGCGCGGTAGCGGTGAAATCCCGGTCCACCAGGTCCGGCGCGGCGGTATGCCGCGGGTTCTGCCGGGTGGAGCCGCTCTTCCAGCCCCTGGGCAGGAATGCGCCCTGCAACCCGTTGGCGCGCATGATCCGCTCAACGCGCTTGCGGCCGCAGCGGACACCCTGACGCCGCAACGCCAGCCACACCCGCGGGGACCCGTAGGTGCACGCGAACTCGTGGCTGGTGCGGATCTTGACGATCATCTCCAACAGCTGCGCGTCGTCGAGCTGGCGGCGGCTCGGCGCGACCTGGCGTGCCCGCCAGTCGTAGTAGGTCGAAGGAGCAACACCCAGGACCCGCAGCACGAGATCGACCGGGAACGCATGGGCATCGACGAAGCTCATGACCTCCTCCGGGTCGGGTCGATCTCGGAGGCGAAATACGCACTCGCCGCCCGCAACACGTCGTTGACACGCCGAAGCTCAGCGACCTCACGGCGTAGCCGCCGGTTCTCCTCGACCATGTCCGTGGTCGGCCGGTCAGCCCGCTGCCCGTGGTCGGCCTCGTCCTGGCGGATCCAGTTCCGCAGTGCTTCATGATGCACGCCCAGCTGCTCAGCCAGCCGGCGGATCACCGGCTTCGGGGCCGACTCCCGGTACAGGCGTACCGCCCGTTCACGCAGCTCGTCGGGGTACTTCTTGGGAGCAGGCACGATGACTTCCTTCCTCGGTTCACAAGATCAAACCTGGTTTGGAAGTCTCCGGCAAACCGGGGGAGGCTCA
>JBOHER010000365.1:0-3773 GCA_050701115.1 Haloechinothrix sp. | reverse complement strand
ACGTGGGCATCGCAGCAGGTGGCGGCACCGACATCGCCGTCGAGTCCGCCGACATCGTGCTGCTCCGCGACGAGGTAGCCGCGGTCATGGACGCCCGCGACATCAGCAGCGCCGCCTACCGGCGTACCCGCGGCAACGTGGTGCTGGCATTCACCTTCAACGGCATCGGCGTCCCCCTGGCCACCACCGGTCTGATCCACCCCGTCTGGGCCATGATCGCCATGGCAACCTCCGTGACCGCGATCTTCCTCAACTCCCTCGGCACCCGGCCCTCCCTGCTGTTCCAGGCCATCAGCAGCGTCGGCCGCCCCAGAACCGACGGCGACGAACTCGAATACCCGCACGCCGCCGCGTCGCGGCGAAAGTGAACCGGATCCGTGCGTGCCGCGGTCACCGCCGCGTCCCTTACGGCGGTCCACTACGGAAACGGCCGTTGGCCCGCGGGCGTCGCGGGGAAACTAAGATGGTTCGTACGTCGGCGTGGAGAGGTGAACGGTGCGGGGCTTCGGTGAGCTGGAAGCGGAGATCATGGAGCGAATGTGGGCGCTCGGGCGCCCGGCGACCGTTCGCGATGTATACGACGACCTGCGCGCGAGCCGCGATTCCGCCTACACGACGGTCATGACGGTGACGGGCATTCTGCACCGCAAGGGTTGGTTGCGGCGCGAGCGAGACGGTCGAGCCTGGCGATACGAGCCCAGTCTGACTCGCGAGGAATACGTGGCGCGATCCATGCGCGAGGCATTGGACGACGCGCACGACCGTGAGGCCGTGTTCACGCATTTCATCCAGCAGGTCAGTCCCGAGGAAAGTCGTGCGCTACGTGCGGTGCTGACGCGGCTCGTCGAGGAGGAAGACCGGTGACGCTCGCGTTCTGTCTGGCCTTCTACGGCATCTTTGTTGGCGTCGGCGCGCCGATGCCGATGGGACAGGCCAGTAGGTTCGTATACCTGCCTCGGCTGGGTGTTGCGGTCTGGTTCGCAGCGTTGGCCAGCGTCGTGGTGTCCCTCACGTTCGCCGCGGCGCTGGTGGTCGCTTCCGCGGTGCACGCGGTAGACGTCCATTGCGGCCCCATGCAGGCGTGCGTCCCAGCGCTGAACGGGCTCGGGAGTGAGAGTGCGGGCCCGATCGCCGTCGCCTTCGCTGGGCTTGCTGGCGCAGTGGCTGCCGGTTTCGTGCTGCACCTGTCCTGGGTGGTGACACGCAGCCTGTCGTCGGCTTGGCGTGCGCATCATCGGCACGCGGCGATGCTGCGCATGATCGGGCGCCCTGCTCCCGAGCTCGGTCGCGGTGCGCTGCTCGTGGACACCGCGGAGCGAGCAGCCTATTGCGTCGGCGGGCGCTGCCGGACGATCGTGGTGACCCGGGGCGCGCTTGGCGTTCTCGCCCGCCACGAACTGGCCGCCGTCCTCGCGCACGAGCGGGCACACCTGGCAGGCAAGCACCACCTGTTGCTGGCACTGGTTCGCGCTGTCCGGCAGGCGATGCCGTGGCTGCCGTTGGCCCGGGTCGCCGAGGCCGAGATCGCGCGGCTGCTCGAGATGTGCGCCGATGACGCCGCCGTTCGCGGGCATGGTCGTCGTTCGCTACTAACTGCTCTGGCCGCCATGACCGCAGGTCCTGCGCCGCACGGAGCGCTCGGCGCCACCGGGACAGCGGTGCTGGACAGGGCCAACCGTCTGGTCGAGTGGCCGCCCGAGTCTCGACTCGCTGCGTCCCGGCGGGCGCTCGCCTGTAGCCTCACCGCGCTGGTGCTCGGACCGTTGGCCGTGTCGGTGGCGATGGTCCTGACCTCCTGCGCGCCCGCGTTGCGCTAGGCGAGTGATTCCAAGGGGTCAGTGGTCGTAGGCGACGAGCGATCGGTGGATGGGTGCGCCGATCTTGTCGTTGTGCCAGATCGCAGTGGTCTGCTTGATAAGGTAGGATATTTCAAGCACGGTATGCCTAATTAGCTATAGTTTTTCAGGCTAGGAATGCTGGATGGCAACGAAGATCGAGGCGCTAGCGCAAGCCTTGGCCGCCGCCAACCCCTGGTGGCGGGACACACGTTGGGCCCAGACCGATCCTGACCTGGTCGAGGTCTCCCGGTCTGGCATCGATTATCGCCCATGTTGTCTCCATCAATTGGCGCGTGGCGGGCTCTACATCTTGAGAGGGCCACGTCGCGTCGGGAAGACCGTGGAGACCAAGCGGACGGTAGGGGACCTGATCGCGGGTGGTGTCGATCCGCGCCGGATCGTACGAATGGCCGTGGATGGGTGGCGGGCGGAGGAACTCCGTACCCTGGTGTCTCGTACCCGCCTGCCGCGCATTCCCGATGGGGAAAGTCGCTACTGGTTCCTCGATGAGGTGACTGGGGTGCCCGACGGCTGGGCGTCAGCAATCAAGTGGCTTCGAGACAACGATGCTGCTTTCCGCGCCGCGACCGTCGTGCTGACGGGGTCGAACGCCAGGGGCCTTGCCGAGGCAGTCGGTGTCTTGGCGGGGCGTCGGGGCGCCACCGGGGTGAACCGCAGCGTGCTGCCGATGGGATTTCGTAGCTTCGCGCATGTGCTGGTTCCCGAACTCGCCGGATCTGGAATCTGCAGACTGGCGGCGGCCAAGTTGCGTAGTCCTGAACTCGCCGATGCCTGCGAGGAATTGCTGGTCTGGCTGGATGTGCTCGTCGATACATGGGAGAGCTACCTGCACTACGGTGGCTACCCGCAGTCCGCGACTGCGGCACGGGCAGGGCGCGAGGTTCCGAGCGATCTGCTGGACACCCTGTTCGATGTCGTGTTCCGGGATGCGTTCAACGATTCCGGCCTCTCCGAACTCGACACCCACGCCCTGCTCGGGCGTATCGCCAAGGGGCTGAGCAGCCCGAACAACGCCAGTTCCGTGGCCGCCGACTGCGATCTCACGGTCGATACTGTCAAGCGCAGGCTGAATGATCTGATCAACAATTACCTGTTGTGGCCATGTCACCAAGTCGATGCCGACCTCCAGCCACGGCGACGAGCGCAGAGCAAGCTGTACTTCACCGACCCATTACTCGCGCGGCTGGCACACGCTCGCAACAGCGCGTGGGATACGCCCGACCTGACTGCGCTGGTCGAACAGCAGATGGGGCTCGCGCTGGTGCGAGGGCTCGAAGCCGACGACCCCGGCCGGTTGCACGAGTACGACCAGGTGGCCTTCCATCGCACCGATACCGGCTCCGAGATCGACTTCGTCGGCGCCAACCTCGCCGGAGCAGCAGTGGAAGGCAAATACACTGAGGGCGGCAAGTGGGCTGGAGCCGCCCGTACCGTCAATGCGAGCACCTGGGCGGGTGTCCTCGCGACCCGAAACGTGCTGGACACCTCGGCAGCGAGCGGTCGGGCGTGGGCGGTACCGGCAGCGATGCTCGCCTACCTCATCGACACCTGAGAGTCGGAAACTTCAGGGTCAAGGCCTCCAGTCGCCGTGGCCGACGGACACCGACACCAGGGGCGGAAGGTGCTCCAGATTTGCTTCCGATTGATGCCCGCCGTGATTGGCACCGACTCGTTGCTTCTGTAGCGCACCTGAGCTACATTTGCGGTACAAACGGGTTCTGTGGGAGGTCGCCGTGGCCGCAAGCACATCTTTTCGCATCAGCGACGTCGCGAAACATCGCCTGACATCACGCGCCGCTCGTGAGGGCGTGAGCGCGACCGCGTTGCTTGACCGGCTCATCACTGAGGGCACCGAGCAACTCGACTATCCAGGGATCGTTTTCCGAGGCCCCGCTCACAACCGGCGCGCCGCGC
>JBOHER010000364.1:0-6928 GCA_050701115.1 Haloechinothrix sp. | reverse complement strand
CTTGTGAATAACCCTCCGGGAAGTGGTACACGTTTCCCGGCGGAGGTCCGCCGGGGTGGCGGTCTCCAGGAGCTTGTGGAAGGTGCCGCTATGCGACAGCAAGTGACTGCCGTGCGTCGATCACTTCCTGGAGTGCGCTGAGGCCGCGCTTGATGAGCGGATGGTCGCGACTGCCTCGGCGGACGCAGCTCAGAATTTGCCGTGACGGCACCGGTTCCACGGTCAGCGGCAGCCGAACGACAGCATGCTCGCCAGGCAGTTCGGCCAGTCGCGGGATCAGCGAGATGCCGAGTCCATGGGCGACGAGCGCCGAGATCGCGGTCCACTCGGTTGCGTGATGGCCGATCGACGGGGTGAACCCGGCGACCGCGCAGTGCACCATCACCCGCTGGTGGTGATCGCAGGTGCCAGGAGCAGGCAGGACCCAGGTCTCGGCGGCGCCATCCGCAAGACCGATGCTCCCGGCCAGCGTCAGCTGGTGTCCCGCGGGCACAAGAAGATCCAGCGGCTCCTTCATCAGGGGACGCTGATCGAATCGGGCATCGGAGGGAGATGGCCCCCCATCGGTGGGCGAGACCAGCACCAGATCGGCCTCGTTGGCGAGCAGGAGATCGAAGGCCTCCACCACTTCGCACTCGCTGACCCGCACGCTCAGATCGGGATGGTCCCTTCGCAGTAGCGCGCACGTCGGCGCCAGCAGACCGGACACCGCGGTAGGGAAACCGCACATGCGCAGCAGGCCTCCGTCGCCTGCACGGTAGGACTCCAGCGCCGACCGCGCCTCCTCCCAGCGGGCGAGCAGCGCGTCCGAGTGCTCGACGACGAGCAGAGCCCCGGGAGTGAGCCGGATGCCGCGCCCTTGCGGCTCGGTCAGCGAAATCTTGAGCTCTCGGGCGAGTTCCCGCAGGTGATGAGAGACCGCGGAGGGCGTCAAGTGCAATGTCGCGGCGGCAGCGGTAACCGTGCCGTGGTGGTGCACTGCGCGGAGGACCTGGAGGCGACGCAGATCAATCATGTAATAACTTTAAACTGTTATCGGCGAAAACGTGCAATGGACTGAAAAGGTTGCCTGGTCGAGACTGGTGCTATGGCATCGACAGAACGCACCGAGAATTCAGCAGTGGCCTACACAGTGGTATCGCGCCACAGCACCAGCCAGGGATACGTCACCTGGGTGCGCTGCAACTCCTGTTCCCAGCTGCGGATGCTCCTGCATCCCTACGCGTCGTCCGGCACGATCATGTCCGCCGGACAGCACACGTCCCGCTGCCCGGTCTGCGACTAGCTTGCGGACGGGTGATCACGGAATACGCAGTACCCGCCCGACGCGGATCTTGCGCGGGCGCACGCACGGTCACCACGGCGACCACGCAGATCGCCAGCCCGATGACCGTCTGCCATCCGAACGGCTCGCCGAACATCACCGCTCCCCAGACGATGGTGGTGGGCGCCATGAGGAACATCAGGGAGTTGATTCTGGTGACGCCGTCCCGGCGCAGCACCAGCCAGTAGAAGCCGTACCCGCCGAAGGTCGAGAACACGATCAGCCACACCGTGCTGATCCAGAACGATAGTGCGCTCGGCGGAACCACGTCCCCGGTGGCAACGGCGATCAGGCTGAACAGCACGGCGCTGGACGTGCAGTGAATGGTCAGTGCGGTCAACGGCTTGATCGATGTGGTCGAGCGCCGATCCAGGAACGTCGCGGCCACCAGGGTGAGCATCCCCAGAAACGGCACCGCGTAGGCCCACCGGGGTGTGCCGGCCCCGGCCATCGCGTCGCCATGGGTCACGACCAGGACCCCGAGTGCGCCGATCACGAGGCCGAGCCACTGTCGTCGTGACACGCACACGCCGAGTATCGGACCGGCGAGCGCTCCGGCCACAAGTGGTTGCGCCGCATCGATCAACGCGGTCGTTCCACTGGAAACGCCCAGCTGAATCGCGTAGTAGACGGTCAGCAGGTAGCCGCTCTGGGACAGCAGGCCGATGACGACCTCGCGGCACGCCACCCTGGAGGTGAGGTGCTCTCGGGACGCGCGCAACAGGGAGATGGCAGCAAGCAGGACGATCGCAAGCGGCACGAAGCGCCACATCAGGACCGTCACCGCGCTGGCGCTCTCCGAGCCGAGCTTGGCTCCGATGAAGCCCGAACTCCAGGTCATCACGAAGGCGGCCGACACGAACCAGTTCATCTCTCACCTCAATTACACAGATCTGTATACCTCACTATATTACACAGATCTGTATACTGAGGCTATGAGTGCTTCACGTGACGGCTTTCCTCGGCGGACACCGGCCGCTGACCGGATCCTGGAGACCGCGGCCCGGCTGTTCTACGCCCGCGGGATCCACGCGATCGGCGTGGACACGATCGCCGCCGAGTCGGGCGTGACCAAGAAGACGCTGTACAACCGCTTCGGATCGAAGGACGTCCTCGTCGCGGAGTACCTGCGCGTCAGGGACCAAAACTGGCGCGACTTCCTCGAGGACTTCGTGGCCGCCCGGTCCGAGGACCCGCGGGACCAGATCCTCGACGCCTATACCGCGCTCGCCCAGTGGAGCAGGACGCACAGCCCCCGCGGATGCAGCTTCGTCAACGCCAACGCCGAACTCCCCGATGCCGAGCACCCGGGGCACACCGTGATCACGGAGCACAAGCGGTGGATGGCGGAGTTCTTCGAGGAGCGTGCCCGTGCCGCCGGGTGCCGAGATCCGGAGCGGATCGCGCAGGACCTCATGCTCATCTACGAGGGCGCATTGGTCTCGCACGCGTTCAACCCCGGCCACAAGCCGTTCGACCGCGCCCGAGACCTCGCTGATCGCATTCTGCAGGCGGCGGGGCGGGGCGGTCAGCGCTGCGCGAGCCAGGCGTAGCGGCTGGTGTCCTTGCCCGCGTAGTCAGGGTCCAGGTAGATGAAGCATCGCTGGATCCTCCAGTCGCGGATCTCGAAGACGTCGCACCAGCGCCCGGCGCCCCAATCGGGATCGCCCGCACGCCAGCGCCCATCCTGGTGTTCGCCGTGACTCGTGCCTTCGGCGACGATTGTGTCGCTGCCGGAGAAGATCCAGTTGAACTCGGCGTAGTGGTGTTTGATGGACTTGAGAGTGGCGCCCACGTCGCTGAACAGGCGGCCGATGGCCTCTCTGCCTTCGGCCAGACCCCATTTGGGGAAGTAGACCTGTGCGTCGTCAGCGAACAGGTCCAATATGGACCCTCCGGTGCTGGTGGTACCCGCATTGTCGAAGGCCTTGAGGTACTCCAGCGCCACGGATTTGCGCTGCTCGTCGGTCATGGTTTCGGTGGTCACAGCCATGGTGAAACTCCTTATGGGTCAGCCGTCTCGATGGGGTCCGGCATCCGCGCTGGTCACGACGAGTCGTGCTGCGCTGCGGCGAGAACGATGTCGAAGTGGGCGCTGGTCCAGCGGCCGTCGAGAAGCTGCCCGTCCGGCCCTGGGCCTGGGCCTGGGCCTGCGGGATGGTCGGTGAATTCGACGATCAGGCTGTCCTTGACGCCGAACACGGCGTCGCGATCCAGGTACGGGTCACCGGCGGCGAAGATGTGCGTGATCAGGGTCTGGTACCCGGGTGCGCTGACCATGAAATGCAGGTGCGCGGGTCGCATCGGGCCGCGCCCGGCTGCGACGAGCAGGTCGCCGACCGGGCCGTCGTCGGGAATCGGGTAGGCGGCGGGGCGCACCGACCAGAATCGGTACTCCCCGTTGGAGCCGCTGCGCAACCAGCCCCGCCCTGCCACGCGCTTGTCGTCGTACTGCACGTCGTAGAAGCCGTCCTCGTCGGCCTCCCACACCTCGATCCTGGCACCCTGCACCGGATTCCCGTCGTCGCCGTAAACGGTGCCCTCCACATGGCATGGCGTGCCCTTGGCACCGTGAGCGATGTCACCGCCCAAAGGCACCTCGGGCGCACCCTGAACAAAGAACGGGCCGAACACCGTCGACTCGGTGGCACCGGCCGACGCGGAGGCGTTGATTCCGACGGTCAGCATCGACAACCCCAGCACATCGGAGAGCAGGATGAACTCCTGCCTGCGCTCGTCGGTGATGTGCCCGACCCTGGTGAGAAACGCGATGCCCTGCTCCCACTCGGACTGGGACAGCCGGACCTCCCGGGCGTACGCGTGCAAGTGCCGCACCAGGCTTTGCATGATCTCTCGGTAGCGCGGCGAACCCGCGTCGGCAAAGCTCGCGACGGCCTCGTCGGTGACCGCCATTTCCCGTGCGTCTTGCTGTTGATCAATGGCCTTGCGCTGTGAGCTCACAACGCCTCCTTCACCGGGCGAACGTGGTGTCGGCCGTGTTCACAGTGTCCCACTTCCGTGCGCTTCAACGTGGTACCACGCGTGGTACGGCCATGACCGACGGCTCAGCCCGGAAGCCGCAACGTCAGTGCGTGCCGAGGCCGCGCAGAGTGAGCCCACGCTGCTGGGACGTGGCGGGTATTCCGACGTGCAGTATTCGTTCGCATGGGCCTCAGTTGAGTCGCAACTGGTTGGGGTTGGTTGGCAGGTCGAGCCAGGCGGCATGGGTGCCGTCGCGCTCGACGGTGAGGCCGAAGCGGTCGCGCACGGGCTGCCCGAGCTGGTGCCATTCGGCGTGCACGGCTTCGATTTGATCCCATAGGCGGTTGGGGCCGCCCTGGCGGACGTGGTACGTAACCTGCGTTGTCCGTGGTGTGGCATGCCCAGGAGCGGTCGGCACACCTACGGAACGTTAGTATGTCCGTTTCACCTGTTTGGCGGCAGATCGTCGTCCGCTTGGTGTGGAAGATGTTGTACGGCAGATCACGGTTCGGCTGGATCGCTGACAGGGCTGCCTTGGGGACGGGGTGTGGATTGTCGTCATGTATCTCGTCGTTCTTTGCCCGGTGGACTGCCAGCGACTCTGCCGACAAATACACGAATGTTCATACAATTAAGGGGGAGCCTCGTGCGGATATCGAACCTTCGGACAATCTTCGCCGCGTTCATCGTGTCACTCTTCATGTTGGGAGCCGGTACGGCTACAGCGGACACGCTTAGCCAGCGTCACGACCCGCCGACCTATCCAGACTGCGACGACTCGATCCAACTAACGAGCATTGCATACAACGCATCCACGGATCAATTCCGATTCAAGGTTGTGGTGGTCGACGTAGCTAGGTGGCTTAGGCCTGGGAGAACGGGCAAGCTAAACGTGGTGGGCACGAGTAGCTCGCATGGGACCCAGCATCCTGGCGGCCCATACACCATCGATTACGGCGGCTTCGTCAGCCCCTTGCTCTATATCAAGTCGGACCGCCGCGAGGCCGGCGTGAACACGTGGATCACCGATAGTCGCGGCGTTGTGCGCTGTCAGTATCGGACCACGATCAGGGCATGAGCTGGTAAGATCCAGCACGAGCGGAGGGATGCGTTGCGGGCATGGCGGGTAGTATCGGTCGCATGGACTCAGCGCATCCCTCCGCAATCCGCTTGAAGATCGTCAACCAGTCAGCCGGGCGGCGGACTGTGAAAATCTCGCCTTGGGGTGAGAGTGTGTCACTCAGAACGGGCGACGGAGTCACCATAAGTCAGACAATGGTCAACGACAGCTATTTCGAGATCGATGTGTGGGATATGGGCGTGTTTGTTCACGCTTGGCCCACCGCTGGGGCGGACGTTGTCACGGCTGACCGGACAATAGCCTTGGACTCGAAAAGTGTTGCTCCCCAATCCGATGCTGGCCGCGCGCGAGGGTGGCCAGAGGATTCAAGGAATATAGTCGACCGGTATATCGACGCAACCATAGCCGGATTCTTCGTCACAGACTCCAGGTCTGGTGCGACAGCGATGAAAGCGATCACGGAACATTCCGAGATTCGACTTTCCGCAAGTGGGATGACGTGGATGACCGCGATCTCGCACCAGGATGCCCCGAGCCTTGAGGTCCACGACCACCACCTCGTTGTGGTCGCCTCGCAGGTGTGGCCCAGAGAAGAGCCCGCCGGGACGAAGTAGCCAGACATCGTCCGCCTAAGGGCTCGCGCAGGAATAAGCTAGGATTTGGCGAGATTTGATCTTAGTATTGTGCTATGGCGGAGAGCGTGGGTTCGGCGGAGTGGTTCGCGCAGGGGTTTGTGGATGCGGTGGCCGAGGTGGCGGTGGTCCTCGATGAGCGGGCTCGCCGGTTGCTGCTGGGGGCGGCCGCGCGGCAGCTTGGGCGTGGTGGGATCGCGCTGGTCGCGGGGGTCTCGGGAGCGTCGCCGGACACTGTGGGTCGGGGTGCGGCCGAGTTGGAGGCGGGGGTCGTCGCCGACGGGCGGGTGCGGGCCGCGGGTGGGGGCCGCAAGTCGGTGGAGGCGACCGACCCGCAGTTGTGGCCTGCGTTGGAGAAGCTGGTGGATCCGGAGACTCGTGGCGACCCGACCTCGCAGCTTCGGTGGACCACCAAGTCGACGGTGAAGCTGTCCGATGAGCTGACGGCGCAGGGTCACCCGGTGGCACCCAGGACCGTGGCCCGGTTGTTGACCGGCCACGATTACAGCCTGCGGGCGAACACAAAAACGGTGGAAGGCAAGCAGCACCCCGACCGCGACGCCCAGTTCCGATATATCAACTCCCAAGTCGCGGAGTTCCTCGCCGCCGGCCTCCCGGTCATCTCGGTCGACACCAAGAAAAAGGAGCTCGTCGGTAACTACCGCAATTCCGGTGCCGAGTACCAGCCGGCGGGGCAGCCCGAGAAGGTCGACACCTACGATTTTCTGGGGCCGTTGGGGAAGGTAGCGCCCTACGGGGTGTTCGACGTTGGTGGCAACTCCGGGTGGGTGAACGTGGGAACCGACGCCGATACCGGGGCCTTCGCCGTGGAGTCGATCCGCCGCTGGTGGAACCGCGTGGGACAAGCAGCCTACCCGAAGGCCACCAAGCTGTTGATCACCGCCGACG
>JBOHER010000363.1:0-5498 GCA_050701115.1 Haloechinothrix sp. | reverse complement strand
GGCACGCACCCCTCAGGCTCCCTTCGCCACCACGTGCACCGCGTCCACCACGGAACCCGGCTTCTCCATGTGCACCATGTGGCCCGCGTCGTCCACGTAGCGAAGGTCGGCGCGGGCGGCGAGCGGTTCGGCGTTGGCCGCGGGCAGCACCTGGTCAGCACGGCCCCACACCACCGCGATGGGCGCCTCCACCTTCTCCAGCAGTGGCGCCGCGTCGATACCGGGAGCATCCCCGTCGAGCAGGGTGCGCAGCAGCGTGTCCAGCGCTTCCTGCACACCGTCGAGCCGTTTGAACTTCATCAGATCGTCGGCGAGTTGGCGGGTGACCAAGGCCGGGTCGGCGAACAACTTGGTCAGGTGCGGTTTGAGCTCCCTGCGCGAGGACGCTGCGGCGAATCCGCGCAGGTACTCGGCGTCGACCTGGTCGCCGAAGCCTGCCGGGGCCACCAGCGTCAGCGAGGCGACCTTGGCCGGCGCACGCGCGGCGACCGCGGTGACCACCGCTCCGCCGAGTGAATGGCCGACCAGGTGAACCCGCTCGATACCCTTCTGGTCGAGGAAACCGATGACCGCTGATGCCAAGGTGTCCAAGGACCCGTCACCGACGTCCTTTGTGGACTCGCCATGACCCGGCAGGTCGATGGCGTGCACGGTGCGGTCGGCGGAGAGCGGCTCCTGCACGAACAGCCAGGAGTTCTTGTCGCCGCCATAGCCGTGCACCAGCAGTACCTGCTCGTCGCCCTCGCCCAGCGTGGCGTAGGAGAGCGCGCGCCCGGCCACTTCGACGGCGCCGGTGATCGGTCCGGCGACCTCTTGCACCGCGCCGGAATCCAGCTCCTCTCGGGCCAGCCGGGCGGCTTCCTCGATCTCGTCGTCGGGTACCTCGGCCGGGGCGATCAGCGCGATCGTGCCGCCGACCGGGATGTCCTCGCCCACCTCCGCGATCAGCTTGCGCACAACGCCCTCGTCGGCCGCCTCCAGCGCACCGGCGATCTTGTCGGTGTCGATGTCGGCGAGTTCATCGCCCTCGGCCACCTCGTCACCTTCGGCGACGATCCAGTCGGTGATCTTGCCGGTGGTCATGGACAGGCCCCACTTGGGCATGGTGACCTTCTTGATCGCCTCGTTCATGCTCACCGCTTCCAGTCGGTGACGTTCTTGACCGCGTTGACCACCCGCTGCGCGTCCGGGATGTAGAGCGACTCGAGTGCGCCGGAGAACGGCACCGGCGTGTGTGGCGCGGTGACCATCTCGATCGGCGCCCGCAGCGCACCGAACGCCTCCTTGGCCACCAGCGCGGAGATGTCGGTCGCCATGTTGCAGCGCGGGGTGGCCTCGTCGACCACGACCAGCCTGCCGGTGTTCTCGACGCTTTCCAGGATCGTGTCGGTGTCCAGCGGGCTGGTGGTGCGTGGGTCGATGATCTCGGCTTCGATACCGGTGGAAGCGAGTTCGGTGGCAGCTTCCTCGGCGACGGAGACCATCCGGCCGAGCGCGACGATGGTGACGTCGCCGCCGTCCCGCACCACGTTGGCCTCGCCGAACGGGATGGTGTAGCTGTCCTCGGGTACATCGCCCGTCATGTCGTAGAGCGCCTTGTGCTCGCAGAAGATCACCGGGTCGTCGTCCCTGATCGCCTGGATGAGCAGCCCTTTGGCCTCATACGGGCTGGACGGCAGCACGACCTTGAGCCCGGGAATGTGGGTGAAGATCGGGTACAGGCACTGCGAGTGCTGCGCCGCGGCGTTGAGCCCGGCACCGTACATGGTGCGGATGGTGACCGGCGTGACCGCCTTCCCGCCGAACATGTACCGGAATTTGGCCGCCTGGTTGAAGATCTGGTCGAAGCACACGCCCATGAAGTCGATGAACATCAACTCGGCCACCGGCCGGAGTCCGCGGGTCGCGGCGCCGATGGCGGCACCGACGAAGGCCGATTCGGAGATCGGCGTGTCCAGCACCCGCCCGGGGAACCGGTGGTAGAGCCCCTTGGTGACACCGAGCACGCCACCCCAGGCGTCCTCGTCGCCCGGGCTGCCCGCACCGCCCGCGTTATCCTCCCCCATCACAATGACCGATGGATCGCGCTCCATCTCCTGGGCGAGCGCCTCGTTGATCGCCTCGCGATAGCTGATCGTGCGTGCCATGATTCTCTGCTCCTTGCGTGGTCTGCACTCGGGTCAGTAGGTGACGTAGACGTCGGTTTCCAGGTCGGCCGCGGTGGGCTGCGGCGCCTGCTTGGCCTCGGCCACCGCGGCGTCGATGAGATCTGCCACCTGGGCGTCGATACCGTCCAAGGTGGACGCTTCGAGCTGGCCGGACGCGGTGACCTGCTCGCGGAACCGCTTGAGGCAGTCCAAGTTCTCCCTGGCCCGCGCCACTTCGTCGGCGCGATAGGTCTGCTGGTCGCCCTCGAAGTGCCCGTAGTACCGGGTGAACTTGACCTCGATGAGCGTCGGTCCGCCACCGCCGCGGGCGCGCTCGATGGCTTCCCCGGCAGCCTCGTAGACGGCGAAGAAGTCGAAGCCGTCCACGATCACCCCTGGCATACCGAAACCCGCCGCGCGATCGGCGATGTTGTCCGCGGCCACCGACCAGCTGCTCGATGTCGCCTCGGCGTAACCGTTGTTCTCCGCGACGAAGATGGCGGGCAGGTTCCACACCGAGGCCAGGTTCATCGCCTCAAGCGTGGTGCCCTGGTTGCTCGCGCCATCGCCGAAGAACGCGACCCCGACGCCGCCGGTGCCCTGCTGCTTGGCGGCGAGCGCGGCGCCACAGATCAGCGGCGGGCCACCACCGACGATGCCGTTCGCGCCCAGCATGCCCTTGGACATGTCTGCGATGTGCATCGAGCCACCCTTACCGTGGCAGGAGCCGGTCGTGCGGCCGTAGATCTCGGCCATCATCTCCTTGACGTCAACACCCTTGGCTATGCAGTGACCGTGTCCGCGGTGGGTGCTGGCGATCGAGTCCCGTTCGTCGTCGAGGTGTATACATACCCCGGTCGCGGCGGCCTCCTCGCCTGCATAGAGGTGCACGAAACCGGGGATGTCGCCGGTCGCGAACTCCTCGTGCAGCCGCTCTTCGAAGGCCCTGATCGTGCGCATGGTCCGATAGGCCTCGAGCAGCGCGTTCTCATCCAGCTCATGTGTTGCCTCGGTGGGCAAGGTGTTGGTCATCGTCGACGTTCCTTTCTGTGGTTGGGCGAACGTGCTTCAGGCGTTCATGCGCTGGCCGGATTGACTGCCCGCCGACGCTGGCAGGGCGACAGGGCGGTGCGCAACAGGCCATCCCGTGCTGCTTGGGACAGCACCGCGGAGATGTCGACGCACCGGGGCCCGTTCTCGTGCAGGCACACGCTCGCCGCACTGTTGCCGTGCAGTTCGAGTTCGCGCTCGCCGTCCACCGCGATGACTCCGCGAGTAGCGGCGACCCGCACGCGCTCACCGACGCGCAGCGGACGCCAGTCCATGACCCCGACCGGCAGCACGAGGCCCGGAGCGATTGGCGCGTGCACGACAATGCGGGCGGTTTCGGCGGGACCGAGGCGCAGTGCGACGCCGTCGGGCTTCTCGCGCGGACTGGGGCACAGCAGACCGGCGACGGAGGACAGCCCGATCGCGTCGGGTTCAGCGAACGTGCAGTACAGCTCGGTCAGCGCGGACGGGTGCCAGAGTGCCCGCGAACCGACGTAGCGCGCGGTGGAGACCCCGACGTCGACCAGAGCTAGCTCGCGCTGATTGCCTGCCCGCACTTCCAGCACGGTCGCTCTGTTCGTGGCCAGTCCCTGATCCACCGCACCGGTGGCGACCAGGCCGGCCGCCAACCCCGCCACGGTGGCCTCGCGCATCTGCGGGAAGGCATTGTTGGTTCCGGTGGACAACGGCAGCAGTGGAATGTCGCGACCCGCGTTGTCGCCGAGCATCGCCGCCGTCGCGACCCGGGCCGTACCGTCCCCGCCGAGGCAGATGATCACCTTGGCCCCCGCATCGATCATCCGGTGCACCGCGTTGCTGGTGTCCTCCGCGCTGTTGGTCAACTCGTCAGCAGCACAGAACTCGACCCGCGGCCACGGTGCGTCCTTGCCCGGGCGACGGTGGCGGACGGCGCGCAGCACCGCCGATGAGATGCCGCCGAGATCCACCGAGACCAGCACGGTGTCGACGCCGACCGCGGCGAGCGAGGTAAAGATGCGCTGGATCATGTTGGCCTTCTCGGCCGTCGGGAACACCGAAGCCTGCGCGACCAGCCTGCGGATATCCCGGCCCGACGCGGGGTTGGCCACGATGCCGACAGCTGTCATGCTTGCGCCACCTTTCCCAGTTCCACTGTGGTACCCGTCACCCTCGACGGCAAGACCCATCGGACCGCGAAATGCCCCGGTGCCGACAGAGTTGCAAGGGGTTGCATCCCAGGTGCTCTGTTGCAACGGTGGCAACCCTTGCCCGGGCTCTACCGGCAAGCGGTCAGCCTTCAGGTAGACTGACCCCATAGGATCAAGAACGAACGAGCCGCCCGATCGCGTCGCTGGCTTCCTTCACCCTCTCGTCGGCCTACGTGCCACGCTCAGCGAGCGCCTCCGCGACGCGATGCTTGAGGTACCGGTTCTTGTCCTCGGTGTAACTCGGTGGTTCGTGCTCGAATCCCTGCACAAAAAGACCAGAAAGGACCGCTCCCAGTAATGACAGAAGAGCGACCTACTTCCGATCGGCCGCGGGTGGAAGCACCGCCCGTGTTCCAAGCGCCGCCGCAGCGGGTTTCCACCGAGCGTGCGTCGTATTCGCCTGTGGATACACCAATTTCGCAGCCTCGACCACAACCCGTTCGGGTCACGTTCTCGCACGTGGAACACCCCGTTCGGTGAACAACTGAAGAAGACCGTTCTCCACGTGCTCTATTCGAAGTTTCGCCGGCACCCCAAGTTGACACCCTGCCGGGCCCATGCTTGACTGGCCATGGTCGTAAGTTGTTGTGTTCGTGGTTTCACGCTCGCAAGACGATGTTGCGGGCGAAGGGTTCTCTCCAAGTTTCGCACCGGAGAAGTCGTCGTCTGATAACTGACCGGAATAGTTAGCTGACACTTGTTGAGAGGACTGTTATGACTCAGGGAACCGTGAAGTGGTTCAACTCGGAAAAGGGCTTCGGCTTCATCGCGCCGGACAACGGCGGCGGCGACGTCTTCGTCCACTACTCGGAGATTCAGGGCAACGGCTTCCGTAGCCTCGAGGAGAACCAGCGGGTGGAGTTCGAGATCGGCCAGGGCACCAAGGGCCCGCAGGCCACCGGCGTCACCCCGATCTAGCCGCCGGAGGGGTTTCCTGGGTTCAGCGGGTCCCGCGGGTTTCCGCGACGACCCAGGACAGATAGTCCGCGCTGCCCCCGACGACCGGAGTGACCACCACTTCGGGGACGTCATACTCGTGCTGCGCGGTGACGTGCGCGACGAGCTCGTCCACGCGGTCGGCGGTGGTCTTGACCTCCACCCGCCACTCCTGCTC
>JBOHER010000362.1:0-17583 GCA_050701115.1 Haloechinothrix sp. | reverse complement strand
CGTCTCCACCGGTGCGGTCAGGCCCGCTTCTCGGCACCGGTCTGCTGCTTGTCCTGCGTGGCGCTGCGCTGTGCAGGGGTCTGCCGCGCGTTCCCGGCAGCGGTGGGAGGCGGCTTGGGGGTCGGCGGGGCCTGCCCCTTCGCGTTGCGTTCCGTGACTGCCTCAGCCGCAGCCGAGTCGTCCATCGCGTGCTTCGGCTGCGCGTCGGAGGTCTGCGTGGCCACTGGCTCTTCGCTCGTGGCTGTCGGCTTGACCGGCCGCGGTGGGTCGGCCGGTGGCGGAACAAGGGACAGCGGCGGCTCCGCCTTGGGCCGCATGGCGTAGGCCGCGCCGGCCGCGACGAGACCCAGACCGACGACCAGTGGCCACTTGCGGCGCCTCTTACGTCCGGTGCTCGCGTCGATCGCCCGCTCGGCTTCCTTGCGCGCCTTCTTGGCTTCCTTCCTGCTCATCTTCAGGTCCGTGACCGCGTGCTTGGCCGCCCTGGCTGACTCCTTGGCTTCCTTCACCGCGGCCTTGCGCTCCTTGCGGGTCGGCTTGAACTCCTCGACCTTGTGCGCCGCGGACCGCCTGACCGTCTCGAATTCCTTCTCGGCTGCCCTGCGGGCCTTCCCGGCACCGCGAGCGAGATCCTTACGGGTTTGCTTGGCCTTGCGCTCAAGCCTCTTGCGTGCGCGACGGCTGGTCTTGACGACCTCCTCGCGTGCCGCTTCCGCCCCCTCCGAGAGCGTTTCCACCAGATGTCCGGGGGCCATATCCATGGCCGTCACCTCGCCAATCGGTTGTTCCGACATGATTCCCGTCACCCATCCTGCCCCTATACGACACATCTCGCTCGTGGTGGCACGATGTTCAGGTGACTCAAAGCAATGAATCCTCCTCTCGGGCGTCAAAGGCGACGCTACACACGAACCAGGGCGACATTCACCTCAACCTGTTCCCCGACCATGCTCCGAAGACCGTGGCGAACTTCGCCGATCTGGCCGACGGCGGCAAAGAGTACGCCCAGCCCAACGCAAAGGGCGAGAGCTCGGGACCGTTCTACGACGGCTCGGTTTTCCACCGGGTGATCGACGGGTTCATGATCCAGGGCGGCGATCCGACCGGTACCGGCCGCGGTGGCCCCGGCTACCGGTTCGGCGACGAGTTCCACCCCGAACTGCAGTTCAACAAGCCGTACCTGCTGGCGATGGCCAACGCAGGACCGAACACCAACGGTTCGCAGTTCTTCGTCACCGTCGGGCCGACCACACACCTGAACTTCAAACACACCATCTTTGGTGAGGTTGCCGACCAGGAGTCGCGCAACGTGGTTGACGCCATCGCCCGCACCGCGACCGGGCCTGCCGACCGGCCGCTCGACGACGTGGTCATCGAGCGGGTCACGATTGAGCGTGCCTGAGCAGGACCAGCAGGCCGAACCGACCTGCTGGTGGCATCCGGACCGGCAGACCGGCCTGCGCTGCACCCGGTGCGAGCGTTCTGCCTGCCCGGACTGCCTGCGCGAAGCCTCGGTCGGCTTCCAGTGCATCGACTGCGTCGCGGCCGGCCGCAGGCAGCATCGGGTCCGGCAGGCCTCCTACCGCAAGTCGGGGTTCGGTTATCGCACGGTAGCCGGTGCGCGTGCCTCGGCGCGGCCGATCGTCACCCCGGTACTGATCGCGCTCAACGTGCTGGCGTACCTGGTGACCGTGGCCCAATCGCAGAGCGTCATGGGCAACGCGAACTCGGGGCTCTTCCAGCAGGGCGTGCTGCTGCCACCGGCCATCGCGATCGGCGATTTGTGGCGGCTGTTCACCTCGGGGTTCCTGCACTACGGGCCGTTGCATCTTGCGGTCAACATGCTCGCGTTGTGGTTCCTCGGCCGCGATCTCGAACTGCTGCTCGGGAAGGTGCGGTATCTGGCGGTGTACCTGTTGGCACTGCTGGGTGGCGGTGTCGCGGTGTACGCGTTGGAGGACATCAACAGCTTCACCGCTGGCGCGTCCGGTGCCGTGTACGGCATGTTGGGCGGCGTGCTCGTCGCGGCCGTCCGGTTGAAACTCAACCTCGCGCCGATCATCGGGATCATCCTCATCAACCTGGTGATCAGCGTGTCGATACCGCAGATCTCGCTGCTCGGCCATCTGGGCGGCCTGATTGCCGGCGCGGTGTTGACGGTGGCCATGGTGTACGCGCCGGAGCGACGGCGGACTGTGGTGCAGACGGCAGCCGGGATGGTTGCCGCGATCTTGCTCCTGGTGGTCGTTGCCGCCCGCACCAGTTCGCTGGCCCCCGGGCTGGTGGAGGTCGAGGACCCGGTGCACGGTGAGGTCGTCTGTTCGCAGCAGCAGGCGCAATGCTGGGTGCGCGACAGCTAACCGGCGCGCACCCGCTGTAACTGCTCGAGCACGTCGCGGGGATCGGCGCCGAGCTCGAACCGGCCGAGGACGATCAATCGGGGATCGCCCTCGGCCGCTTCGGTGTCCAGTTCCAGTTCCAGCGTCTCGACGTCGCGCCCGAGCCTTCGGGTACGGACCACCCTTGCGTGCACGCGCGCCCAGGGCGTCCGCGCCGGCCCTGCCAGCGTGCGGATCAGGATGCCCTGGCGGTCGGCTGCCAGCCGGGGGCGCAGGCGTACGGCGTGCAGGGTGAGCGCTGCCAGTGCGACCGCCAGGATGCCGGTGAGCGTTGCGCCTACGAAGTCGCCGCCGATCGCGAACCACACAGACCCGGCCGCCGCGCCGATGCAGGCGGCCCCGCAGGCCACCAGTACCGCAGTTGACGGTCCCCAGCTGTGCACAGAGTTATCCACAGGAATCCACCGCGAAGTCGGTGCTCGTGGTCTTGTCCACAGGAGTTATCCACAGTGGGGATAGATTACACAAGTGTAATTAGCCGTTGTGGGGGTAACCGGTCAGCGCCAGCGCATGGTCATCAGCAGGCCGGAGATCATCAACACGAAACCGATCGCGAAGTTCCAGTTGCCCAGCTCGAGCATGAACGGGATCTTGTCACCCGCCAGGTAGTTGATGACCAGCCAGAGCAGGCCGAGCAGCATGAGCCCGAACATGACCACTTTGTAGGCGGGGTGGGACGGACCCTGCGCGCGCACCTTGACCGGGGTCTTCCTGTCGGTCGGGGGTGTGTACGCGGTCTTCTTGCGTACCTTGGACTTGGGCATCTTCAGTCCTCGCGCGGTTGATGATCTCGGGTCGGCAGCTATCTGCGGTGCGGGCGCGACGTGCGCCTCTACACCACGTTAACGTATCGGGGACGTGCGAGAACTGGGGAGTAGCGACCTGGAGGGCACGACTATCCGCTGAAGGCTTCCCGGCCTCCACAGATAAGGAGTCTTACGTGCGCAGGCACCGGGATTCGGGTTATCGACCTGACCCTGAGCCCGAGACGCGCGTGTTCGCGCGCCCCGATTTCTCCGGCGAACCGACTCAGGTGTTCGCCCGGCTTCGGCCTGCCGCGCCGGGTACGTCGTACCTGCTGATCAGGTCGCTCGGCGAGCTGCTGATCACCGCGGGCGTCATCGTCTTGCTGTTCGTGTTCTACACGCTGTACGTGACGAACTGGGAGTCGGCGCGCAAGCAGGCCGACGCGCGGGCCGGGCTCGACGACTCCTGGTCGCAGCAACGTCAGGTACGCCCGGAGTTGACCGACGGTGAGGCGTTCGCGCGGATCTACATCCCGTCCTTCGGCGCGGACTACCAGTTCACCATTCAGGAAGGGGTCGGCGCACAGTCGCTCGAGGTGGGACCCGGGCATTACCCGGACACCGCGATGCCCGGCGAGCCAGGCAACGTCGGGGTCGCTGGGCACCGGGTCGGCAAGGGTGCACCGTTCAACGACCTCGACCTGCTCAATCCCTGCGACGCCATCGTGATCGAGACGGCAACGGCCTTCTTCGTCTACCGCGTGCTGCCGATGACCGAGCAGGTGCCGGACTGGGCAAGGGTGCGGCAGAGCAACCCGAAGTGCGCCAACGTGTCCACCTTGCGGCAAGCCGATCAGCCAGGCGGTGGGCCCTACGGTGAGACCGTGGGCCGCCGGATCGTCACGCCTGATCGAGGGGACGCCGTGGCCGCTGTGCCGTACCGGCTGGACGATCCGCTGGCCAAGACCCATCAGGCGTCCCTGTTGACGCTGACCACCTGCCACCCTCGGTTCTCCGACCGTGAGCGGATGATCATCCACGCGATGCTGACGAATCAGGAGAGCAAGTCATCCGGTGGCGGCTATCAGGATCTGCTGACCAAGATCGGGGAGGCGTGATGTACGGCTGGATCTGGCGCCGTCTGCCCGGCCCCGTCGCCGTCCGGGTGGTCATCGCGACCATGCTGGTCGCCGCGGTGATCGCCCTGCTGATGTTCGTGGTGTTCCCGTGGCTGGAGCCCAAGCTGCCGTTCAACCAGGTGTCGGTGTAGCGGCCGGGTGCGGGGCCGCCGACGAGGGCGGCCATAGGGTCAGGCGCGCGATACGCCCAGCATGTCCTCGCGGTCGACGACCTTGATGCGTTCGCGGCCTTGGGCCTGGCCGAGTGCCTTCTCGTGGGCGTCGAGCTTGCCCCACCCTTCCCAGGTGGTGTACTCCACGCCGCGCTGATCGAGGAACTCGAGCACGGCGTCCGGGTCTGGCTGCTGGGCAGGCTGCAGGGCGTCTGCGTCGGCCAGCAGGTTGGTGATGGTCTCCAGCGCGTCACCCTTGGTGTGGCCGATCAAGCCGATCGGGCCACGCTTGATCCAGCCGGTCACGTAGACGCCGGGCACCTGGTCGCCGTCGATGTCGATGACCCGGCCGCCCTCGTGCGGCACCGTGCCGGTGCTGTGGTCGAACGGGATCTCGGCCAGCGGCGAACTGAGGTATCCGACGGCCCGGTAGACCGCATGCACGTCCCAGTCGTGGAACTCGCCGGTGCCCCGCACGCTGCCGTCACCGGTAAGTTCCGTGCGCTCGGTGCGCAGCCCTGTGACGCCGTTGCCGTCGCCGAGGATCTCGGCTGGCGAGTGGAAGAAGTGCAGGTGGAGCTTGATCGGCCGGTCGCCCTGGTCGCGGATCGCCCACTCCTGCAGGGTTTTGACGATCATGTCGAGCTGCTTGTGCGCCCGCATCTCGGCGATCGAGCCCTCGTCGAACTCGATGTCCTCCGGGTAGACGATGACCTCGACATTGGGTGAGTGGTCCAGCTCGCGCAGCTCCTGGGGGGTGAACTTCGCCTGAGCGGGGCCGCGACGGCCGAACACGTGCACGTCGGTGACCGGATTGGCCTTCAGGCCCTGGTAGACGTTGTCCGGGATCTCAGTGGTCAGCAGCTCATCGGCGGTTTTGGCCAGGATGCGGGCGACGTCGATGGCCACGTTGCCGACCCCGAGTACCGCGACGCTGGTGGCCGTGAGCGGCCACTCGCGGGGCGCATCGGGGTGGCCGTCGTACCAGGAGACGAAGTCGGCGGCACCATGGCTGCCCGGCAGGTCGATGCCGGGGAGGTGCAGCGCGCGGTCGGCCGCGGCACCGGTGGAAAACACCACCGCGTCGTAGAACTCGCGAAGGTCGTCCAGCTTGAGGTCGGTGCCGTAGTCGACATTGCCGAGCAGGCGGACATTCGGCTTGTCGAGCACCTTGTGCAGCGCGTTGACGATGCCCTTGATGCGTGGGTGGTCCGGCGCGACGCCGTAGCGGATCAGGCCGAACGGCGCGGGCATGCGCTCGTAGAGGTCGATGCTCACATCGGTGTCGGACTTGTCCAGGATGTCGGCGGCATAGATGCCGGCCGGGCCGGCACCGACAATCGCAACACGCAGGGATCTGGTCATATACACCAGAGTAAGTAAGGCTGCCCTAAGCGAAAAGGTGATGCGCGCAACAGTCCATCAGATGGGACGGTCGCCCTCTCGTGAGTGGTTGTGGTTGCCCATGCAACAACTTTCACGCACGAGGGTGGACGGGGTCAGCGGGTGCGGCGGGCCGGAGGGTGGGTAGGTGGCTGGTCGAGGACGGTGAAGGTGATGCCTGTCCTGGTCAGGCGGTCGATCAGGGCGTCGCCCATGGCGACCGCGGTGGTGACCTGGCCCGCGGACGGCGGCAGGTCGTCGAAGGCTAGGCACAGCGCCGATTCGGCTAGCATCTTGGAGGTTTCACCGTAACCAGGGTCACCACCGGACACCTCGGTGATCACTTCCTGGCCCCCGGCGACCCCGTGGAACCGGACCGTGAACCAGCCCTTCGCCCGTTGCTGTTCGTCTGGGCCCGCGCCGGGCTTGCGCAGGTTGCGCAGCCGCTCGCGGACCGGGCCGATCTGCGCGAGGCCGGCCACCACACCCAGTCCGGCGACGCCACCGGCGGCCATCGGGAGCCGTTTGACAGCCGCGTAGTGGCTGTAGCTGAAGTCCGGCCCGTACACCTCGAGCGCCCGCGCGGAGCGGGCCACCACCTGCGGATCGATCGTCGGCATCGGCAACACCCAGGACTGGGCGATCTTGTCGTGCCGCGGTTTCCCAGCCACCGCCCGCGCCCTACGGCCGGCTGGCTGCGGCTCGATCCACCTGCGTTCCCGCGCGGCGGCGGTGGCCTGCCGCAGTCGGGACATCGCACCCAGCGCGGAGGCGAAGGTACCCCCGGAGATCGCGCCGCCTGCCCGCACGAACCCTTCCAGCCGGATCGGCTGGTCCTTGGGCAGCTTCGTCACGGTGAAGTAGGCACCGAGGTCGTGCGGGATGGAGTCGAACCCGCAGGCGTGCACGATCCGCGCGCCGCTGGCCACCGCCTTCGCCTGGTACTTGACGTACATCAGGTCGACGAACTCCGGCTCGCCGGTGAGGTCCACGTAGTCGGTGCCCGCCTCGACGCACGCCTGCACCAGCGGCTCACCGTAGGCGAGGTACGGGCCCACTGTGCTGATCACCACCTTCGAGCTCTCCGCGACCGCGTGCAGCGAGGCGGCATCGCCAGAGTCCGCGTGCAGCAGCGGCAGGCCGGCACAGGCGGGGTTGATCGCGGCCAGCCGGTCGCGCAGACCTTCCAACTTGCCCCGGTTACGTCCGGCCAGCCCCCATCGGCAGTGCGCAGGAGCATGCGCGGCCAGGTACTCGGCGGTCAGCCCGCCGGTGAAGCCGGTGGCGCCGAAGAGCACCAGATCATGGGTCCGATCCTGCGGCATCGTGGGTCGCTCCTTGATGATGAACGGACTGGAGTCAGTACGTGAGTAAACCAGTGTCGCGCACGTTTAAGCTGATCGCATGCGCGTGCTCGTTGTCGACAACTACGACAGCTTCGTCTACAACCTGGTCCAGTATCTTGCCCAGCTCGGTGCCGAGTGCACCGTGTGGCGCAACGACGCCGTGGACCTGGATGCGTTGGGCGGATTCGACGGGGTCCTCGTCTCACCCGGGCCAGGGACCCCGGAGCGGGCGGGGCAGAGCATGGACGTGATCCGCAGGTGCGCGGACGCGCGCATCCCGGTGTTCGGCGTCTGCCTCGGCCATCAGGCAATGGGCGCGGTGTGGGGGGCGAGGGTGGACCGCGCACCGGAACTACTGCACGGCAAGACCAGCCAGGTGCACCACAACGGCGAGGGGGTGCTCGCCGGGCTGCCCGATCCGTTCACCGCGACCCGGTACCACTCGCTGACCGTGCTCCCCGAGACGATCCCGGACTGCTTCGAGGTCACCGCTCGCACCGAGTCCGGCATCGTGATGGCCATGCGGCACAACGAACTTCCGGTGGAAGGTGTGCAGTTCCACCCCGAGTCCGTGCTGACAGAGGGCGGCCACCGGATGCTGGCGAACTGGCTGGCCGGTGCGGGCCACCCGGTCCCCGCGGCCACTGTGAACGAACTCGAGCAGGCCACCCGCGTCTTGCAGAAGGCCGCCGCTTCCTGACCCGGAAGCGACGGCCCGCTCAGCCATCAGCCACCGCCGGGGTTACGCCCGCTTCCGTTGCCAGGTGGTGGAATCCACGGGTTGTCATCGTCGTCCCCGCCGCCGTCCCCGGGATCGCCGTCCCCGCCGCCGAACTCGCCGACGTAGAGCGTCACGGTGTCCGACTTCTTCAGCGACGAACCACCGTCCGGGTCGGTCCGGGTGATCCGGCCGTGCTGCTGAGGATCGGTGACCTCTTCCTGCTCGATCTTGATCTCACCGGTGTGGCCCGCGTCGCTGAGGGCTTCCCGCGCCTCGGACTCGGTCTTGCCGACGAGATCATCGGGCATGGTGATCTCTTCGTCGGCGCCGTTGGACACCTCGACCAGCACGTCGGAGCCCTTGACCGCCTCGCCGCTGTTCGGGTTCTGGCCAACGACCTCACCGGCAGGCCGGTCGGAGTCGACGTCCCTGCGCACGACGTTGAATCCAGCGCCACGCAGACCGGCCTCTGCCGTGTCGTATGACCGCCCGGTGTAGTCGGTGACCTCGACCATCACCGGCTTGGCGTAGACGGTGATGGTCACCGCGCTGCCTTCCTCGACCTGATCGCCAGCCTTCGGGTCCTGCGAGGCGACCAGGCCCGCCCGCTTCGGGTCGTTGTTCTCGACCTCTTCCACGTCGGGCTCGAGGAAGAGGTTCCGGTCCGCGATGATCTTCTCCGCCTCGGCGCGCTTCTTGTCCACCAGCTTGGGCATCGCGAAACTGGCAGGCGGTTCGCCGTAGAACACGGTGATCCTGGTGCTGACGTCGACGTTGGTGCCTTCCTTGGGGTCGAGGCGGATCACCTTGCCGATGTCGTCCACCGGATCGCACGGTGGCTGGCCGCCAAGCGTCTCGGGCCTGCAGGGCACCGCCTGCTTGTCGAGACCGCTGAACCCGGCGGCTCGCAGATCCTGCTCGGCCCGGTCGATCGGCTGGCCGAGCACGTTGGGCACCTGCGCGGTCTGTGCGCCGCCCCCGAACGGGTTGGCCAGCCACATGATGAACGCCACCGCGAGGATACCGAGCACCGCGAGCACGGCGAGCATCCGGTTGCGGCGCTTGCGCCGCTCGAGTTCCTCGGCCTCATCGTCGTAGTCGTCGTAATCATCGCCATACCTGGCGGCCATCGCCTGGGTGCGGTCGTCCTCGGTCATCACCATTGGCGCCGCCGGCCGCTGGTCGGCGAGCACCCGCACCAGGTCGGAGCGCATCTCAGCGGCCGACTGATACCGGTTGGCCGGGCCCTTGGTGAGCGCCTTGAGCACGACGGCGTCCAGCACCGGGCTGACCGCCGGATTCACCGCGGACGGGGGCAGCGGGTCCTCCCGCACGTGCTGGTAGGCCACGGCCACCGGTGAGTCGCCGGTGAACGGGGGATCGCCCGCGATCAGCTCGTAGAGCACACACCCCGCGGCGTAGACATCGCTGCGGGCGTCCACCGACTCGCCGCGCGCCTGTTCGGGCGAGAGGTACTGGGCGGTGCCGATCACCGCCGCGGTCTGCGTCATCGCCGACTGCCCGTCGTGGATGGCGCGCGCGATACCGAAGTCCATCACCTTGACCGCACCGGTCTTAGTGATCATCACATTGGCGGGTTTGACGTCGCGGTGCACGATGCCGTGCCGGTGCGAGAAGTCCAGCGCGGCACAGACGTCGGCCATCACCTCCATGGCCCGCTTCTGCGGCATCGGGCCCTCGGTCTTGACGATGTCCCGCAGCGTGCGGCCGTCCACGTACTCCATGACGATGTAGGGCAGCGTGCCGTGCTCGGTGCGGGTCTCGCCGGTGTCGTAGACGGCGACGATGGCGGGGTGGTTCAGCGCGGCGGCGTTCTGTGCCTCCCGGCGGAAGCGCTCCTGGAAGACGGGGTCCCGTGCGAGGTCGGCACGCAGGACCTTGATCGCGACCTCGCGACCGAGCCGGACGTCGTGACCATGGTGCACCTCGGACATGCCGCCGTAGCCGAGCGTGTCACCCAGCTCGTAGCGGTTCGAGAGCAGTTTCGTGGTGCTCATCTACCGGACCATTTCATCTCGTGGAGCGTGGTTCGTCATGCGCCCTCATAAGGTTCATCGTCGAGTTGACCCACATTGTGACCCCGCGGGTTGGCTCCGAAGCCGAAGGGATTGCCGTCGTCGGGATCGGGTTCGGTAGCGTCACCGTCGGTCGTTTCGGTGGGAGTTTCTGTCTCCTCCGGATCCACCGTCTCGGTCAGCTCACCGGGATCCGGTTCGGTCGGCTCGGTGGTGGCGTCCTCCTGCTCCGTCGGCTCCTGCTCCGTCGGCTCCTGTGTCGGCTGAGGAGGCGGCTGCACCGGGGCTTCCTGTTCCGGCGTGCTGGTCGGAGTCTGCACGGTGGGCGGGGACTCGTCGACGGGCAGCAGCTTGGGCAGCAGTACGGCGGCCATCACCACGAGGGCGACGCCGACCACCCCGACCAGCACCCACGGCCACACCAGGTTCCTGCGGGTCTGCTGGGGCGGAAAGGGCCCGGTCACCGGCCCACCCAGGACTGCGGTCGCTTGCATTGGATGCAACGGCGGATGGCTGGATGGGCCGATCGGGCCGTTGCCGGCGAGCACACCCGCAGGCAACGGCGGGTAGTTGCCCGCGCGGACCGCGGCCGCCGCTGCGGCGAACTCCCCGCCGTTGGCGTAGCGCTGCCGCGGGTCCTTGATCAGGGTGGACTCGATGAGCGCGCGCACTGTGGGCGGCACGTCCGGCGGCAACGGCGGCGGGGTGTCCCTGATGTGCATCATCGCCACGGTGACCGCGTTCTCCGAGACGAACGGGCGGTGGCCGACCAGGCACTCGTAACCGCATACCGCGAGCGAGTAGACGTCGCTGGCCGGTTCCGCCTCGTGGCCGAGTGCCTGCTCGGGCGCGATGTAGTGCGCGGTGCCCATGACCATGCCGTTGCGGGTGACCGGCACCGCGTCCGCGGCCTTGGCGATACCGAAGTCGGTCAGCTTCACGATGTCGTGCCCGTCGGAGCCGCGCACCACAAGGATGTTGCCCGGCTTGACGTCCCGGTGCACCAGGCCGCGTTCGTGCGCGGCCTGCAGCGCCCGTCCCGCCTGTTCCAGGATCGGCAGCAGGCGCTCAGCCGAAACCCGGCCTTCGCGGGCCAGGATGCCTGCCAATGGCTCGCCGTTGACCAGTTCCATCACCAGGTAGGCGATGTTGCCGTCCTCGGCGTCGGCTGCCGCGGTCTCGCCGTAGTCGTGCACCGCGGCGATACCCGCGTGGTTGAGCGAGGCGGTGGTGCGGGCTTCGGTGCGGAAGCGGTGCAGGAATTCGGCGTCACCGGAAAGTTCGGCTTTGAGGATCTTCACCGCGACCGTGCGATCCAGCCGGGTGTCGCTGGCGCGCCACACCTCGCCCATGCCACCGACCGCGATCCTGCTGTCCAGCCGGTAGCGCTCGGCGAGCAGCTGGCCTGAGGAGATCATTCCCAACCCCCAAGTGCCGCGTTGAGGGTGATCCGGCCGATCTCGGCCGCCACCGTGCCGCCGGTGGCGGCGAGTCCCCGGTCACCGCCGCTTTCCACGATGACCGCGACGGCGACCTGCGGGTCGTCGGCAGGCGCGAACGCCGTGTACCAGGCGTGTGGCGGGGTGTTCTTCGGGTCGGTGCCGTGCTCGGCGGTACCGGTCTTGGAGGCGATCGTGAGGTCGCCTCGCTTGCCGCCACCCGAGGTGTTGCGCTCCGAGGCGATCATCATGTCTTTCAGGATGTTCGCGTTCTCGGTGGACATCGCGGGCGTGCCGGTGAGTTCCTCGGCCTCGTACTCCTCGATCGTGGTCAAGTCGGGCGCCAACAGCTCCTTGACCAGCTGCGGGCGCATCGCCATGCCGCCGTTGGCGACGGTCGCCGCGAGCAGCGCGTCCTGCAGCGGCGTGAGCCGGACATCCCGCTGGCCGATGCCGCTCTGATACAACTCGGGCAGTGCGCCCAGTGCGCCGAGGCCGGAGGGGGCGACCCGCATCGGGATGTCCAGATCGGTCATGCCGATCCCGAAGTTCTCCGCGGTGGCTTGCAGCTTGTCCGCACCGAGCTTGCCCGCGATCTCGGCGAACGCCGTGTTGCAGGAGAAGGCCAGCGCGTCCGCGAGCGTCGACCCCTGGCAGGCTCGGCCGGCGAAGTTCGCCAGTGAGGTACTGGTGCCGGGCAGCCGGACAGTGGCCGCGGTGTTGACCTTGGAGTCAGGCCGCATGCCGTCTTCGAGCGCGGCCGCGGTGGTGACCAGCTTGAATGTGGAACCCGGCGGGTAGACCTCCCGGATCGCTCGGTTGATCATCGGCCGGGAAGGGTCGGAGTCGTAGTCGAGCCAGGCCTCTTCCTGCTTCTTGCCGTCGTGTGTAGCAAGTTTGTTCGGGTCGAAGGACGGGGTGGACACCATGGTGAGGATCTCGCCGGTCTTCGGATCGAGCGCGACTACCGCACCGGTGAAGCCCCGATCGGACATCGCCTGGTACGCGGCTTCCTGCGCCGCTGGGTTGATGGTGACCTGGACGTGCCCGCCGCGCGGATCCCGGCCGGTGATCATGTCCGACAGCCTGCGCACGAACAGCCGGGCGTCGTTGCCGTTGAGGATGTCGTTCAACGAGCGCTCGAGGCCTGCCGAGCCGTACCGCCAGGAGTAGTACCCGGTGACCGGGGCATACATCGGCCCGTTGGGATAGGTGCGCAGGAACTGCAGCCGGTCGTTGGTGGATTTGCCGCGGGCCAGCGGCACCCCTTGGAACTGCGAGACGATCTGCCCGCGCTCCCGCGCGTACTCGTCGAGCAGCACGCGCTGGTTGCGCCCGTCGGTGCGGTAGTCGTCGGCCTTGACCACCTGGATGTAGGTCGCGTTGGCCAGCAGCAGCACGATCATCGACAGCATGGCGACGCCGACCCGGCGTAGTGGTGTGTTCACTTCGGTCGCTCCACCAGCACTGTGTGCGCTTCCGCGATCGGGGCCTGCACCTGGGGTAGCCGCGGCCGCGAGGTGTGCTGCGGGCGGCGGGCGGCGTCCGAGATCCGCAGCAGCAGCGCCACCAGAACGTAGTTCGCCAGCAACGACGATCCGCCGTAGGACAGGAACGGCGAGGTGATGCCGGTCATCGGGATCAGTTTGGTGACGCCGCCGACCACGACGAAGACCTGCATCACGATGGCGAAGGCGAGCCCACCGCCGAGCAGCTTGCCGAACGTGTCTCGCACCGCGAGCGCGCCGCGCATACCGCGCATGGCCAGCAGCAGGTAGATCATCAGCACCGCGCCGAGCCCGATGAAGCCGAGTTCCTCACCGATGGCCGCGGTGATGAAGTCGGTGTTGGCCTCCGGCACCATCTCCGGCCTGCCGGAACCCAGGCCGGTCCCGAACACCCCGCCGGTGCCGAGCCCGAACAGGCCCTGCGCGATCTGGTAGCCCCCGCCGGGGTCGTCGTAGGTGGCCAGCGGTCGATCCAGTTGGCCACCCGCTGCTCGACGTGGGTGAAGATCTGATAAGCCATGAAGCAGCCGAACGCGAACAGGCTCAGGCCGAGGATCACCCAGATCAGCCGTTCGGTGGCCACATACAGCAGCACCAGCACGACGCCGAAGAACAGCAGCGCGGGGCCGAGGTCCTTCTGCAGCACGAACACGGAAAGACACACCGCTGCCGCGATGATGATCGGGCCGAGGTCGCGTGCTCGCGGCAGTTCGATGCCGAACACCCGCTTGCCCGCGTTCATGAACAGATCCCGTTTCGAAACCAGGAATGCCGCGAAGAAGATCATCAGCAGGATCTTGGCGAACTCGCCGGGCTGAATGGAGAAGAGCCCGAGCTTGATCCACACCTTGGCGCCGTTGACCTCGGAGATCGAGCGGGGCAGCAATGCGGGCAGGATCAGCGCGATAAGGCCGACCAGGCCGCAGGTGTAGGCATAGCGGGTCAGCGTGCGGTGATCGCTGATCACGATCAGCACGGCGAGGAACAGCGCCAAGGCCAGCACTGTCCACATCACCTGGCGTGTAGCGAATGCCGAGAACACCGCCTCGTTCTGGCGGGCCCGTTCGGCCATGGCCAGGTCGATCCGGTAGATCATCACCAGGCCGATTCCGTTGAGCAGCGCGACGCACGGCAGGATCAGCGGATCCGCGTAGGGCGCCCAGCGGCGGACCGCGAGGTGCGCGACGGCGAATACGGCGAGGTAGGCCAGCCCGTACCAGACGATGGCCAGGGTCAGCTCCTGTTCCTGGTTGGCGTCAACCAGCACCAGTGCGGCCGTGACGATGACCGCGGCATACGCCAGGAGTACGAGTTCGGTCCCGCGCCGCGTCGCCGGCTTCCTGGTGGGACCGCTGCCGGCTTGGCCTGAGGTTCCTTCGACCGGCTGTGCCATCAGCTACCGCCACCCGTGTCCGCATCCGGGCTGCAGCTCACATCCCCCTGGCCGCCCGGCGCTGGTACCTCGTCCAGCCGTTTGTGGTGGCGCAGGAAAGTGATGTAGTCCCTGGCGGCGGCGAGGTTGTCGCGCTTCTGTCCCCTGCACAGGACTTCCCGGGCGTCGAGCTGCAGGTCGGCGAGCGTGAGCGGCTCGCACAGTGCGTTGCCCGGCACACACGAGCCCTCGGACCTGCTGCTCAGGTCCAGACCCAGGATGCTGCCGGAAACGCCCTGGTAGATGGTCACCTCATTATTGTCCCCGACACCCACGTAGTACTGGCGCATCACGAAGTATCTGGTCGCGATCCCGGCGACGCCCAGCAGGACGAGCACCAGCAGCAGCGTCACGAGCAGCCTGATTCGCTTACGCCGTTTGGCTTTTGGGTCGGGTGGTGGCCCCGTCGGCTCGATCCGTTGCGGCGGCGGAGGGGCGGTCAGGGCCCTGGCGCGGGCCGCGGGGGAGTCGCCCTGATGGGCTTCGTCGCTGCCGTCACCCGCCGCGCCGCCGACGATCGGAGCGTCCTCGCCGAAATCGACGTCGATCACATCAGCGATGATCACCGTGACGTTGTCCGTGCCGCCGCCCTTGAGCGCCAGTTCGATCATGCGGTCGGCGCAGAGCTGCGGGTCGGGTATCTCCATGGCCTCGGCGAGGGTGTCGTTGCTCACCATCCCGGACAGTCCGTCCGAGCACAGCAGATAACGATCCCCGGCACGCGCTTCCCGGACGGTCAGGCTCGGCTCCACCTCGTGCCCGGTAAGTGCCTTGAGCAGCAGCGAACGCTGCGGGTGAGTGTCGGCCTCCTCCGGCGAGATCCGGCCCTCGTCCTGCAGTTTCTGCACGAAGGTGTCGTCGTGGGTGATCTGGGTGAACTGGCCGCCCCGCAACAGGTAGGCGCGCGAGTCGCCGACGTGCACCAGCCCGAGTTTGTTGCCGGCGAACAGGACCGCGGTGAGCGTGGTGCCCATGCCCTCTAGATCCGGATCGTCCGCGACCAGTTCGGCGAGCGCGCTGTTGCCACCCACCACCGCCTCGCGGAGCTGGCTGAGCAGGTCGCCGCCGGGCTCGTCGTCGTCAAGTGGCGCCAGCGCCGCGATGACGACTTTGCTGGCGACCTCACCCGCGGCGTGACCGCCCATCCCGTCGGCGAGGGCAAGCAGGCGGGGGCCCGCGTACACGGAGTCCTGGTTGGTGGAGCGAACCAGGCCGCGGTCGCTGCGGGCCGCGTAGCGAAGGACAAGGGTCATGGGCGAAGCTCGATCACCGTCTTGCCGATCCGGATGGGGACACCGAGTGGTACTCGGAGGGGTGCTGTGACCTTAGCCCGATCGAGATAGGTGCCGTTCGTCGAGCCCAGATCTTCCACGTACCAATCCGTTCCACGCAGCGAAAGCCGGGCGTGCCGGGTCGATGCGTAGTCGTCGTCGAGGACCAAGGTGGAGTCATCAGCACGCCCGATCAGGATCGGCCGGCCGTCCAACGCGATCCTGGTACCGGACAGCGCCCCGTGGGTGACCACGAGCTGGTGCGCCGACTTGCCGCCGCCCTTCCGCTTGTCCTGCTTGCTTCGCCTGAACGCCGGGATGTCCACCCGGAGTCCGGATGCCGCATACAAATCCGATCGCACCACCCGCAAAGCGGCCAGCACGAATAACCAGAGCAGGGCTAGAAACCCTGCTCTGGTCAGTTGAACGACTAGCTCTGGCACCTGTTGTGTCCGCTCCGCTTCGTAGCGCCGGGCGGGTAGCGGGTTTGCCCTGCCCCCGACGAGTTGTTGACCTTTGGAGCCTTCGGTTGGTCGCTCAGCCCTGGGTGCGGAACGTCAGCGACGAGTGACCGACGCGGATCACGTCACCGTCTGCCAGCTGCCAGGTCTGCACCGGCGTGCCGTTGACGGTCGTGCCGTTCGTCGAGCCGATGTCGGCCAACGTGGCGCTCTGGCCGTCCCAGGTGATCTCCAGGTGCCTGCGGGACACCCCGGTGTCCGGCAGCCGGAAGTCGGCGTCCTGACCGCGGCCCACGACGTTGCCACCCTGTTTGAGCGAATAGTTGCGGTTGGACCCGTCGTCCAACTGCAGGGTCGCGGCCAACTGCCGGGCACCGGTGTGCACGGCGGGCGGCGCGTAGTTCTGCTGGGCATACGGGTCCCCAGCAGGCGGAGCGCCGGGGGGCTGGCCGTAACCCTGGCCGTACTGGTCGTAGCCACCGGATTGGCCGCCGTAACCCTGGTCATAACCGGGCTGGCCTCCGTAGCCCTGGTCGTAACCGGGCTGGCCACCGTAGCCCTGGTCGTAACCGGGCTGCGCTGGGGGCTGGCCGTAGCCTTGGTCGTAACCGGGTTGCGCTGGGGGCTGGCCGTAGCCTTGGTCGTAGCCGGGCTGGCCACCTTGCTGCTGTCCGTACTGGTCGTAGCCCGGCTGGCCGTAGCCCTGGTCATGCCCGGGTTGACCGACGGGCTGTCCGTACTGGTCGTAGCCGGGCTGACCTTGTCCATAGCCGTACTGGCCCTGCTGACCGTACGGATCGCCCTGGTCGTATTGGCCGTAGCCGGGTGGCTGACTCATTGCTCGGTCTCCTGCGTTGCGGGGTGGTGCTGACTGTCTTGCTTGTCCCACGTTGTGCGCTGCAACGTCGGGGTCGACAGACGAGCGTGTCCTGAACTGTCCGGTGTGCAGCGCGTCGTTGCGCTCCAGCGAGACTACGACGTCACCATATGTGTCCCAACCGTGCTCTGCGAGATGTTCGGCCACAGCATTTGCGAGAACCCGGGTGACATGCTGCTCTTCACCCGCCATACGGCCGTGATCGGCCGGCCCCAACGACACGATGTAGTGGTTGGGAGCGAGCCATCGACCACCGGCCAGCTCACGTACGTTATCTTCGCTCTCGCGCTCAAGTGCTTGCGCAACCTCCTGCGTCACGACTCTGCCGCCGAACATCCGCGCAAAGGTGTTGCCAACGATTCGCTCAAGTCGCCGATCAAAGTGCTCAACGCGACCCACGCGACCAGGCCTCCTTCACACGTCCTCTCACTGTTAGATCGTATCTGTGCGCAGCCGGTAAGGCACCGGATCCGGAGGAATGTCACCCCAGCCCGCTGCAAACCCGCCTTACCCCCCTGCTAGTCTGGTCCAGCTTACGCAGTCGCTCGGGCGAGTGGCGGAATGGCAGACGCGCACGGTTCAGGTCCGTGTGTCCGAAAGGACGTGAGGGTTCAACTCCCTCCTCGCCCACCATGGCTTGTTCACAGAAGTCACATAGAAGAGTTCACATAAC
>JBOHER010000361.1:0-2711 GCA_050701115.1 Haloechinothrix sp. | reverse complement strand
CGGTCTACGGCCTGGGATGGACGCCGTGCCTTGGCCCCACCCTGACGGGTGTGATCGCACTGGCCAGCGGCACCCAGGTGGGCTCAACCACCGCCCGGGGCGTCCTGCTGGTGCTGGCCTACTGCCTCGGCCTCGGCCTGCCGTTTGTACTGCTCGCGCTCGGCGCGGGCTGGGCGGTGCGGACCGCAGGCTGGCTGCGCCGGAACACCCGACGGATTCAGCTGTTCGGCGGGGCCATGCTCATCGTGGTCGGTGTGATGCTGGTCACCGGGCTGTGGGCCGACCTGGTGGGTTGGCTCCGCGGCCCCATCGCAGGGTTCACCACACCACTCTGAGCTCCGCCACTCCCCGCCCTCACGCGTGACTTACGCGGCCGTCGCGTACGCTCTACTAACATAGTTCGTACTAGTTTCTTTCGTGGTATCGCGGAGGCGTCGACATGCAGGAGCTGCTGGTATCCACCACGGTCTTCGCGTCCTTTCTGGCCGGTGTGGTGGCGCTGCTTGCTCCCTGCTGCGTGTCGGTGATGCTGCCCGCCTATTTCGCCTCCTCGTTCCGGCATCGACGCCACATCCTCGGGATGACGTTGGTCTTCGCCGCTGGTGTCGGCACCGTGATCCTGCCGGTCGCCCTCGGCGCATCGGCGCTGAGCAGGCTGTTCATCGGCCAGCACACGCTGGTGTTCTCCATCGGCGGCGCACTGATGGTCACCGCGGGGTTTGTCATGATCGCCGGGGTCAAGCTCGCCCTGCCGATGCCGGGATTTCGTGCCAAGCCAGGGGGCGGCCTGGGCGCCACCTACTCACTGGGCGCGTTCTCCGGAATCGCGAGCGTGTGCTGCGCTCCCGTGTTGGCAGGCGTGGCCGCCGTCTCCGGCGCCGCGGCATCGTTTCCCGCCGCGCTGACCGTGGGCATCGCCTACGTGTTCGGCATGGTGGCGCCGCTGTGCCTGTTGGCGTTGCTGTGGGATCGGCGGGACTGGGGCTCGACACGCTTGTTGACGGGTCGCTCGGTGAGCGTGCGGCTCGGCCCATGGCGACGACAGGTTCCGCTGTGGGCGCTGATCTCGGGCGGGCTGATGGTCGCCATGGGACTGCTCACCATCGTCTTGGCACTGTACCGACCGGCCATGGCCACCGACGGCTGGCAGGTCCAGGTCACCGCGTGGCTGAATCACGTCGTCGCGGTCGTGGTTCGCACCATCGCGTTCATACCCGGCTGGGTGACGGCGGTGGCCGTGCTGGGCGCACTCGCCGCGCTCATCGTGCTGGCCCGCCGCGGCCGGACCGCTCCGCAAACCTCCGACGAGCAGACCAGAAAGGCGCACCGATGACCTCGACGGGACCACGAACCCGCAAGCCGAGTACCAAGCCGACGAAGGCCGAGCGCCGCCGCGCAGCCGCACAGGCCGTGCGATCGGCGCGGCGCTCGCACGCTCGCCGTGTGGCCACCCGATGGAGCGTCGGCGTGGCCGCCGTGGTGCTCGCCATCGGCGCACTGTATGCGATCTACTCTTCCGGCAAGTCCCCAGATCCCGGCTCCGCAGGCAACCGTGCAGGCTCCCTGGCCTTCCAGGTCGGCTCGCCCGGTCCGGGGGAACCGGCCCCCGATTTCACCCTCACCAGCACCCAGGGTGACCAGGTCAGCCTCAAGGACTACCGGGGCAAGAATGTGCTGCTCTACTTCCACGAAGGCGGCGGATGCCAGCCGTGCTGGACCCAGATCGGTGACCTCGAGAAACGAGCCGCCGACCTCAAGGCCGCGGGCATCGACGAGGTACTGACCATCACCACGGACCCGGTGAACCTGCACGCCCGCAAGCTGTCCGACGAGGGGCTGTCCACGGTCGGACTGTCAGACCCGGACCTCGCCGTGTCCCAGCGGTATGCGACCAACCAGTACGGAATGATGGGCACCACCCGCAACGGACACAGTTTCATCGTGGTGGGCTCCGACGGCACCATTGGCTGGCGCGGCGACTACGGCGGGGCACCCGACTACACGATGTACGTGCCGGTCGACACGCTGCTCGCCGACGTGCGCAGCGGCGCCAAGGGTGCGTCGTGATTCGGGTAACGCTGCTGACCCAGGGCGAATGCGGCATGTGCGACCAAGCCAAAGGCGTGCTGAGGCGGGTGTCGGAGGATTACCCGCTGGAGATCACTGAGATCGGCATCAACACCGATCAGGGCCAGGAACTGGTCGCCCGGCACGGAATGCTCTTCGCGCCCGGAGTTCTGATCGACGCCGAGCCGTTCAGCTACGGGCGCCTCTCCGAGCGCAAGCTGCGACGTCATGTCCAATGCCGCCCGGACCGTTCCCTTCGGTAGTTCGACCGAGTCCGGAGATCACGGCATCGCCGAATTACTGTTCGGCTCAGTTCTACGTATCGGAGGTTGGTGTGCGCGGACGTCGACGGCGCCTGGCGCTGCTCGCTCGGCCCGTCGTGGTCGCCCTCGGCGTAGGCATCGCCCTGCTCGGGTCGGCGATGCCCGCGAACGCACATCCTGTCCTGCTGTTCACCACCCCCACGTAGGACACCGCGGTGGCGGAGTCGCCGCAGTCGGTGGTGTTGGTGTTCAACGAGGCGGTCACCGTCAGCCCGCGGGCGATCAGCGTCACCGACCTGCGGGGCCGGGAGAAGCCGATCGGTGCGAGCCGTACGGCGAAGGCGGGCACGGTCGTCACGGCGCCGGTGACCGAGGCACTGC
>JBOHER010000360.1:0-30881 GCA_050701115.1 Haloechinothrix sp. | reverse complement strand
CGAACTGGCCGCGCGGTGCGAGGGCGCGAGCACGCCCGCCTTGCGGGTGGCGGCGCACCCATTGCCGCTCAGCGAGCGGGAGCGGGAGGTCGCCGAGCTGGTGGCGGCCGGTCTGTCCAATCGGGAGATCGCCGAGCGGCTCGTGGTGTCCATCCGTACCGTCGAAGGACACGTCTACCACGTGTTCACCAAACTCGGCGTCACCGATCGCGCTGGTCTTTCCGCGCTGCTGCGCGGGGTGCGGGACTAGCGAGTCGAACCGGCTCGCTACTTTTCGAGCGCGTCGAGGGCTAGCCGCAAGGGGTAGCGGTCGAGCACGGTCTCGCCGGTGCGTGGGGGGTGCGGTTGGAAGCCGTCGTCGCCGTAGAGGACTCTGACGTCAGACTCACGGAGTTCGGAAACGCTGCGGGCGAAGACACGGTTGGCCGTGAGGGCGGTGTTGACGAACGGGAGCACCGCGATGGGCACGCCGAGGCCGGTGAGTTCGGCGAGCATGTTGAGCGCGTAGGTGTCGCTGATGCCCGCAGCCCATTTGTTGATCGTGTTGTAGGTCGCGGGTGCGACCACTACAGCGTCCGCGGGCGGGAAGGACTCATCACCGGGTGCCCGGTAGGTGCTGCGAACCTGGTGCCCCGAGATCGCTTCTAGCGCGGCCACGTCGAGGAAGTGGTCGACGCCGCTGGGGTGGCGATGCAATGGACGTCCCAGCCCCTGGCTTGGGCGAGCTTGACGAACTCCGCTACGCGCTTGGCTGGTCCCGCGCCGCAGATGACGGCGTAAAGCACGTTCGACGCCCTTGCTGCTGTCACGCGGCAACTCCTGCGCGGTGGGCGATTTGGCGCAATGTCGGGTCCGACCCGCCGGGGCCGGTCGAGAGTAGGCTGCCGATGACGAGCGTCCCCTGATGCTCGGCCACCGAGGTGACGAACCCGTTTGACCCGTCGTCGGCGCGCAGGTCGGGGACTAGCGCGACTGGCTCGCGGCCATCTTCTCCGCGAAGTCACCGATCACCGGCAACTTGACGTGCTTGAGCTGGTATGCGGACACCATCAGGTAGATCCACACGCCGAACGCAGCCAGCCAGACCAGCAGCATCACGGCGGAGATCACGCCGGCCAGGCCCCACGGCAGGGCGAACAACAGGATGTTGACCACGATCGCCAGCACAGCAAGGCCGCCGCTGAACAACAGCGACTGCGCGGCGTGGAAGCGGACTTCCTGATGCTTCTTCTCGATCAGGAAGAAGATCAGGCCGGTGATCGCACCCAGCACGTAGCTGAGCAATGCGGCGATGTTGGGTTCGAGCCCGGTTGACGTCACGGCTCCGGCGGGGTTGTCCTGAGGCGGTGGCGCGGCGGGGTTGTCGGTCATCGGTTTCTCCATCACTGGCAGGTGAGCGCGCTTGGTGAGGATTCGTCCAGTGTGCGGCTTCGTTACCGATTTTGCTGGCTGGGTGCCCAGGTCGTTATCTGATCTGAAGCAGGCGCGTGGTGACACTCAGTTTGCCGGCCCGGACGTCGAGTTTGCCGCCCCGGACGTCGAGTTTGCGGGTGTCCGACCTGCCGCAGCCTCCGCCGTTACCCGAATCTCCACCTAGGCAAGCTAAGCGCGTTGCACCTGGCGCTGGCCGGTTGCGCCGTCGACTTCGTGATCGCGCTGTGGATCGCCGTGCAGGCCGGCGCTGAGGTGTTCCTGTTCCTCCTCGCCTAACCTGCACATCTACCTGGCCGTGACCGCGCTGTTCGTGGTGTGTCTGCTATCCCCGGTACGCCGCGTTTTCAGCTGAGGTCTTGATGCGGGCTGTACGCGCCGTGGGCCATACTCGCGGGCAACCCGAGGAGGATCGCTCATGAACGACCTGGAGATTTCTCGCCGGACCGCGGTCGCTGGAGTCGGACTCGCCGCACTGGCGGGGGGCGCGGTGTCGGCTTGCGCGACCGGTGGCGAGGAGCCCGCGCCCACGCAGAACGGACCGGTAGCGACGACCTCGGAGATCCCAGTGGGCGGCGGCACGGTGGTGGGCGATCAGAAGGTCGTGATCACCCAGCCCGCCGAGGGAACCTTCAAAGCGTTCTCCAGCACCTGCACGCATCAGGGATGCACCGTGCGCGACGTCGCCGACGGGACGATCAATTGCCCGTGCCACGGCAGCAAGTTCGCCATCGCCGATGGCTCGGTGGCAGCCGGTCCCGCACCCCGGCCGCTGCCCGAGCGCGAGATCACGGTCGAAGGCGACCGGATCTCCCTCGCCTGAGCGCTAGTCGCCCGCACCCACATCGAGCCGGACGCTGAGCAGGTCGGTTCCGAAGGCGCGCCCCGAGCGGGCGTGGCCCGGCAGGCGAAACTGGCGCAGCCGGGCGATCGGGTCGTCGGACTCCACGACCGTGGCCCGCGCGTCGCGCCACCCTCCGCCGATCCGGACTCGGACGCGCGGGTTTGCTTGGAGATTGCGGACATAGCCTGCGTGGTGTCCTTGTTCGGCGACCACCCACAGCGAGTCGCCTTCGCGGTGCACACCCACCACGGTCCGCCGAGCCAGTCTCGACTTGCGTCCGGTCGTCTCGAGGATGGCGTAGCCCGGAACCAGTCCACTGTAGACGGCCAGCTTCACCGGAGGATTGAGTAGGTACTTCTGTAGCACACGCACGACATGTCGCTTGCGGCTGCTGTCCACGCCTGCACTCCCTTGCGCTGACCGGCGCTGATCGCAGTGAACTTACCGCCTTGAGGCGCCTGCGTCAGTAGGATTGCCAGAAAGATCCCACGGAGGTAGCCCCTATGTCAGAACAGCCGGACATCGAGACGCTCGCCGTGCACGCCGGGGAGCGGCGGCCAGGACCGGATGGTTCGGTGGTGTTCCCGATCTACCAGGGGACCGTGTACGAATCGGTCCCGGGCGAGGACTACAACGACATCCAGTACCTGCGGCTCAACTCGACTCCGTCCCAGCTGTACCTGCACGACAAGCTTTCCGCGATGGAAGGCGGCGCGGCCGCGGTGGCCACGTCCTCCGGCATGGCGGCGGCGACCACCGCACTGCTCAGCGTGCTCCGCGTAGGCGATCATCTGCTGGCCGGAGACGTGCTCTACGGCGGAACCCACGGGTTTCTCTCGCATTTCGCCGAACGCCTCGGCTGGACCTACACCCTGGTCGACACGCAGCGTCCGGAGACCTGGGAGGACGCGCGCACCCCGAACACCAAGGCGTTCCTGGTCGAGACGATCACCAACCCGCTGGTGCGGGTGGGTCGGCTGCGCGAGGTCGCCGAGTTTACCCGGCGCGCCGGGCTGGTCAGCATCATCGACAATACCTTCGCCAGCCCAGTGAACTTCCGGCCGCTGGCCGCCGGCTTCGACCTGTGCTTCCACAGTGCGACCAAGTACCTTGGCGGGCACTCCGACCTGGTCGCCGGATGCGTGATCGGGGGCGACGAGCGGATCGGCGAGGTGCGCAAGACACTGAACCTGTTCGGCGGTTGCCTTGACCCGCATGCCGGGTTCCTGCTGGCGCGCGGGATCAAGACGTTGGCGGTGCGGGTGCACGCGCAGAACGACACCGCGCTCGCCCTCGCGCGATTGCTCGACGCGCATCCGCAGATCGCCGCGGTGAACTATCCGGGCCTGCCGTCGCATCCCGACCATGCCTACGCGGCCGAATTGCTCGAGGGGTTCGGCGGCATGCTCAGCTTTCGGATGGTCGGCGGAGCCGCTGCCGCCGACGCGTTGCTCAAGGCGTTGCGAATTCCCCATGTCGCGCCGAGCCTCGGCGGGGTGGAAACGCTCATCACCAGACCGGTGACAACATCACACGCAGGGATGAATCCAGAGGATCGGGAGCGCATCGGGGTCACCGACGATCTGGTCCGGCTCAGTTGCGGAATCGAAAGCTCAGCGAATCTTGTTGCCGACTTCGAGCAGGCATTGAGCGCCATTTGACCCTTCGCAAGAGCGCTGACGATCGGTGAGCGAACAGCGAGTCGCCCATTCGGGCGATCGCCCGCTCAGCCGATTGTGATCGCGGTCGCTGGCGTGTTTCAGTTACCGAACGCTGCGTTCCATGGGGGGACGCATTCTCAGCCAAAGAACTGGGGACTTTGGTCAGCGAACCATTGCGGCGGTTTCCGCGGTATATCCGCGAATAGCCGCATCCGCACTGGGGTCGGTCCGCTCTCCGTCGCGCGGCTGGGGTAACTGTGGAAGGGGCGCACATGAGTACCGCACGTCTTCTCGGCAAACGTTGGCGAGTCGCCGTGGTGGCGGCAGCAAGTTCCGCGCTGGTCGCTGGCGTTTCGTTGACCGGGGGAGGCTCGGCCACGGCCGAGCCCGCCTTCGAGGACTGTCCGGCTCCGTTCCCGGTCGCCGATCTCACCGAGGGCATGACCGCTTCGGGGCTGACCGTGGAGAAGGGCACCGCGGCCGAACCGTTCACCGCGGAGATCATCGGGGTGATCGACGACGGCATCACTGCGGACGTCGACATGATCGTCGCGGAGACCGACTCGCCAGCCATCCAGCGCGCGGGCGGAATCTGGGCGGGTATGTCCGGCTCGCCGGTCTACGCGCCGGACGGCAGGCTGATCGGAGCCGTGTCCTACGGGCTGTCGCTGGCGCCGTCCAGCATCGCGGGCATCACCCCGGCTGCCGACATCATGCGGGTGCTCGACCGCCCGGGATCGGCGTCGGTGGCCGCGAAAACAGCCAAAGAGACCGCGATTCCGTCGGCCATGCGCAGCAGCCTGGTGCGGTCGGGGGCGGCGTCATCGGCCGAGGCGAACTCCGGCATGAAGCGCCTGCCGATGCCGGTGGCCGTATCCGGCCTCGGCGGCGATCGGCTGGCGACATTCTCCGAACGATTGGGCAGGCAGGCCCGGGACACCCAGGTCTATCCGGCGGGTGCGGCGGCAGCAGGGGCGGTCGGCGACCCGGCTGACATCTTTCCCGGCAGCAACTTCGCCGCCGCACTCTCCCACGGCGACCTGACCGCGGCCGGAGTCGGAACCACGACAGTCTTGTGCTCCGATGGCCGCGCGCTGGCTTCGGGCATCCCTTCGGAGTGGTCGGGCGCATCGACGATGAGCGTGCACTCGGCCAAGGCGGTGTTCGTTCAGCGCGACGACACCCTTGGCTCGTACAAGGTGGCCAATCCGCAGGGCGTGGTCGGCACCCTTGACCAGGACCGGCTGGCCGCCATCCGGGGCGTGCTCGGCGCTGGTCCAGCCACCGTGCCGGTGAACTCCACGGTCACCTCAACCGATTCGGGCGGTGGCAGCCGTGCGGGCAAGTCCGAGATCACGGCGCGTGACTTCGTGCCGCTGCTCTCCGGCTTCCACCTGTTGGCCAGTTTCGACAAGGTCACCGATCGGATCGGCAAGGGCACCGCCGATCTGCGCTGGGTCATCAAGGGCACCCGGGTTTCCGGAGCCTCGTTCATCCTCGACGTGCGGAACCGCTATGCCGACGAGTTCGACATCGGGTTCGCCGCGATCTTCGATTCGCTCAATCAGTTGGCCGCCATTGACGGCAACTCGTTCGAGGACGCGAAGGTCACGAGTGTCGACTACACCGCCGATGTGTCCAGTGAGTTCACGCGTTACGCGGTCAAGTCGGTGCACGTTCGTCAACCCGACGGCACCCGCACGCCCATCCCGACCGGGGACCCGTTGCCGGTCGTGGCCGGAAGCAGGCTCAACCTCCGCGTTGTTCTCGCCCCGTACAAGAACATCGGTTCGAAGCGGAACGTGGACCTGTCCATCGTCGTCCCCGCGGGCTTGGGTGGTGGTTCCGGATTCGTGCACGTCTTCGGCGGGCCGCAGTTCGATGAGTCCGAGCCGGAGGGTGGCAGCGGTGCGGAGAACTTCGACGAACTGCTGGCTGAGTTGGCAGGCCTCGTGCCCAACAACTCGGTCACTGCGACGCTGGCTGTCGAGAAGGAAGGTCTCAATGGGCCGATACTCAAGCAGACCGAAGCACGCGCGATCGTCGATCAGGTGGTCGCGGGTGAACGCTCCTTCCCGATCACTGCGGAGCCCCGCCACCGGTCGGGGTACCGCAGTGCCAGGTCCGAAAATCGCTAGCGCTGGAAAGCGCCGCCCGACAGGCTGGGCGCATGACCGCTCCGACGTCGATCGATCGGCGGGCGCTGCTTGCCGCTGCCGTCACGGTGCTGCTGTGGGCTTCGGCCTTCGTCGCCATTCGCAGCGCGGGAGAGCACTTCGGTCTGGGAGCACTCGCGCTGGGCAGGCTGCTCGCCGGCTCGGTGGTGCTCGGGCTCATCCTGCTCGCGCGGCGTGCGGGGTGGCCGGCACGGCAGGCATGGCCGGGGATCGTGGGTTCCGGGATCCTCTGGTTCGGCGTCTACATGGTCGCGCTGAACTGGGGTGGTCGGGACCATCGCCTGCCTGCCGTTCGCCGGTCAGCTGATCACCGAGGTGAACCAGGCGCCGGCGTCGGCGACGATGAACATGCTGTACCTGGGCGTCTTTCCCACCGCGTTGGCCTTTACCACCTGGGCCTACGCGCTGGCCCGCACCACTGCGGGGCAGATGGGTGCCACCACCTACGTCGTGCCGGCCATCGTCGTGCTGATGTCCTGGGCCGCGCTCGGCGAGCTGCCCGGCTGGCTCACCTTCGCCGGCGGTGCGCTGTGCCTGGTAGGCGTCGCGGTGTCCCGGACCCGAGCCACCTCGAGGAACTCGGCCTGCCGAGATCGTCGCGTCGCGATGCTACGCGTGACCCGGTCAGCTCGGACCGGGCGGCAGTGGACGCCTGCCTGCGAAGCCGAGATCCAGCCGGTGATACCACGCGAGGTCGGTGTCACCCTCCAGCCAGCACAACAGGACGGGCACACCGGCGAGTTCGGCGGGAAAGTCGATCAGTAGTGGGGCGAACCCCTTGAGCTCGGCACCAGTCTCCTGGATGAGCGTCAGCAACTCGTCCAGCCGCGCTTGCGCGGCCTTCAACTCGGGCAGGCCGCCGAGTTCGGTCGGTGTGCCATCCGGCGTCAGAGAAGCCGCCAGTTCCGCCGCGTCGGCTCGAACGGCAAGGAGTTCGGCGATCACCGGCCGCAGATTGTCGAGTTCGATTCGCGCCTCGGACACCGTGAACAATCCCATGCTTCGAGCCTGCCACCGACCTGCTTTTCGCGCGTCATCTCCGAGGTCAGTTAAGCGATTGAACTGGGTATCCTCAGACCATGTGTTTTAGGCGAAAGTCGGGTTATGCACGGCCGTCGGTGCACCCGCCGTGCGTGTCTCACCTGAATCCAGCCGCCACGAGCGGGCCTCCGCGAGCTCCGGCCCGCCGCTGTCGACTGAATTGTGCATAGCCCTCCATGGCCAGGCGGGAAGGCGCCCGACCGCGTCGCCGTGCCGCGAACTCGGAGGAGCGGGGCCAGTCCGCCGAGCGCACCAGGGAGAAGATCCTGCGGGCCGCGGTGGCGGAGTTCGGCGCGAAAGGCTACTCGGGAGCCCGCACAGCGGCCATCGCCAAGCGAGCCGGGGTCAATCAGCAGCTGATCTCGTATCACTTCGGTGGCAAGCAAGGCCTGCTGGACGAGCTGCGGCGTCGATGGGCCGAGGCCGAGTCGGCTCGGGTTCCGGCTGGCACCACCTTCGGAACGTCGTTCGCCGCCTATCTCGATGCCGTTCTCGACCGCCCCGACTGGTCCCGGCTGGTGATCTGGCAGGCGCTCGGTGACCACGCCGGTGATGACGACGAGGCAGCCGCGGCCTTGCAGGCAGGGCTGCGCGCCGAGGTCGACCGGCTGCGACAACGCCAGGCTGAGGGTGAGATCGCCGTCGATCCGGATCCGCGGTTCGTGCTCCTGCTCTGGTACGCCTTGACGTTCGCGCCGCTGGCGCTGCCGGAGCATGTGCGGTCGATCCTGGGTAGCGATCCGACCTCCCGGGAGTATCGCCGCTGGTGCCACGACCAGGTGCTGATGCTGCTCGATCCGGCGCGATCACGAACGGTCGCCGATACGACGCCTGCTGGGCCAGGCGATTGACCCTGTCACCCGATCGGGTGACAAATGTGTGAGGGAGGTAACGCGAGCACGGGTCAAGGCCAACTGGTGTGTGGCTTTACCCCGCACGGCGCGCGTCGTGGGGGACGACTCCGATGGGAGGAGCGACTCGATGCTTATCAAAAGACGCCGAGCAGTGCTCGCGCTCGGCTCCGCCATCGCCTCGGCGCTCGCGGTAGCCGCGTTGGTTGTGGGCCCATGGGCCTCGGCCGGTAATGACGGCCCGGCGACGCCGGCCGGGCAATCGGCGGGCAAAGGTCCCAAGGCAGCGGGGGAAACGACGACCACAACGGATCCCAAGCCGTCCGAGACGACGACTACGGAAACCAAGCCGTCCGAGACGACGACCACCAAGCCGCCCGAGGGTGGTAGGTGCACTGGAATCGCCTACGACTTCCGCCTTGACGTGTCAGGTATCGCGACCGGCTTCGTAGGCCCGATCACCTCCACTGAGCAGGATGTGTTCCCGGACCGGGACACCTTCTCCGACCTCAGCGTGGTGTTCCCGCTGACCGGTGCCACTGAGCCGGTTATCACGGCTAAGACGCTGGACGCGGAAAACAGCGGAAATCCGCAGGACGGCTGCAAGACACGGGTGACCTACGAGGACGCCACGGTCGACCTGAACAACATCACGCCGACCCAGGGCATCCCGGTCGTGCTGACCGCGAAGGTGCTCGAGACCGTCACCGTTGCGAAACTGCTGGGCGACGGCAGCGTCGAGAGATCATCCCAGGTGACCATCATCGGTGGCTCGATCGACATCGACGGTGAGGGTGGCGCCCTTCCAGAGGACCAGGTTCCGCCGAACTCGGGCTTCAGTGAGTGCTTCGAGAACCCGGACGGGCCCGGCGAACTGTGTGTCACGGTCATGCTGCACGAGACGGAATTGATCCCGGGCGGGATCTCCGCCAATGCGGTTCGGATCAAGGTCAGTCTGGTGACTCCGCTGCCGCCCACCAGCTCCCAGATCGTCGATCTGAAGCTGGCGCACGCCGAAGCAGACGTGCACCCCGAGTGAGTGCGATGTCTGCGATCGGAGATCGACAGGGACGGTCCGGGCGCTTCGGCGCCCGGGCCGTCCCCGCGGCCCTGCTCGCAGCCGCGGCGATCGCCGCGTCGACCGCGACGTCCGCCGGGGCGCAAAGCCCCCCGGTACTGCCCGATCTCGTCGCCGATCCGGCGACGAACCCCACGGTCCAGACCTACACGGACTCCGCGGGCACTCGTTGGCTGCTGCGCTTCGACGGTTATGTACACAACGGCGGCTACGGTGCCGTGGAGCTGCGCGGGTCCGCACCGGTGTCCGGAGAAATGAGCGTGGTGCACCAACGGGTCTATGACACCGATGGTGGCTATGTGGATCTGACCAACGTGCCTGCGCCGCGCGTGCTGTTCGAGCCCGCGGACGGGCATAACCATTGGCATCTGCGCAACGCGGCCGCCTACTCGCTGTGGAACAGCGGCCGCACGGCCGAAGTCGCGCCGTCGCAGAAAGTCGGCTTCTGCCTGATCGACTCGACGCGGGTGGATGACTGGGGCGGATCCAGTGCCTTCTACACGATTTCCGGCGGGTCGTTCTGTGAGCAGAACAAGCCTGAGGTCCTCGAGATCACGATGGGCATCTCGGCGGGCTGGCGGGACTTCTATCACCGGAGCCTTCCCTTCCAATGGGTCGACATTTCCCGTGTGCTGCCGGGGAAGTATTCGCTTCGGTCCGATGTGGACCCTGGCGGCGTGATCGCCGAGACCAACGAGGACAACCAGCCCGCCTTTGCCGACGCGGTGGTCCCCGGCTATGTCGCCACCCCGTTCTCCGCGCGGGTAAGCCGGCTGTTGCCGTCATTCCTGACGTTGCGGGCCGAGAAGTTCGGCAGCCCCAGCAGTGTGCAGTTCCGCATCGACGAAGCGCCCCGGCACGGCAAGCTCGACAAGCCGGTCGGGGAGTGGTTCGACGGTTCGACGGTGACCTACACGCCCAAACTCGGCTACTCCGGGCCGGACAGTTTCCGTTTCTCGGCGCGGGAAAAGGGCAACGACTTCCCGTTGAATCCGCGCAGCGCCACCGTGTCGCTCGGGGTGGGCACCGCGCCGCTGGCGCTGGCGCCCAATGGGCAGACCGCCGAGCAGGGTACGGCGCCGGTGTCGGCACAGCGCCGTGCTCCTGATGTGCCGGGGCCATTGCCCGCTCCGGATGGGTCAGTGCTCGCCGCACCGCAGGTGTCGGTGGCGCACGGCGACCTGATCGTGCGGACGGTGGCACGCAGGCCCGGTGTGCTGCGCCTTGTCGCCGAAGCAGGCGAGGTGACCCTCGGTGCGTGCGAGGCCGCGGTTCCGGCGGATCAGCCACACACCTGCCTGCTCGCGACCGGGGTGAGCGCTGACCAGCTTCGTGGTGCGCTGGTCCGCGCCACTCTGCGAGCAGGAGACCGGCTGCTCGACTCGCGGGAGGTGCGCCTGCCCTAGCCGGCAGAGAGCTCTGGAGTCCTGACAGCGTTCTCCGGTCAATAGATCGCTACGAGCGGTCGGCGAAGGTGGTGCCGGGCGGGTCTCGCTGATCGGGACGCGTGCGTCTGATCGTTCGCCGCCCCCGGCTAGGTTTTCCCTATGCCGGATCTGAGCTACGAGTCAACGTTGCGTGAGTTGCGGACGGAGCACGGTGTGCTGCGCTACCACGAGGCGGGCGACGGGCTGGCGCTGCTGATGCTGCACGGTTCCGGCCCGGGGGTGAGCGGGTGGCGAAACTACCGCGGCAATCTGGCCGAGTTCTCGAAGTACTTCCGTTGTCTGGTGCTCGAGTTTCCCGGCTTCGGGGTCAGCGATCCAACGGACGAGCACCCGATGGTGGCCGCACCCGGCGCGGTCATCCGATTCCTTGACGGGCTCGGTCTGCGGCAGGTCCACGTGATCGGAAACTCCATGGGCGGGATCATCGCGACCCAGGTCGCCATCGCCCATCCGGATCGGATCCGCCGGATGGTGACCATCGGCGGCATGGGCCGGAACCTGTTCAGCCCAGGCCCCGGCGAAGGCATCAACTTGCTGGTGGAGTTCACCGAGAACCCGACCCGGGAGAAGCTGATCCAGTGGCTGCACTCGATGGTCTATGACCCCGCGCTGGTCACCGAGGAACTCATCGAGGAGCGCTGGACGCAGGCCACCGACCCGGCCACGCTCGCAGGCGCGCGCAGGATGTACGGCAGGGGTGCACTCGCGGCTCGCGCCGCGGCGGCAGCGGCATCGGACGCCCCGCCTTATTGGGCGATGTTGCACAAGGTCAAGGCCAAGACCCTCATCACCTGGGGCCGTGACGACCGCGTCAGCCCGCTGGACATGGCGATCGTGCCGATGCGGACCATCCCCGACGTGGAGTTGCACGTGTTCCCCAACTGCGGGCACTGGGCGATGATCGAGCAGAAGGCCGCCTGGGAGAGCGCAGTGCTCGCCTTCCTCACCCGGAACGACGAGGCGGCCTGACGTTGTGCTGCCGCCGTCGAGCGCGGCCAGCGAGCAGGTGTATCCGGTTGTCGCCGAGCGACAGACTTCCGATCCGGCCGAAACCGGGATCTCTTGACGGTACCGGCGGGCGCGGGATACCGTCCGGTATTCAATACTAAACAGTATCGAAGGTGGCAACGATGTCTCCGCACCGCCAGCGCCACAGCCCGACCCGCTACGTCGCGACGGTGGTGGGTGCCCTGCTGATCGTGGCCCTCGGCGCCCAGTCCGCCGCTGCCGCCGTTCCCACCTCGTTGCCGGTCGCCTCCATGGCCCAGCAGGTGACCCCGCCCCAGCAGGATCCGTTCTACACCCCGCCGGACCCGCTGCCCGATGTGCCGCCGGGGACCATCCTGCGGTCGCGGCCGGTCGATGTGTCGGGCAACGGTTTCCCCGTCGAGGTCACGGCGTGGCAGATCCTCTACCGGTCCACCTCTGCGACCCATCAGCCGAACGCCGTCTCCGGCACGGTGCTGGTACCGGCGACCGGGGCGCCAGACGGGCCACGCCCGCTGGTGTCCTACGGGGTCGGCACGCACGGGCTCGGTCCCGAGTGCGCGCCGTCGTACCGGATGGCGACCGGCTCCGAGCGCGAGTTCAGCCTTTTCGGCCAGGCGCTCCACCGGGGCTGGGCCGTCGTGGTGACCGACTACGAGGGGCTGGGGACGCCAGGCCCGCACACCTACGTGGCGGGCCGGTCTCTCGGGCACGCCATGCTCGACGCCGCACGGGCCGCGCAGCACCTCCCCGAGGCGGGGCTGAGCGCGGAGGCTCCGGTCGGGCTCTGGGGCTACTCGGAGGGCGGCTTGGCGACCGGGTGGGCGGCCGAACTGGCGCCCGGCTACGCACCCGAACTCGACGTCGCGGGGGCGGCCGTTGGTGCCGCGCCCGCCGACGTGGAGGCCATGGCGCGGGTGCACGATGGCGGCCCGGCCAGCGGTCTCGTGCTCGCGGGCGCGGTCGGCCTGGCCACCGCCTACCGCGACACGCCGTTCGAGGAGATCCTCACCGAGGAGGGCAAGGCCGCGGTCGCCGACATCAGCACCCAATGCGTCGAGGAGTTCGCCATCAAGTACGCCTTCCGCAAGCTGGACAGCTACACCACGGTGGACGATCCGATGTCGCTGCCGGAATGGCAGCGCGTGCTGCAGGACATCCGCCTGGGGTCGGTGGCTCCCTCGGCGCCGGTCATGATCTATCACTCGCCGACGGACGAGCTGGTGCTGTTTGACCAGGCCCTGCAGCTGTATGGCGACTGGTGCGCCGGCGGTGCCACCGTGCTGTTCCAGCCCGCCGTGCTGGGCGACCACGTGATCGGCGCGATCACCGGTGCCCCGCTCGCGGTGGACTACCTGGCCGGCCGGTTCTCCGGCCAGGCCGCCCCCAACACCTGCACGAACCAGCCGTGACCGCATCGACCGGCCGGGCACGGTCCGCGCGGGCCACACGCCGTCGTCCGACGCGCGAGGAGACCAGGCGCAGGGTGCTGGTCGCCGCCGAGGAGGTGTTCGCCGAGCGAGGCATCGAGGCCGCGTCGGTGGACGATGTCGCTGCGGCCGCAGGCCTCACCAAGGGAGCGGTGTACTCGAGCTTCCGCAGCAAGAACGACCTGGTGCTCGCGCTGATGGAGGAGCACGTCGTCGACCGGCAGCGGGCCGCGGCCGAAGTTTTCGACGACACCTCGGACACCGGCGGGGCGCTGCGTGACGCGGGGGCGCGGCTGGTCGCGGCGATCCACACCGACGCGAGGTGGCAGCGACTGCTGATCTCCTACGCCGTAGCGCCTACCGGCGACCCCGCGATCCGCGACGCCCTGCGCGACCGACGACGGCAGCTGCGCACGGCGCTGGCCGGACAGATCGAGCGGATCGCCCACCGGCACGGGCTGACACTCCCGTTCAGTCCCGACGAGACGGCCGTCGTGATCCTGGCGCTGTCCAACGGGTTCGCCGTCGAGGGCAGCATCGACGAGGACGCGGTTCCCGACGACCTCTTCGGCCGGGTGCTCGCCGCGCTCGCCGCACGCTGAGACGCCGGGAGCGCCACGATGCCCGAAAACCCCCAACTGGGGGTGCATCGACCCCCTCCATAAGGGAGACAAGAACCACTTGTCGTGGCTGTCGCGGCGTAGTGCGCGCCACATAGTCTTCCTCGAGTTCGGCTGATCCGAACGCGCTCCGATTGCGAGCGATCGAGGAGAATTGATGAGCAGCCCAGGTACGGCAGCCAAGCCGCCACCAGTGAAAAAGCGAGTATCGCCGCCCGGTCGGGACGAAAAATCGCTCGCCGCCAAGGGAAGCGCGACGGCGGCCGGTGCGCTGACCCAGGTTGGCGAAATGTGTGCGCTCATGGGCAAGGTGCTGTTCAGCGCTGTCCGGCACCCATTCGGATACTGGTCCGAGGTTCGAGATCAAATGTTCCAGGTCCTCAAGCTCTGCTGGTTCCCGATGATCGTCTCCACCACTGCGTTCGGGCTCGGGGCACCGGGATTGCAGGGCGGCAACCTCTTCTCGTTGTTCGGGATACCCGAGCGACTCGGCTCGTTCTTCATCATGGCCAGCGTCCGGGAGTTCGCGCCGTGGATCAATGCGATGGTGGTCGCGGGTGTGATGGGTACGGCGATTACCGCAGACCTCGGTGCGCGCCGAATCCGGGATGAGATCGACGCGATGGAAGTGCTCGGCATTGAGCCCATTCGGACGCTGGTACTGCCCAGGGTGTTGGCCTTGATGATCATGACCGGGCTCCTTGACCTCATCGCGTTGGTGTTCGGCATCGTGGGCGGATACATAGCGGCCGTCCCGATTCTCGGCGCGAATAGCGCCAGTTTCTTCAACAGCTTCTTCGCCAACGCCACCACCACCGACATCTGGGCGAGCGTTGTCAAGACAGCGATCTTCGGCCTGATCGTCGGCGTCGTGTGCTGCTACAAAGGGCTGCGCGTCGAGGGTGGCCCGATCGGCGTCGGCCGCGCGGTCAACCAAGCCGTGGTGATCGCCTTCGCGGCCATCTGGATCTTCAACGCGGTGTTCACCGCCATCATGCTCGGCCTCAACCCGGACATGCAGGTTTACAAGTGACTTCGGACATGGACATGACGAACGTGACCCCAGGTCGACGGTCCGGCGCTGGCGACTCGAGCAGGCCAGGCGGGCGAGCCCCGAAGCCGCGCGATGTGCAGATCAGCCTCGCCGGCGCGATCAACAAGGCGAAGGCCGCCCTCGAGGAAGGCGGCGACATCGCGCGCTTCTCCGGCAAGACGATGCGAGCATTTCCCGATCTGAGGCATTACAGCACCGAGGTGTTCCACCAGGCGGGCGTGCTCATCCTGTCCAGTGGATTGATCATCTGGCTGATGCAGTTCGTCATCGGATACCAATGTGGCCTCGAGGGCAGCTACACGCTCAAGCAGATAGGGGCACCGCTTTACTCGGGCATCTTCAACGCGTGGTGTGCGATCCGCGAGATGGCTCCGTACATGTGGGGCTACATCTTCGCCGCGAAGGTGGGCTGTGGCCTCGTCGCCGAAATCGGCTCCATGCGTATCGCGGACGAGATCGACGCGATGGAGGTCATGGGCGTAAGGTCCCGCAGCTATCTTGTAGGCACCCGGATCGTTGCAGCGTGGATCGCTATGCCGTTCCTGTACACGGTTGGCCTGGGAATCATGTACATCGGTGAGTGGCTGGTCACCGTGCACATGCTGGGCGGAGTTTCCCCTGGTGGCTACTCCTTCATCTTCTGGCTCTACCAGAACCCGCTGGACTTCCTGTTCTCGTTGTGCAAAGTGATGGCGATGGGCACAACCATCATCTTTGTGGGCTGTTATTACGGCTATACGGCCAGCGGGGGACCGGTAGGCGTCGGCAAGAACACCGCGAAATCGATGATGTTGAACATGGTGCTCATCCACGTGGTCGGTGTGCTGGGCACGCAACTGTTCTGGGGTCTCGCCCCCAATGCCCCCATCGCGAACTAAGCAAGCGCACGACGAACCACCGAGGAGAACACGTGTCGATGAGTCCGAGCGACGCCGAGGCGACCAGCGTCCTTCCCCGTCGGGAATCCGTGAACGGCGACCTTGCCCCGGAGCCGCCTGTGCACACCATGCAGGTACGTGATGTGCACAAGTCGTTCGGAAAGTTCGACGTGCTCAAGGGCATGAACCTGGAATTCGCGGACAACGCGATCACCACGATCCTCGGCCCTTCCGGTACCGGCAAGAGCGTGCTGATCAAGCACCTGGTCGGCCTGCTCGAGCCGGATGCGGGTGAGGTGCTGATCTTCGGGAAGGACATCTGGCGGATCAGCGAGAACGAACGCTACGAACTACGGAAGCGTTTCGGTGTGCTGTTCCAGGACGGCGCACTGTTCGGCTCGATGAACATCTTCGACAACACCGCGTTTCCGCTCCGCAAGCACACGGACATGTCGGAAGCCGACATCGAGGAGATCGTCATGTCCCGGCTCATCGAGGTCGGGCTGGAGAAAGCCGTCGGCAAGTTCCCCAGCGAGGTATCCGGCGGGATGCGCAAACGAGCCGGGTTCGCCCGTGCGTTGGTGATGAATCCGGACATCGTGCTCTTCGACGAGCCGGACTCCGGTCTCGACCCGGTGCGGACCAGCCTGCTCAACGACCTCATCTTGGACATGCATCGCGAACACAAGGGCACCTATCTGCTGGTGACCCATGACATTCGCACCGCTCGCAAGGTCAGCGACTACGTGGGGCTGATCTGGAAGGGGCAGGTCGTGCACTACGGCGACGTGGATGAAGCGTTCGCCTCGGAGGACCCGTTCGTCCGGCAGTTCCTGTCCGGCGAGTCGGCCGGACCGCTGGGAATGGACTGACCACGTGGGACGGTCATTGATCGTGGTGGTACTCGCGGCGGCTCTGTTCGGAGCGGCGGGCTGGGCCGTGGTCGGCAACCGCGACTACGAGGTGAGCGTGGTGCTGGATTCGGCGACGAACCTCGTCGAGGGCGGCGTGGTTCAGGTCAAGGGTGCCGAGGCGGGCGAGATTCGTGAGATCGCCGTCAGGGGCGGCAAGGCGCATGTGAAGCTGGCGCTCGAGTCGGACTTCGCGCCGCTGCGCGACGGCGCGATCGTGCGCGTCGATTGGAAGGCGCTGCTGGGTGAGCGGTTGGTGACCGTGGTCGACGGTCCGGCCGGCGCTGCTCACATCCCTGACGGCGGGATGCTGCGCGGTCAGATGCCGGTGCCGATGGAGATGGACCAGGTTCTTGCCGCGCTCGACAAACCGACGCGGGAACATCTGGTCGGCGTCGTGCGCAAACTGCGGTCGACGGTCGAGGGTAATGAGAAGGACCTCAACCGGTCCGTGCGCTCCGCGGGGCCCGCACTGCAGGCGCTGGGGGAGGTGTTGCAAGGGCTCGGCACCGACGGGCAGGCGATCCGGCAGTTGGTGACTCAACTCGACGGGCTGGTGACGACGCTGAACGGATCCGACGCGCAGGTGCGCAACGTCATCGACCAGCTGTCCAAGACGAGCGCAACGACGGCCGAGCAGCGCGAGCACCTCGCCGCGGCGCTGACCAAGCTGCCCTCCACCTTGCGGCAGGCCAACTCCACGCTGGGCAAGGTGCCGGGTACGGCCGACAAGGCGGTTCCGCTGCTGCGCGATCTCGCCCCAGCCACGGAGAGGTTGCCCTCGGTGGCCAGCAATCTCCAGCCGGTGCTGGCCGACCTCCGGCCGCTGGTCGGGGAGTTGCGGCCGACCCTGGTCGCGGTGAACGGCCTGCTACGGCACACGCCTGGTCTGCTGGACAGCGCGCACGCCGTGCTGCCAGGGATGAACTCGCTGCTCGGCGATCTACTGCCGGCGCTCCGCTATCTGCGGCCCTACACCCCCGAGGCCGCCGGATTCCTGGCGAACTGGGGTTCCGCGACGGCCAACTACGACTCCAACGGCCACTACGCGCGGATCTACATTCAGAGCGGGTTGGCTGGTGCCAACGTCAACCCCGGTGTGGTGCCGCCGGGCTATGACCGCAGGCCGGACCCGATGCCGGGTGAGCTGGTCGACCAGCCATGGAAGGACGCATTCGGGAGTGGCGTGCGATGAGAATCCGGCAACTGGCATCCGGCAGGCTGCTCGGGGTGGCGCTGGTCGCCGCCGTGGGCGCGACGGCAGGCGCGAGTGGACTGGCAGGACAGGTCCGTGACACCCAACTGACGGTCGTCGCGCAGTTCGAGGACGCGAGCCCGGTGCTCGTGGGCAACGAGGTCAAGGTCTCCGGCGTCACCGTCGGCGAGGTCGCGGCGATGACCGTGCGCGACGGCAAGGCTCAGGTGGCCCTCACGCTCGAGCCGGAGGCCTTGCCTGTGCACTCCGACGCGAAGGTGAAAGTCCGGCCGCTGAGCCTGCTCGGCGAGCGCTACCTGGACCTGGAACGGGGCAGTCCGCAGGCCCCCACTCTCAACGAAGGCGATGTCATCCCCGCCGCACAAACCGGGCAGAACACCGACCTTGACGAGGTCCTCAACACCGTCGACGATCCCACCGGGCAATCGCTGGCCGCGCTGGTCACCATGCTGGGTGAAGGGCTTCGCGGCAACGGCGAAAACGCCGACGCCACCATCAAGGCTCTCGCGTCATCGATGCAACGCACCGGCGAGCTCGCACAGGTTCTCAACCGGCAGAACGAACTGCTGGGGCGCGTCGTGGACAAGGTCGAACCAGTCGCCGGGGCGCTCGCCGACGACAACGGCCGCACGCTCGACCGGCTGGTCGGGTCCACCCATGCTCTGCTCGGGACCACGGCGGACAACTCCGCGGCGCTGAAGAAGACCTTGGCGCAGCTACCCTCCACGTTGCACGCGGCGCGGACGACACTGGCCGAACTCACCGGAACCGCCGAATCCACGACCCCGGTGCTGCGGTCGATCCGGCCGGTGACCGACAACCTGGAAGCCATCAGCGCTGAGCTGCGGCAGTTCAGTGCGGCCGCGAACCCCGCACTGACCAGCGCGCATCCGGTACTGAAGAAGGCCGCGCTGCTACTCGACGAAGCCCGGCCGGTGGCTGCGGAGCTGTCCACCGCGGGCAAAGACGTGCGCTCGGTTTCGGCATCCCTCGACCCCTTGGTGACCGACGTGACCGCGAACCTCGGAAATGTATTGGACTTCATCCGGAATTGGGCACTGGCCACCAACGGCACCGACGGTGTGTCGCACTACCTGCGGGTGATGATGACGGTCAACGCGGACCCCGCGACCGGACCGGTGCCTGGCGGCGGCACACCGGACGGCGGGCCGTCAGTCCCGAACTCGTCGTTGCCGTTGCCGGGCATCGGTGCGGGCGACGGCCCTGCCGGGTCCTTGCTGGCGCCGTCCGGCGGTTCCGCTGGCGGCTCCACCGGTCTGACCCGCGAGCAAGAGAGCGGCGCACTGCAGTTCTTGATCGGAGGTCAGTGATGGCGGTCAGCGGCACGGGAATGCGGAACCGACGGCTGCTGCTGGGGCTCGTCGTGGTCGTGGCGTTCGCCGCGTCGGTGGTGGTGGCGGTGACTTCGACCAACGGGCTGCCATGGACTCCTCGGACGGTGGTCCGCGCGGCGTTCGACGAGGTCGGTTCGTTGCGTGCCGGAGACGATGTGCGCATCGCCAGCGTCCGCGTCGGTTACGTGGGCGAGGTCAGCTATGAGGACGGGCGAGCGATCGCCGAGCTCAGATTCGACGGGGAGCGCCCCATCTACCGCAATGCCCGGGCGGTCGCCGCGTCCGTCGGTGCGCGGTCGGCGTTGGGTCAGAAGTACGTCGACTTCTCACCCGGCGGGCCGGAGGCGGGCCGGTTGGCACCCGGCGAGATCATCCCGATGACCCGGACGGTCGGTGCGCAGGAGCTTTCCGACCTGCTCGACGTCCTGGACGAGCCGACCCGCAACGCCCTGGGATCGACCCTGCGTGAGGTCGGCGGAGGAGTGGCCGGCCACTCGGCCGACCTGCGCGACACGCTCGAGGCGATGCCCACGATGCTGCCGGATCTGGGCACGGTGTCCCAGGCGTTGTCGGCCAACGGCGGCGCCGACCTGACCCGCATGCTGCAGGCGGTGGACGGCCTCGCGGGGCGGTTCGCCGGGCGTCAGGAACAGATCGGCAGCCTGCTCCGCCAGCTCGACCCGACCTTCGCCGCGATGACCGTAGACGACGGCAAGCCGTTGGCCGACACGTTGACGAAGGCTCCAGAGGCACTGCGCCGCGTCAGCGGCTCTCTGCGGAACCTGCGCGCCCCGCTCGGGGACACCGCGGTGGCTATGCGTGAACTGGGTCCGGGGGCCAGGGCGCTCGGCGAGGCGACCCCCGACGTCCGCGGCGTGCTGACCGAGGCTCCCGGCCCGCTGCACAAGATGCCGGGCGTCGCCGGTAAGGCCGAGCCCGCGGTCGATGAACTGACCGGCACGTTCGCCGAGGCCAAACCGCTGGCACCCCAACTCAGCGAGGCATTCGGGCTTGCGCGAAAGCCCCTCGAGGTCCTCGCGCCGTACTCACCCGAGGTGGCGATGATGTTGCGCTACGGCGCCAAGGCGTTGTCCGACGGCGACGCCGCGGGTAACTGGCTGCGCATCTACACCCTGTTCAATACCGAGTCGATCAGCGGAGCGGTGCAGGGCGTCCGCGACCCGATCACTTCCCGCAACGCTTACCCGGATCCCGGAGAAGCGCCGCAGGACCGGACACACAGCCCCGCGAGGGAGGGAGGTCGGTGATGGCCGTGCGGCGAAGCCTGAGCCCCATCCGCGGGCAGCGATTCTCGTCGCTGCGGCTCGGAGCGCTCTTCCTGGGCGTCGCACTGATCGCCGGGGTGGCGCTGTTCCAGAAGGACCGGATCATCGCAGCGGTCACCCCGGGCGAGACGATCGCGGTGCATTTCGCCGAGGGCTACCGGCTGCAGCCCTATCGCTCGCAGGCCAAGGTGGCAGGCATCCCCGTCGGAAAGGTCACCGCGGTGGACCGGCTGGCGGACGGCACATCGCGGGTGAGCGTGAAGGTGCACTCCGACGTGCCGGCCAAGCTGCGCTCGGCCCCATCCGCCCGCATCCGCCCCACCACACTGCTCGGCGGGAACTACTACCTCGATCTTGTGCCCGGCGGCCTGCCCGGCGATTTCGGTGGCGAGATTCCTCGCGAACGGACCACGGTTCCGGTCGAGCTCGACAAGGTCGCCCAGACCTTCCCGCCGAACACACTCGATGCCGCGCAGGGCGCCCTGCGCAGCCTCGACAACACCCTCGGCGAGGACACGCAGCAGGCGCTCGACCAGTTGCTCGCCTCGGCGCCCGACACGCTAGGACCCGCGGGTGAGGTGCTCACGGCCGCGCAGGGGACCCGACGCACCACCGATCTGCCCGATCTGGTGCGTGGTCTGCGATCCACCGCCGCGACGCTCACCGCACGACAGGGCGAGCTTGAGTCCTCGCTTTCCGACCTGAGCACGACGAGCACCGTGCTCGGTAACCGCAGCGCCGACCTCGCCGACACGATCCGGCAGCTTCCGGCCACGCTCGACTCGACGAAGGCCGGCCTTGCCCGGTTGGACGGGACGCTGGACAAGCTGAAGGACACCGCGGATCCGGCGCGGCGAGTCGCCAAGCACCTGGCCGAGGTGCTGCGCACCGCGGATCCCGTGCTGGCCAAGGCAAGGCCGCTAGTCGGCGACCTCAAGGAACTCGTCGCCGACGCCCGGCCGTTGGTCGGCGACCTCGATCCGGTCGCGCGGCAGGCGACCGGCGTCCTCGACGACATCCGCGGGCCGGTGCTGGACCGGGTGAACGGCCCGATCAAGCGAACCGTGCTCTCCCCGTATCGAGGCACCGGCCGGTACCAGAACTCTGGTGGTGACAAGCCCATGTATCAGGAGCTCGCGCACATGCTGGCCACTGTGGACAGAGCCTCGTCGATGACCGACGCCAATGGCGCCTCCATCGCCTACCACGTGGGGCTCGGGCCGGGCAGTCTCGGCGGTCTGCCGCTCAGCCTCGAGCAGTTGTTCAGCGGCCTGACCGAACTCGGACAGCGGCAGGTGGGCCGATGAGCGCGCGCGGGCAGGGACGGTTCAGGCGCACGTGGGAGCGGGTGCGCAGCGAACCGCAACTCGGGCGGAACGTGGCCACTCTGGTGGCACTGATCGTCCTCGCTTCCATCGCGGGCGGGATCATCCTGAGCAATCAGCGATTCGAATGGCCGTGGGAGGACCCGTTCGCTTTCTCGGCGACGTTCGAGGAGGCGCCTGCCGTCAGCCCCGGCCATGGCCAGGAAGTGCGTATCGCCGGAGTCAGCGTCGGGGAGATTCGGGCGGCCGGACTTTCCGACAGCGGGAACGCGGAGCTGGAACTGGCGATCGATCGTAAGCACAAGGTCTACGAGAACGCACGGGTCGTGCTGCGGCCCAAGAGCCCGCTCAACGAGATGTACGTCGAGCTCGATCCTGGTGGCCCGCCAGGCAAGGAGCTGACGGAAGGCGCCGTGCTGCCGGTGGGCAACTCGCGTCGGCCTATCCAGATCGACGAGGTGCTCGGGCATCTCGACGACAACGCCCGCGCCGCGTTGACCACGCTGGTGAACGAGTCGGACGCCGCACTTGCCGGCGCGGACACCGCACTCGCCCCGGGACTCACCGCGACCGACCGGGTGGTACGGGAACTCCAGCCCGTTGTCGCTGCCCTGCACGAGCGCAAAGACAAACTTGCCCGGCTGGTCAGCGCGCTGTCGCAGGTGTCGACCTCGATAGGCGGCGACGACAAGCGACTGTCGGAGCTGGCCACGTCACTGCAGCGCACCCTCGGCGTGGTCGGCGACCAGAACGACCCGCTCAACTCCGCCCTTGACCAGCTGCCCGACCTTGCCACCCAGCTCAAACGGGCCACGGACAGCGTGCGATCGATGAGCGACGAACTGGACCCGACACTGGACAACCTGCGCCGCGCGAGCGGGACTCTGCCCGGTTCGCTGGCCGAGCTCGACGAGACCGTGCGCAGGGTCGGCGACACGGTGGACGTGGCAAAACCCGTGGTTGAGCGAGCCCGGCCGGTCGTGTCGGACCTGAGGCCGTTGGTCTCCGATGTGCGCGCCGCGCTGCCCCATCTGCGGGACGTCAGCACGCGGCTCGATCCGATCACCGGCGGGCTGGTGCCCTACCTCAACGATCTGGGCGCGTTCGTCTACAACACCAACTCGGCCGCGAGCCTGCAGGACGCCAACGGCGGCATCCTGCGCGGCCTGCTCCAGTTCGGTCCGAGCACGGTGCCGCTGGAGCAGCTCGAATCCCTTGCCGGTCAACAACCCGACCCGAAATGAGCTAGGCGGTCACCATGCGGATTTCCCATGCTGCGATGCCGTTCGTGCGGCTGGTCGTGCTGCTGCTGTTCACGGGGTTGTGCGCGGCGATGTTCGGCTACCTCTGGGTCAACTCGGGTGGCCGCCTGCCCCTGATCAGCGCGAAGGGCTACCAGGTCTCGATCAACCTGCCCAAGGTCGCCAACCTGGTTTACGACGCCGATGTCATGGTCGCCGGGGTCAAATCGGGCAAGGTCAGCGAACTCGAAGTCGAGAGCGACCATGCCAAGGTCACGTTACGGCTCGAGCCCTCGATCGTGCCGTTGCACGAGGGTGCCACCGTGCAGGTGCGGAACAAGACCATGATCGAGGAAACGTTCCTCGAGATCTCCGACGGAACCGGCAAACCCCTGCCGGACGGCGTCCGGCTGCCGGACTCGGCTGCCAAGCCCGCGGTCCAGCTCAACGACGTGCTGGCCGGCATCGACTCCGACACGCGCAAGGCGCTCGCGAGCACTATCCGTTCGCTCGGGGTGGGCACCAAGGACAGCCGGGACGCGATCTCGGCCGCCCTCACCGGACTTGGTGATCTGGGCAGACGAGGCGGGGACGCGCTGGGTGCGCTGGCCGCGCAGTCCGAGGATCTCGAAGCCCTTACCGGGCACACCGCGACCCTGCTCAGCGCGCTGGATACCCGGCAGGGACAGCTCGCCCAACTGGTCACTGACGCCGATCGGCTGACGAAGGCGACCGCGAGCGGACGCGGTGACATCGAAGCCACCATGCGCGAACTGCCCCGCCTGCTCGACACCGCTGCCACCGCGAGCGACGGACTCAACGAGGTGGCCGGCGCGCTGGGTCCGGTTGCGGGCAACCTGCGCGAGGCCGCGCCGCAGCTGTCGGCCGCCCTGACCGAACTCCCGCAAACCTCTGCCGACCTGCGGAAGCTGCTGCCTGCCTTGGACGGCGTTCTCGACGCCGCGCCGCAGACCCTGCGACGGGTGCCGGTCGTCGCCAAGGACGCCCGCGAGATATTCCCCACGCTTGATGTCGCACTCGCCGACGTCAACCCGATGCTGGCCTACCTCGAGCCCTACGGACCTGACATCGCGGCGTTCTTCACCAACGTAGGGCAGGCGCTGTCCAGGGGCGGCCCCGGCGGCAACGCACTGCGGGTGTTCATGATCTTCAACGAACAGTCCGTCCGTGGACAGCCCTTCGACGCCAACAGCCTGGCCCCGCTGAACAAGCGCAATCCCTACCCGAAGCCGGGCCAGTCGGCAGACCCCGGCCCGTTCGAGGGCACCTACCCCCGCGTCGAGAGGGGTGAACGGTAATGACTTCCCGCCGCACGGTGAGCGCGGTGCTCGGACTGATCCTGCTCGCCGGGATTCTGCTGGGCGGACTGGCCCAGCTGCGCATCGAAACCGGCGTGGAGTCATTCCTGCCCAGCGACGATCCGGCGGTGGGACAACTGCACGAACTCGCCGCATCCTTCGGTGGGGATCCGATCGTCGTTCTGCTCGAGAGCGAGCGCCCTCGGGCGTTGCTGGACGCACAGCATGTCCTGCCGCTCACCGGCATCGAGGGGCGTCTGTCGGCGCTGGACGATGTCGCTGCGGTGTACGGCCCGGGGACGGTGCTGAATCAGGCGGCGGGGCAGGCGCGGAACCTGCTCGTCGAGCTGTCGGCGCAGCGGGACGCGTTGCGGGCGCGCGGAGACTCCGATGCCCTTGCTGACTTCGATGCGCGCTACGGTCCGCTGATCGTGCAGGGCCTGCCCGCCGGGCTGCCGACCCTGCGCAACGAGTCCTTCGTGTCGTCGGCGGTCTACACCAAGGACGGGAAGCCGCGGCCGCAGTGGCGGTTCGTCGTCCCGTCGGAGAACGCTGTCGCGATCCTCGTGCGACCCCGCCAGGGACTCGATCAGGCTGCCACCCAGCGGCTGGTGTCCAGCGTACGGGCAGAAGTGGAAGAGGCGAAGCTGGACGTCGACAAGGTCACCGTGGCAGGCGTGCCCGTGCTGGCGGCCTCCCTCGGCAACCAGGTGCAGCGGGAGATCCCCATCATCGGCGCGGTCGCGGTCACGGCGGTCGGCGCGTGCTTCCTGTTCATCCCGTGGACGCGCCGGTCACGCAGACTGCTGCCGGTGGGGAGCACCGTGATCGCGGTTGGCCTCACGGTCGCCGTGTTCGGCTGGCTGGATCGGCCCCTATCGCTGGGCGTAATGGCGTTCCTCTCGGTGCTTCTGGGGATCGGGAGTTACTACCCGACGTACTTCGCCCAGCGCGCACGGCGCCGGACGGTACTCGTTGTGGCGACGGCCACGGCGGCCAGCTTCGCCACGCTATCGGTGTCTCCACTGCCCTTCGTCCGCGATCTCGGCCTGGCCATGGCCCTCGGTGTGCTGCTCTCGGCCCTGCTCGGCATGCTGCTCACCTGGGGGCGACCATCGAGCCCGGCAGAGGCAGCGACCGGCACCACCGGTCCCACGACGAGAAATGCGAGCCGCGCCAAGCGACTGGCGATGGGTGCGGGTGCCGTGGCCATCGCCGCCGCGGGGTGGGTGGCACTGCCCGGTATCCCCATGGAGAGCAGCCCGCAGAGCTTCGCGGCCGGCCTGTCCGATGTGGACGACGCGCGACACGTGGAGGAGGTACTCGGGTCCTCCGGTGAGTTCGATGTCGTGCTGCGCGGCAAGAACGTGACCTCCACCGAAGCGCTCGCCTGGATGCGCCGCGCGCAACAGGCGATCATCGCCGCACATGGTGACCAGTTGCGGCCGATCATCTCCCCGCCGACGCTGCTGAGCTTCCTCGGCTCACAGCCCTCAACCGAACAGGTCGACGCGGGGCTTCGGTTCCTGCCGCGATATCTGACGTCAGCGGCGATTCGCGGGGACAACGAGGTCGCACTGCTCAGTTTCGGCGTACGCATGAACGACCTCGATGCGCTGCGGGAGCTGCGTGACCAGGTGTCTGCCGAGCTGCCGCCGCCCCCACCGGGTTATCGAGCCGAATTGGCCGGACTGCCGATGGTGGCGGTGCGCGGCCACGAGTTGTTGTCTCAGGATCGGGTGGCCAGCAACGTGCTCGGCATTGTGGCCGCGGGTGCTGTACTGGCGATGGGGCTACGCCGCCGGATCGACGCGGTCAGGGCCATCGCGGCCGCGATTATCGCCACCGGGGCCGCATTGGCTGGACTGGCGGCGCTGGGCATCCCGCTCAGCCCGGTGACGGTTGCCCTCGGTTCGCTGACCGCTGCGGTCGCCTGCGAGTTCACCGTGCTGCTGAGTGCGGCCACCGGGAAGAACAATCTAGCGCTGCGTCGCTCCGTCGTGCTGGCCACGGCGGCCTCGATGGCCGGTTATGCGGTCCTCGCCGTCTCGCAGCTCGCGGTGATCAGGGAATTCGGTCTGCTGCTCGCGGGATCGGTGCTGCTGTCCTACCTCGCTGCCCGGCTGGTGACGTGGTTGACGGTTCGGCCCGACCTTGCCGGACCGGACGTTGGGTCGGTCGAGGACTCGGCTCCGAAAGCCTCAGTGGAAATGAACGAGAAGTACGTAGTGGGAGTGCGCTGATGACATCGAAACTCGATGAACTCGAAGAGGTTGACGTGGCCGAGACAGAGGTCCCAGGCGTCGGCCGAACTCGCCGGATCATCCCGGCGAGCGGGCGCGGCCGGGCGATTCTTGTCGTGATCCTCATTGTGCTGCTCGGCGGGGGCGTTGGCGGTTTCCTGTGGTACCAGCAGAACACCCTGCCCGACGATGCCGCGTTCCGCGTCGGCGACGAGGTCGTGACGATCGACCAACTCAACGGCAAGGTCGACACACTGCGCGCGCTCTACGGTGTGCAGGTACCCAGGGAGCCGGACAAACTCGCGGCCTTCCGCAAGGACTCGGCCAAGGCGGCGGCGATGAGCCTCATCCTCGATCGGGCCGCCGCGGACAACAACGTGGTGATCGCGGACAAGACCGCGCGGGACACCTTGTCGAAGTTCATCGCCCAGCAACTGGGCGAGGGCCCGCAGGCCCGGGAGAAGTTCATCGAAGCGCTGGGATCGGCGGGCACCAACGAGCAGGCGGTGCTGACCGAGATCAAGCGGCAGCTCGCGGTGAACCAACTGTTCAACAAGATCACCGAGGGTGCTTCCGTGACGGACAAGGAAGTCGTCGATGCGTTCGCCGAACGGCGCGAGCAGCTGGCGACCCCGGAACGACGTCAGATCGCCAACATCGTCGTGTCCAGCCGAGAGCAGGCCGACCAACTTGTCAGCCGGCTGCGCGGTGGCACTGATTTCGCAACGCTCGCCCAGCAGCGCAGCCTTGACAGCAGCACGAAAAACGAAGGCGGATCGCTCGGTGAGCTCAGCCAATCCCAGTTGGAGAAGGACTACGGGTCGACCGCCTTCGACGCCAAGCCGGGCGCGGTGTTCGGTCCGGTGCGCAACCAGTTCGGCTGGAACGTAGGCAAGGTGGTGCGAATCGTGCCATCGGTTCCTGCCGACTTCTCGCAGGTCGAAGACCAGCTGAAGGAACAGCTCACGCTGGAGAAGGCGACCGCGACCTGGCGGGCGTGGCTCAGTGATCAGATCCGCGCGGCCGACGTGCGCTACGCCGATGACTACCGGCCCGCCGATCCGGACGCGGTTCCCCCGACCGGTGCAGGTGTGCCAGGCGAGTCGGAGGCCGAAGAGGAGCCGCCACGATGAGTACCACGATCCTGGCGCTGCTCGCCGTAGGGCTCACTCTGCTCGGGAGTTGGGGTCGGCGCAACGCCGAAACCCTTGCACCACAAGCAATGCCGGAGGGGGAGAAGCGGCATCGCACGACGGTGCTCCGGCGGGGAGGCCTCGCCTGTCACGCGGTCGCGGTCCTGTTCGCCGTGGCCGGGGTGGTGAGCCTGCTGTGATCCGATCCGTGCCGGCCGACGAGGGCCAACCATCGAGAACACTGCGATCGGCGTTGCATCGGTCTGTCCACGAAACGCGAGGTAGCGGATGTGGCGGCTCGGTTCCGGTGAGCCGACGTCCGGCGGTAGAACCCGGAGGAGGAGAGGGCACTGATGCCATCACGTTCACATCCCGCTGAAGAAGTCCATTCGCGCGTGGCTACCTGGTTCGAGGGAATCGATCCGGTGGCGGCCGTCCGTGGCGCGTCAGTGGGCTTCAGCATCTTGGTGGTCGGCGGATTGCTGGCGCCCGTCGCTGCGGTGGCCGTGCCGCTGCTCGGCGCTGTCTGGCTGACCCTGATCGCCGTGCTGGCGTTCGGCGTCGCCGGTATGCGCATCGGCGGGGCACGACTGCCCGCCCTGCACGGGGCGGTGGCTGCCGTCTTTGCCTACCTGCTGGTTCTTCCGCTTGTCCTGCTGAACGAGGCGGGCCGAGATGTGGTGCAGGTATCGCTGACTTTCTGCGCGGCGCTGGCGGTGGGAGCGCTCGCCGGTATTCTCCGTGCACGATTCGGTCGGTGAGGGGACCTGACGATTCACGCCGTGGGTTCTACGCTCAGTTGATGCGGGAGAAGCATGGGGTCAAGGTCGACCGCTCCGCCGTCGTGGCGGAGGGGGTCGCCGCTGTCGCAACTGTGTTGAGCCGGGAGTTTGGCCCGCTCACCAGGATGCTGCGCGACCGGCTGTCCACCGAAATCTACCAACTCGGTGACGACGAGCGTCTCATTCAGCTGCTCGGGGCGAGTATCGAGGGCAACGTCGAGACGATCTTGCACATGCTGCAGCACGGAATCGACGTCGAGCGGGTCGAAGTGCCTTCTGCTGCCGTCGAGTATGCCCGGCGCCTCGCGCAGAACGGAATCGCGGTGGACGCCCTCATCCGGGCGTATCGACTCGGGCAGGATTCCTTTCTGCAGCGCGCGTTCGATGAGTTGCGGGGTGGAGATCCCGAGCTGGCGGCCGAAGTTGCGCAACGCATCGTGGGTATCAGCTTCGCCTACATCGACCGGGTGTCGCAGCGGGTGCTCGGCGTCTATGAGGACGAGCGTGAGCGTTGGCTGCAGAATCGCAGCGCGATCCGGGCAGCGCGCATACGTGAACTGCTGGACGAGGACGTCGTTGTCGTCGCGGACGCCGAGGAGGCTCTCGGTTACCGGTTGATGCACCAGCGTCACGTCGGCGTGGTCATGTGGGCGGCGGAGCAGGCTTCTCGCGCCGACCGAATCTCCGGTTTCGAGCGATTCGCCAGGGACCTGGGCGAACGCCTCGACTGCACGGGACGCCCACTGTTCGTGCCCAGCGATGAGACCACTGGCTGGGCGTGGCTGCCGCTTGACCGCAACGCCGCGGAACCGACGACGGCGAGGATCTCCTCAGCGGTCGCATCGTCCGGTCTCGACATCAATGTTGCCGTCGGTCAGCCTGCGGCGAACGTCGATGGATTTCGTCGCACACACCTGCAGGCGCGGCAGGCGCAGGCAGTCGCGCTGATTGCCGGGAAGGAGGTCGCTTCGGTGACCTTCTTCGCTGAGGTTGGCCCGATCGCGCTGCTGTGCTCCGATCTTCCGGCGACCAGATCGTGGGTCATCGACACCCTCGGCAAGCTTGCGATCGGTGATCAGCCGCACGCACGGATGCGGGAAACACTGCGAGTCTTTCTGTCCGTTGGCGGCAGTTATACCTCTGCGGCCACGGAGTTGACGCTGCACAAGAATTCGGTCCAGTACCGGGTGCGGAAGGCCGAAGAGGAACTCGGCCACCCGATTCGGGACGGCCGGATGGAGATCGAACTCGCCCTGACCGCCTGCCATTGGCTGGGCGCGGCGGTACTCCAACCACCGGCTTGACCTGGAGGGTTAGCCGTCGGCACAAATGCCCCGCGGTTCTTTGGTCTGTGGTAACGAAGCAGGCCCCGCTCCCCGCGCCTAGCGTGACCTGCTACACGAACGCGACCAAAGGTGGGTGATTCTGCTGTCGATCACGACGGTCGAAGACCGGTGGACCGGGCAGCCGACCGCGACGGCCCAGCGGGCGTTCGCGGCCGAGTTACACGACGGGGTCCTCCAGGACCTGTTCACCACGCGACTTGATGTCGACGAACTGCTCAGCTCCGCCGACCTGCCCGATCCGGTTCGGACACTGCTCACGAGGGTGGCCGCCCGACTCGACAGCGGGTCGAATTCCATCCGATCGCTGGTGTTCGATCTGTATCGCGACGGGGTGCACACCGCCGATTTGGGCGTGCTCGATGGCATTCGGGCTGAGACGAGGACCTCGTGGGTCGTGGAGGTCGACGATGACGGCACCGGGGATGAGCCCAGGGTGGTCCTGGTCGACGATCATCCGCTCGTGCTCGAAGGACTGGCTCGTGCGCTGCACCGGAGGGCGATGAACGTCGTCGGCACCTTCGTGGACGCGCCTTCGGCCCTGAGTTTCCGCGCCGCACACGAGGTGAACCTGCTGGTTGTTGATTTGCGGCTCGGCGAACAGTCGGGCGTCTCCCTCATCGGCGAGGCGCGCCGCCGGTATCCAGGGTTGAAGATCGCGCTGTTGACCAGCTTCGAGGAGCCGCGGGCCGCTGCGGCGGCCGTGCGAGCGGGAGCGAGCGGGGTGCTGATCAAGGCCAGTGCCTCGGCCGAGATCTGCCGGCAGTTGCGGGAGGTGGCGCGCGGCGCGCTTCTGGTGGACGCGCGCCTGGCCGCGGCGGTGCTGACCCCACGGGAATCCTTGTCGGCCAAGGAGATCGCGGTACTCAATCTGGTTGCCGATGGCCTGACCAATCGAGGCATCGGTGAGCGTCTGCACCTGAGCCACCACACGGTCAAGGATTACCTGGCCGGCGTGATGCGCAAGCTCGGGGTCAGCACCAGGGCCGAGGCGGTCGGCAAAGCGATACGCGAGGGATTGTGCTGAGGACACCAACCTAGCCGAGAGCTTCGTTCTCTCGACCTATTACCAGGATCACGTCCGGTTTCTATTGTCACAGGGAGGGTTATTCACAAGTCAGTTGGCGGGGGCCGCCCGGAGGGTGGCTCGCGACGACTGACTGCAGGTGAGGGGCGTGATTGAGGTGAGCGCGCCGTGGTGAATAGCCCGACTTATGAATAAGACAC
>JBOHER010000359.1:0-10330 GCA_050701115.1 Haloechinothrix sp. | reverse complement strand
GTGCTCATCTCCTCGGCCGGGGCGTCCGAGGAGGGCCTGGCCGACGCCGCGATGACGGTGCTGGAGCGGATGCTGTCCGCGGGCGGCGAACTGGTCACCCTGCTCCTCGGCACCCGGGCACCAAGGGACATCGACGAGGCGATCGGGCACCGGCTGCGCGCCGCACACCCGGAGGTGGAGTTCACCGCGTACCAAGGCGGACAGACGCACAGCGTGCTGACGATCGGAGTGGAGTAACGAACGTGGCGGGTCTGCGTGATCAACTGACGCCGCTGGTCGGCGCGAAGTCGGCTAAGGCACTGGCCAAGGCGCTGGACATCAGCACGGTCGGTGATCTCCTCCGGCACTACCCTCGGCGCTACGCCAAGCGCGGCGAGTTGACCAACATCGCCGGTCTGGAACTCGGTGAGCACGTCACGGTGATGGCCAAGATCGTCAGCGCCAACGTTCGTCAGATGCGTAATCGCCGAGGCAGCATCCTCGAGCTGACCATCACCGACGGCACACGGCAGCTGAACTGCGCGTTCTTCAACCGGGCCGCAGGGCTCGCGAAGCAACTGCGGCCGGGCAGGATCGGGCTGTTCGCAGGCAAGGTGACCGCGTTCCAGCACAAGCTCCAGCTGGCGCACCCGGAGTTCGAGTTGCTCGAGGAGGGCGCGAGCCAGTCCGCCGCGCGCGAGTTCGCCGCCGAGATCATCCCGGTGTACCCGGCGGCCGAAGGCCTGCCGACCTGGTCGATCGCCAAGTGCGTGCAGCAGGTCCTCGACATCTTCGAGGTCGACGAGGACCCGATGCCGCAGGAGCTCAGGGAGAAGTTCGAGCTGCTCGATCTGGAGCCCGCACTGCGGCAGATCCACCGCCCGATGAACTGGGAAGCACTGGACATCGCGCGGGACCGCCTCAAGTGGGACGAGGCGATGGCCATCCAGCTGATCTTCGCCGAGCGCAGGATGTCGGCGATCTCCCGTGCGGCGCCTGCCTGCCCCCGGACCGGCGGCGGTCTGCTCGACGACTTTGCTGCGCGGTTGCCGTTCGCCCTGACCGAAGGGCAGCGAGCGGTTGGCGAAGTGATCACCCGTGACCTGTCCCAGGAACACCCGATGAACCGGTTGCTGCAGGGCGAGGTGGGTAGCGGTAAGACGGTGGTCGCGTTGCGGGCGATGCTGCAGGCGGTCGACGCGGGCAAGCAGGCGGCGATGCTGGCCCCCACCGAGGTGCTGGCCGCCCAGCACGCCCGTTCGCTGCGAGAGATGCTCGGCGAACTCGGCTGCGCGGGCGAGCTCGACGCGGCCGAGCACGCGACCAAGGTGACGTTGCTGACCGGGTCGCTGTCGGCCAAGCAGCGTAAGCGGTCATTGCTGGACGCCGCGAGTGGTGCGGCCGGAATCGTGGTGGGCACGCACGCCCTCATCCAGGAATCGGTGTCCTTCGCCGATCTGGGCCTGATCGTCGTGGACGAACAGCATCGATTTGGGGTCGAGCAGCGGGACGCGCTGCGTTCCCGTGGCCGGGATTTCACCAGTCCGCACGTGCTGGTGATGACCGCGACACCGATTCCGCGCACGGTGGCCATGACGGTGTACGGCGATCTGGAGATCTCCGCGCTGCGCGAACTACCTGCCGGGCGCTCGCCCATCTCCACCACGGTGGTTCCGGTCGCCGAGAAGCCTGCCTGGCTGGATCGGGTGTGGCAGCGGGTGCGCGAGGAGGTGGGCAAGGGGCACCAGGCCTATGTGGTGTGCCCACGGATCGGTGACGAACCGCCCGCCGCAGGCGCAGGCGACAAGCGCCCGGCGCTCGCGGTGCTCGACGTGGCGCCAGAGCTCGAGGCCGGGCCCTTGGCCGGGCTACGGGTCGGCGTGCTGCACGGCAGGATGCCCGCCGACGACAAGGACGCCGTGATGCGTGCGTTCGCGGCGAGCAGGGTGGATGTGCTGGTGGCGACGACGGTGATCGAGGTCGGCGTGAACGTACCCAATGCCACCGCGATGGTGATCATGGACGCCGACCGCTTCGGGATGAGCCAGCTGCACCAGCTGCGCGGCCGGGTCGGCCGGGGCGATGTGTCCGGCCTGTGCCTGCTGGTGACCGAGGCGCTGGATGGAACGGACACGCGGGAACGGCTGGACGCGGTGGCGTCGACTTTGGACGGATTCGAGCTGTCCCGTAAGGATCTGGAGTTGCGCAGGGAGGGCGACATCCTTGGCGCGGCGCAGTCGGGCAAACGATCCGGGCTGAAGCTGCTCTCGCTGCTGGCCGACGAGGTCCTGATCGCCGACGCGCGGGAGCAGGCCCGCCTGATCATCGCCGAGGACCCGTCATTGGGTGACCACCTCGGCCTCGCGCATCTGGTCGCCGATCTGGTGAATCCGGACAGCGCCGAGTACCTGGAGAAGAGCTGATTTGAGTTGGCCAAGGGCGGTACCGGCCGACGGGATCGAGCAGGTAGCGTACAGAACCGATTCAGTAATCGGAGGATGGGAAGGTTCGGGCATGTTCGGCAAGGTGCTCGTCGCCAACCGTGGCGAGATCGCGATTCGGGCGTTTCGTGCGGGTTATGAGCTGGGGTTGGGCACTGTCGCGGTGTTTCCGCACGAGGACAGGAACTCGTTGCATCGGTTGAAGGCGGACGAGGCCTATGAGATCGGCGAGCCGGGTCACCCGGTGCGGGCCTATCTGTCGGTGGACGAGATCGTGCGGGCGGCGCGGAAATCGGGCGCGGACGCGGTGTATCCCGGGTATGGCTTCCTGTCGGAGAATCCGGATCTCGCCACTGCCTGCGAGGAAGCCGGGATCACGTTCGTCGGCCCCAGTGCGGAGATCCTTGAGCTGACCGGGAACAAGGCGCGCGCGGTGGCCGCGGCGAAGGCGGCGGGGATCCCGGTGCTGGGGTCGTCGGTGCCGTCGTCGGATGCGGACGAGTTGGTCGCGGCGTCCGAGAGGATCGGTTTTCCGCTGTTCGTCAAGGCGGTGGCCGGGGGTGGTGGCCGGGGTATGCGCCGGGTGTCCGAGCCGGCTCAATTGGCCGAGGCGATCGAAGCGGCGGCGCGGGAGGCCGAGTCGGCCTTCGGTGATCCTACGGTGTTCCTGGAGAAGGCGGTGGTCAATCCGCGGCATGTCGAGGTGCAGATCCTGGCCGACGGGCAGGGCAACGTCATCCACCTCTACGAGCGGGACTGCTCGGTGCAGCGTCGGCACCAGAAGGTGATCGAACTGGCCCCGGCGCCGAACCTGGATCCGGAGTTGCGGGATCGGATCTGTGCCGACGCGGTGGCGTTCGCCCGGCAGATCGGCTACCGGAATGCGGGCACCGTGGAGTTTCTGCTGGACGAGCACGGCAACCACGTTTTCATCGAGATGAACCCGCGGATCCAGGTGGAGCACACCGTGACCGAGGAGGTCACCGATGTGGATCTGGTGCAGTCGCAGTTGCGGATCGCGGCGGGGCAGACGCTGGCCGACCTGGGCCTGACCCAGGATGCGATTTATCTGCGCGGGGCGGCGTTGCAGTGTCGGATCACCACTGAGGATCCGGCCAACGGGTTCCGCCCGGACACCGGGATGATCAGCGGGTATCGCTCGCCGGGCGGGTCTGGGATTCGCCTCGACGGCGGGACGGCGTTCGCCGGGACGGAGATCAGCGCGCATTTCGACTCGATGCTGGTGAAGCTGACCTGCCGGGGCCGGGATCTGGCCACCGCGGTGGGCCGGGCGCGCCGCGCGGTCGCCGAGTTCCGGATCCGGGGGGTGGCGACCAACATTCCGTTCCTGCAGGCGGTGCTGGACGATCCAGACTTCCGGGCGGGCCGGGTGACGACGTCGTTCATCGAGCAGCGTCCGCACCTGCTCACGGCGCGGCATTCGGCCGACCGGGGCACCAAGGTGTTGACATATCTGGCGGATGTGACGGTGAACCGGCCGAACGGCGAACGGCCACGGCTGGTCGACCCACTGAGCAAGCTGCCCGCGCTGGATACGGCGGAGCCGCCCGCGGGGTCGAAGCAGCGGCTGACCGAACTTGGCCCGGAGGGGTTCGCCCGGTGGTTGCGGGACTCGCCAACTCTCGGTGTCACCGACACCACCTTCCGGGACGCGCACCAGTCGCTGTTGGCGACCCGGGTGCGCACCAAAGACATGCTGGCGGTGGCGCCGACGGTGGCCCGCACCTTGCCGCAGTTGTTATCGCTGGAGTGCTGGGGTGGGGCGACCTACGATGTGGCGTTGCGGTTTCTGGCCGAGGACCCGTGGGAGCGGCTGGCCGCGTTGCGGGCGGCGGTGCCCAACATTTGCCTGCAGATGCTGCTGCGGGGCCGCAACACGGTCGGCTACACCCCCTATCCGACCGAGGTGACCACCGCGTTCGTGGATGAGGCCACCGCCACCGGGATCGACATCTTCCGGGTTTTCGACGCGCTCAACGACGTCGAGCAGATGCGCCCGGCGATCGAGGCGGTGCGGGCGACCGGCACGGCGGTGGCCGAGGTGGCGCTGTGCTACACCTCGGATCTGTCCAATCCGGCGGAGAAGCTCTACACCCTTGACTACTACCTGAAGCTGGCCGAGCAGATCGTGGCCGCCGGTGCGCATGTGCTGGCGATCAAGGACATGGCCGGGTTGTTGCGGGCGCCCGCGGCGGTCAGGTTGGTGTCGGCGCTGCGCAAGGAGTTCGACCTGCCGGTACATATCCACACCCACGACACCGCGGGCGGTCAGCTGGCGACCTATCTGGCCGCGGTGCAGGCCGGGGCGGACGCCGTGGACGGGGCGGTGGCCTCGATGGCGGGCACCACCAGCCAGCCGTCGTTGTCGGCGATCGTGGCCGCCACCGATCACTCGGATCGGCCCACCGGTCTGGACCTGCAGGCGGTGGGTGACCTCGAGCCGTACTGGGAGATCGTGCGCAAGATCTACGCGCCGTTCGAGGCCGGGCTGGCCGCGCCGACCGGACGGGTCTATCACCACGAGATTCCCGGTGGGCAGTTGTCCAACCTGCGCACCCAGGCCATCGCGCTCGGGCTGGGGGACCGGTTCGAGGAGATCGAGGCGATGTACGCCGCCGCCGACAACATCCTCGGCCATCTGGTGAAGGTCACGCCGTCCTCGAAGGTGGTCGGCGACCTGGCGCTGCACCTGGTCGGCGCCGGGGTGTCCCCGGCCGATTTCGAAGCCGAGCCGGGCAAGTTCGACATCCCCGACTCGGTGATCGGGTTTCTGCGCGGTGAGCTCGGCGACCCGCCAGGTGGTTGGCCGGAGCCGTTTCGCACCAGGGCCCTGGAGGGCCGCGCCGAGGCCAAGCCGGTGGCTGAGCTGTCCTCGGCGGATCGTGCCGGTCTGGAAGTCGAGCGCAGGGCGACGCTGAACCGGCTGCTGTTCCCCGCCCCGACCCGGGAGTTCGAAGCCCATCGGGAGGCCTACGGCGACACCAGCGTGGTGGCCAGCAAGGACTTCTTCTACGGGTTGCGGCCCGGCGAGGAGTACGCCGTCGACCTCGAACCCGGGGTGCGGCTGCTCATCGAACTGGAAGCCATCGGTGAGGCCGACGAACGCGGCATGCGGACCGTCATGTCCACGCTGAACGGGCAACTGCGCCCCATCTCGGTGCGCGACCGCTCCATCGCGTCCGATTTCCCCGCGGCCGAGAAAGCCGACAAAACGAACTCGAATCACGTCGCGGCGCCCTTTGCGGGCGTGGTCACACTGGCCGTGTCCGAAGGCGACTCTGTGCAGTCCGGCGCTACTGTTGCCACCATCGAAGCCATGAAGATGGAGGCGGCGATCACCGCGCCCAAGGCGGGCACGGTGTCCCGACTGGCGATCAACGCCGTGCAACAGGTCGAGGGCGGCGACCTCCTCGTCGAGCTCGGCTAGGGAGATGAAGGCCGGGCGAGCATCGACCGAGCGTCAGCGAGGGAGGAGCGCAGTCCGGCCGGGAATCGACCCGGTAAGCGCGCCGAGCAAGGAGCGGGCAATGCCTTCCGAGGACCGTGTGCTGCGGGAGCACCCGTTCGGCTCATGGTTGCTCGGGTCGGGCAACGAAGAAGGCACTCGCCTGGGGATTCGCGTGCGGTGGCTGCTCGCGGGCTCGCTGCTGATAGCGAACTCGGTCGGGGCCGGGCTCGCCATCATCCTGGTCACCCTGGTGATGCCCGGGCCCCCGGTATTCACCAGGGACCTCGCGCTGATCAACTTCGTCGCGGTGCCCGTCTACATCTCTTTCTCGTGGATCGCCGTGACCGTGTGGGGCCTCGTCCGGGGCCTACGGGTGTTGCGCTGGGTGACCGAGGGCGCCGACTTCGACGACCGGCAGCGTCGCTCGACGCTGCGGTTGCCAGCCGAGTTCACCCTCATGCAGGCGTCCTTCTGGTTCGGCGGGTTGCTGTTGTTCACCACGCTTTACGCGTTCGCCGAGCCCGAGATCGTGCCGAAGGTCGCGTTCAGCATCATCCTCAGTGGCACGGTGACCTGCGCCATTGCGTACCTGCTCAGCGAGTTCGCGTTGCGGCCGATCGCGGCGCGTGCGTTGTCCACCGGCCCGCCGCAGCGACGGCTGGTGGTGGGGGTGACCATCAGGACGCTGTTCTTCTGGGGCGTCGGATCCGCCGCGCCCGTCGTCGGCCTGATGCTGGTGGCGATCACCGCGTTGTTCCGCGACGAGGTGACGCTGGGTCGACTGGTGATCACCGTGCTGGGGCTCGGATCGGCGACACTGGTGTTCGGCTTCGTCCTCACCCTGCTCACCACGCGAGCCACCACCGCGCCGATGCGGACCGTGCGTGCGGCGTTGGCGAAGGTGGAGCGCGGTGACCTGGACGCCGAGGTGCTGGTGTTCGACGGCACGGAGCTGGGCGAGCTGCAAGCCGGGGTCAACCGCATGCTCGCCGGGTTGCGCGAGCAGGAACGGTTGAAGGATCTGTTCGGCAGGCATGTCGGTGAGGACGTGGCCGAGGTGGCCATGACTCAGCAGGTCGAACTCGGTGGCGAGGTCCGGGACGTCGCGGTGTTGTTCGTGGACGTGGTGGGCTCCACCCGGCTCGCGGCCACCCGCCCGCCGACCGAGGTGGTCGAGGTGCTCAACCGGTTCTTCGCGGTGGTGGTCGATGAGGTGCACGGCCACGACGGATTCGTCAACAAGTTCCAGGGAGATGCGGCGCTGGCGATCTTCGGTGCGCCCGCTGACCTGGAGGACGCCCCCGGCAAGGCTCTGGCCGCCGCGCGGTCGATGATCGAGCGGCTCGAGGAGGAGGTGCCCGAGCTCTCCGCGGGCGTCGGGGTGTCCGCGGGGCCCGCGGTCGCGGGCAACGTGGGCGCGGAGAGCCGATTCGAGTACACCGTCATCGGAGACCCGGTGAACGAGGCTGCCCGGCTGACCGAGCTGGCCAAGTCGGTTCCCGGCCATGTCGCGGTGTCCATCTGTGCGGTGGAGGCGGCCACCCCCGGCGAGCGCGCGCACTGGCGGCAGTACAAGAAGACCCGGCTGCGCGGCCGAGTTCAGTCCACCCGCGTCGGCATCCGCGTGGGTAGCTGAGCAGCGTGGGACAGTCGCCTGCGACTTTCCCACGGGGTCACGGCTGGGTGGGCAGCCAGGCTGGGTCTGATGCCAGCACGATGAGTTGTTGGGTGGCGCGGGTCAGCGCCACATAGAGCACCCGCCTGCCCGTAGTGGATTCACTGATCAATTCGGTCGGCTCGATGAGCACCACGGCGTCGTATTCCAGTCCCTTTGCGTCGAGGCTGCCGACGATCTTGAGCCGCTCGTCGGCCACCGTGGACATCCACTTCTCCACCTCGGCGACCCGGTCCATCGAGCTGAGCACGCCGATCGTTCCGTCGACCGCGCCGAGCAGTTCGTGCACGGCCGACAGCGCCGACTCCTCCATCGCGGACCGGTCGATGTCCCGAATCTGCGGCGGGACTCCGGTGTGTCGCACGGCCAGCGGCAGCTGAGCAGGTTCGGCATGCCCGTCGACCGTCCGGGCAGCCAGGTCGAAGATCTCCGCCGAGTTGCGGTAGTTGGTGCGCAGCGTGAACCGCCTGCGGGCGGCACTGGCGCCGAACGCGGCCGCCGCAGCCTGAGCCGCCTCATCGGGGTCCGGCCATGAGCTCTGCACCGGGTCGCCGACAACGGTCCAGCTGGCGTACTTGCCGCGTCTGCCGACCATGCGCCACTGCATAGGGGACAGATCCTGCGACTCGTCGACGACCACGTGCGAGTACTCGTCGTAGTGTTGCGGCCGGTGCCGCCCGTTCGGCGACCCGGTGGCCGATGGCTCGGGTGCGGTCCTGCGGCGCTTCGGCTTGCCGACCAGCACCCGCAGTTCATCGAGCAGCGCGATGTCGGCGACCGAATGTCCGGATGCGCGGTCGGCGAAGGATGCCGCGAGCATGCTGATCTCGTGGGAGTGCAGCACCCGCTTGGCGGCACGAGCCAGCCGTTGCTCGTCGCCGAGCCAGCTCAGCACCTCCGCCGGGTACAACACCGGCCACCAGACGACGAGGAATCGATGGAAGTCGATCCGCTCGCCGAGTTCGGTGACAAGGGCTGCCCGGTCGAACGAGGTGCCGTCCGCTCGCGCGTGCGACTCAGCCAGGTCGGCCAGCGCTGCGAGTAGCGCCTCGGCGGCCCGCACCCGCGATCGGTTGGGCGGGCCGCCGCCTGCGTGCACCCGCTTGCGCACCTGTTCCAGCGCGGCGGCGTTGAGCTTGAGCACCTCGCCCCGGTAGACGATGCGCATCTCGGTCGGCGCACCGGGAGGGGTGTCGCGCATCGCCCGCAGCAACACCTTGCGCATCCGCAGTGATCCTTTGACCGCCGCGACCGGTGCCGGATCTTGCTGCTCGGCGATGAGCCCGTCGAGCACGTCGCCGAGGGCGCGCAACTCGACCGTGGTCTCACCCATCGAGGGCAGCACGCGGGAGATGTAGTTGGTGAACACTCCGGACGGCCCGACCACCAGCACCCCTGCGCCGCCGAGTTGCTTGCGGTGCCGGTAGAGCAGGTAGGCAGTGCGGTGCAGGGCCACCGCGGTCTTTCCGGTGCCAGGCCCGCCGGTGATCTCGGTGACGCCGCGCCAGGGCGCCCTGATCACCTCATCCTGCTCCCGTTGGATGGTCGCGACGATGTCGCGCATCTTCTCGCCGCGGGCACGCCCCAGTGCGGCCATCAGGGCGCCCTCACCGACGATGTTCATCCTCCCGTCGACGGCGTGCGCTATCAGCACGTCGTCGTCCAGATCCAGCACGGTCTGCCCCGAGCACCTGATGACCCGACGCCGGACCACCTCCATCGGGTCCTCGGCGGTGGCCTGGTAGAACGGGGCCGCCGCCGGGGCGCGCCAGTCGGTGACCAGGTTGTCGAACTCGGCGTCGCGGATGCCGAGACGCCCGACGTAGGTCGTCTCCTGATTCGTGTGGTCGAGCCTGCCGAAGATCAGGCCCTCGTACTCCGCGTCGAGCGTCTGCAGCGTCTGAGTGGCGTGGAAGACCATCATGTCGCGCTCGAAGAGCATGGATGCCTGCTCGAAGACGGCTTCCCGTGCTGCCCCGTGGCCGAGTTCGTACCCCTTGCTGCGCATGGCCTCGGCCTGCGCGCGCAGTTCGGCGAGCCGCGCGTGCACCTGATCCACATGGGCCTGTTCGACCGCTATCTCGGCTCGCCTGACCCGAGGTTCCGACACGCAGCTCTCCTAATGGGCTCACCGATCAGCGGTGGGGTGGGAACGTCGAGAATACCGAGGCCGGGTGACCCGGCTACCAGGTCCCGGTGAAGAACGCACGGCATCTCACATGCGGCAGGATGCGGACATGACCAGGATCGTGGCCGGCGTCGCGGGCGGCAGGCGATTGCGGGTGCCTGCGGGCGGCACCCGGCCGACCTCCGAGCGGGTGCGCGAGGCACTGTTCAGCGCGCTTGATGCCGGACATGAGCTGGCCGGCGCCCGGGTGCTTGATTTGTACGCCGGGTCGGGCGCGCTCGGTCTGGAGGCACTCTCCCGGGGAGCCTCCGATGCGTATTTCATCGAGGCCGACCGGCGCGCCGCCGAGGTTCTTCGCGGGAATGTCAGCTCCCTCGCACTCGGTGGCACGGTGCGGCAGGGCAAAGTCGAAGTGGTGGTTGCCGAAGGCGCGGCCACGCGGTTCGACGTCGTGCTCGCCGATCCGCCGTATGCGCTGTCCAACATCGAACTGAGCGGGGTGCTGCGGTCACTGGCCGAGGGCGGGTGGATCGCACCGGGCGGGCTGATCGTGGTCGAGCGTGCACTGCGGGACGGTGACATCGGCTGGCCGGAGCGCTACCGGCCGCTGCGCATCAGGCGCTACGGCGACACCGCGA
>JBOHER010000358.1:0-11767 GCA_050701115.1 Haloechinothrix sp. | reverse complement strand
CGGCCAGAGTGCACCTTCGGGAGCTAATCTGGGCGCATGGGCTCAGCGGAGCGTGTCGAGGTTGACCTGCTGATCGTGGGGGCGGGTCCGACTGGCCTGTTCGCTGCCTACTATGCGGGGTTCCGTGGGCTGTCCACGGCCATTGTGGACTCGCTGCCCGAGCCGGGCGGGCAGATTACCGCGATGTATCCCGAGAAGCAGATATACGACGTCGCCGGGTTCCCCGCGGTGCTCGGCAGGGACCTGGTCGACGCCCTGGTCAAGCAGGCCGACCAGGGCGATCCGACCTACCTGCTGGGCAGGAAGGCCACCACCCTTGCCGAGATCGGCGGCGGCCTCGAGGTCGGGCTCGACGGTGGGGACGTGGTGCGCGCGGGAGCAGTGCTGATCACTGCGGGCATCGGCGAATTCACGCCGCGGCCGCTGCCGGCAGGTGACGGATGGCTCGGCCGGGGCATGGTGCACTTCGTGCCTTCGCTGGAAGTCCACCGCGATCAGCATGTGGTCGTGGTCGGCGGTGGTGATTCCGCATTCGACTGGGTGCTCGCCCTGAACCCCATCGCCAAGAGCGTCACGCTGGTGCACCGCAGGGCCCGCTTCCGTGCGGCGGAAGCGATCGTGCGGCAGGCCCGCGACCTCGGCACGCGCATCATCACCGATGCCGAGGTCACCGAACTCCGCGGGGACGGGGCACTGTCCGGCATCGAGATCGTTACCAAGGACGGCGAGCGGATCGTGCTGCCTGCAGACACGGTGGTGGCCGCCCTGGGATTCACCGCCGACCTCGGCCCGATCGAGTCGTGGGGATTGAAAATCGATCACCGGTCGGTCAGCGTGGACAGCACGATGGCCACCGCCCGCGAGCGGGTGTTCGCGGCAGGCGATGTGGCCGCCTATCCGGGCAAGGTCAAGTTGATCGCCACCGGATTCGGCGAGGCGGCGACCGCGGTCAACAACATCGCGGTCGTGCTCAATCCAGAGGCGCACTTGTTCCCCGGGCATTCGAGCGACATGTAGTGGGGACCTTCCCGGCCGCCGACAGCGTTCGTCCCGCACCGATGCTGACGACGGCCTTGGCCGGTGCATCAGGGCGCGAGGTCCGCGGTGCCCCCGGTGTTCTCGGTGATCCAGTCGGTGTAGGCCACCGCGTTGGTGTAGATCGAGGGTCCCTTCGCGCAGGTGGGCTCCGCATAGCCCGGCCTGCTCGTGATGCCGATCAGCTGCCAGCCTTCCCCGTGCCGGATGATCTGCGGGCCGCCCGAGTCGCCGTAGCAGACGCCGGAGTCCTCATCGGAATTGCCGGTGCACAGCTCCGTCTCGGCATCGATGTCGGCACACTCGGCAGGGTCGATCACTTCGGCGTCCAACTGCTTGAGCGTGTCCGACGGCGGGCCGCAGCCGGGATCCGGGCAGGTCTGCCCCCAGCCGAGCAACCGGGACCGGGTGCCCACCTCGGTGTCTGCGCCCAACTCGATCGGTGCCGATTGAGCCGGTTCGGTAAGCTTGACCAGGGCGATGTCCCCGCCTGGGCTCTCCCAATCGAAATCGGGGTGGCCGATGATCTCCGCGACCGAGGCTTGCTCGCCGCCTTCTCGCCAGGTCGGGCTGCCGTGCCGCAGGACGAGGTGCCGCGGCGCGACCGCGTGCACGCAGTGTGCCGCGGTGAGCACCCACTCGGGGTGCACAAGGGCACCGCCACAGTAGTGCTCATCGTTGCGCTGGATGGAGACCATGAACGGGTAATCCTGGTCGGCGTCGCTGCCGCCGACGATGACCGGGGTGGACGCGTTCGCCGCCTGCGGCACGACCACCGCGAGCACGGTGGCGGCGCACACCAGCATCCCGATCAGCCACCGACGTTGTCGCATCCGTGCTCGCGTCTCCCGAAGTGCCTACGGCAGGGGCGGGACTATCCGGCCACCCTCCTCCGGCTGGCCGTCGAAGTCGACCGAGGCGTACGCGCGAAGCTTGGTGAGCCGGTGATAGCCATCGATCATCCTGACGGTTCCCGACTTGGAGCGCATCACGATGGACTGGGTGGTGGCGCCGCCTGCCCGGTAGTGCACGCCGCGCAGCAGGTCGCCGTCGGTGACGCCGGTCGCGCAGAAGAACACGTTGTCGCCCTTGACCAGGTCGTCGTTGGTGAGCACGCGATCAAGGTCGTGGCCTGCCGCGATGGCCTTCTCCCGCTCGGCGTCGTCCTTCGGCCAGAGCCTGCCTTGCAGGGTGCCGCCGAGGCACTTCATCGCCGCCGCGGCGATGATGCCCTCCGGAGTGCCACCGATGCCCAGCAGCATGTCCACGCCGGTGATCGGCCGCGCGGCCGCGATCGCGCCCGCGACGTCGCCGTCGGAGATGAACCGGATCCGCGCGCCTGCCGCGCGGACCTCCTTGACCAGTTGGTCATGCCGGGGACGGTCCAGGATGCACACGGTCACATCGGTGACGTCACTGTGCTTCGACTTGGCCACCCGGCGGATGTTCTCCGCCACCGGGGCGGCGATGTCCACCACATCGGCGGCCTCGGGGCCGACCGCGAGCTTCTCCATGTAGAACACCGCGGACGGGTCGAACATGGCGCCCCGCTCGGCGACCGCGAGCACGGCCAGCGCGTTGGGCATGCCCTTGGCCATCAGCGTGGTTCCGTCGATCGGGTCGACCGCGACGTCGCAGGCCGGGCCGTCGCCGTTGCCGACCGCCTCGCCGTTGAACAGCATTGGCGCTTCGTCCTTCTCGCCTTCGCCGATCACCACGACGCCACGCATGGACACGGTCCCGATGAGCTGCCGCATGGCGTCGACCGCTGCGCCGTCGCCGCCGTTCTTGTCACCTTTGCCCACCCAGCGGCCGGCAGCCATCGCCGCGGCCTCGGTGACCCGGACCAGCTCCATGGCGAGGTTGCGATCCGGGGCCTCCTTCTTGCGGCTGGTGCTGGTGGCGGACTGATCGGCGCTGGTCATCGTCTCTCCCGTTCCTCGTTGAGCGTCTTAGATCCTCTCAGATCCTGGCCGGGTGCGGGTGGTCCCAGCGGCGTGAGATCGCACTCGCGATGAGACGATAGGCGGGTGGGCGAGGAGTCGAAGCTGGACAAGCTGGACAAGAGAACGCAGGAGCGGCTGAGTCACGGCATGCGGGACATGGTGTGGTCGCTGGTCGTGCTCACCATCATCGTCGGCGCGATCGCCTGGCTGTTCGGCTCATGCCAGTTCAGTCCCGGCAGGCCGTCGGTGGACCGGGACGCCATGCCCAGCGTCGACGTACAGGGGGAGCTGAGCCGGATGGCCCGGCATTCCGACTTCGCGCTGCGTTCGCCTGCTGTGCCCGATAGCTGGCGGCCGACTACGGCGAACTCCGCCCCGGTGGGCACCGGGGTGGATGCCACGGTGATCGCCCGGGTCAGCTGGGTGACCGATGGCGGGCACTTCCTGCGGTTGTCGCAGTCCTCCGCGCAGGCCGCCGCGATCGTCGGTGATGAGGGCGATTCGGACACGGCGGCCCCGGAGGGCAGCGAGCGGGTCGACGGCACGCAGTGGACCGTATATCCCTGGCGTGGAGCGGAGAAGGCCTGGGTGTCCGCGTTCGACGACGTGCGGATCATGATCGCGGGCGACGGCACCGAGCAGGAGTTCCGCATGCTCGCGGCGGCCGTCCAACGCGCCGAGCCTCTACCGCGCGGCTGACAACCGGAAGGTCGCAGGCGAGTTCCCTCAGTCGGCTTCGCCAACCTCGGGGGTGTCCTCGACCGAGGACAGCGCGTCGTCGATCCGCTGCCGCGCGCCGTCAAGGTGGCGTTCGCAGACCTTGGCCAGCGCCTCGCCCTTCTCCCACAGGGCGAGGGATTCCTCCAGGGAGAGCCCACCTGCCTCCAGGCCGCGTACCACCTCGATCAGCTGGTCGCGCGCCTCTTCGTAGCCGAGATCGGCCACCTCGCTCTGCCGGCCGTTGTCCTCGCTCACCGTCGTCAATCTCCTGCCATCGGGGTCTGTCCGGAAGCTACCATCGGGGTGCCGTCCACGATCGCGTGCAGCGCGCCGTCGGCCACCCTGATTCGCAGTGCTGCGCCGCGCGCGACCTCGGACACCGAGCGCAGCACCGTCTTCCTGCCTTCGGCGTCGACGTACTGGACCACCGAATAGCCGCGAGTCAGGGTGGCGGCGGGCCCCAGGGCGGTGAGCCTGGCACGCGCGGAGGTCACCGTCGCCTGCTCGGTGGCGAGCACCGTCCATGCCGCCCGCCGCGCACGTTCGATGCAGGCGGTGACCTCGTCGGCGCGCCGATCGATGGGGCCGTGCGGATCGGCCAGCACCGGCCTGCTGCGCAACTGGTCGAGCAGCTTGCGCTGGTTGTCCACCCAGCCGCGCAACGCCCGACGGGAGCGGCCACGCAACTCGGTCAGCCGCGCGGTTTCCTCGGCGACATCGGGCACGATGCGCTTGCTGGCGTCGGTGGGTGTGGAACAGCGCAGATCGGCCACGTGATCCAGCAGCGGGCGATCAGGCTCGTGACCGATCGCGCTGACGATCGGCGTTCCGGCCGACGCGACGGCCCGGCACAGCGCCTCGTTGGAGAACGGCAGCAGGTCCTCGACGCTGCCGCCGCCGCGGGCGATGACGATGACCTGGACCTCCGGGTCGGCGTCCAGGGCGGACAGGGCGGTGAGCATCTGCGGTACCGCCTGCGCTCCCTGAACAGCCGTATTGATCACCTTGAACCGGACGGCAGGCCAGCGGGCGTGCGCGTTGGCCAGCACGTCTCGCTCGGCCGCCGACGCCCTGCCGGTGATCAGTCCGATCCCGGTGGGCAGGAACGGCAGCTTGCGCTTGCGTTCCGCCGCGAACAGACCCTCGGCGTGCAGCAGTTGGCGCAGTCGCTCGATGCGCGCCAGCAGTTCTCCGATGCCGACGGCCCGGATCTCCGATGCCCGCAGGCTCAGCGTTCCCCTGCCGACGTAGAAGTTGGGCCGGGCGTGCAAGATGACCCGAGCGCCATCCCTCAAGGGCGGCTCGATGCTGTTGATCAGGGACATCGGACAGGTCACCGACAGGGACACGTCCGCGGACGGGTCCCGTAGCGTCAAGAACGCCGTCCTGGTACCCGGTCTGGCCGAGATCTGGGTGACCTGACCCTCCACCCACACGGTGCCGAGCCGGTGGATCCAGTCGGCGATCTTGCGAGCGACCGTGCGGACCGGCCACGGGTGTTCCGCGGTCGCTCGCTCCGGCTCCCCGGCCTCCCGTGCGGGCAAGCCTTCGCTCACGAGGTCTGGTCTGGTTCGCTCTGCTTGCGGACGTTGTCGATCCGGCGGGAGAGCATCCCGGTGAAGGACGACCGGTCGGTGGTCGCACGTTCGTGCTCGAGCAACTCGGTGAGCTGGTCCTCGGTGAACGTGCGCAGCCGGGCGCGCAGCTGGGGGAGGGTCAGCTCGGCGTATTTCGGCAGCCAGGACGGCGCGGATGCCTGCTCGGGTCGCGTCGGCTCCGGTTCGTCGTCCGCGGGCAGTTCGGCGAGCGCGCGCTCTTCCTCGGCCCACGGGTCGCTGTCCGCTGTCTCCTCGGCGACCTCGCCGGTGAAGTCATCGGGGTGGCGACCGTTGCTGCTCACCCTGGGTTCGGGCAGCGCGAAGTCAGTCGTGGCTTGCGCGGCCGCGTGGTCGAACGGCGAGTCGTACCGGGGGTCATTGCCGAAGGACTCCTCGTCGAACGAGGCGTCCTCGTCGAAGGTGGCCCAGCTCGGGGTCTCCTCGACCGGGTAGAGCCCGGACAGCGCGTCGTCGCCTTTGATCGCGAGCTCGGTGACCTGTTGCTGTACCCGCATGGAGAACTGCAGCAACTGGCTGGCGACGGTGATGGGAAGTCCGGTGAGTTGCCGCGGCAGGTCCCTGGCGCGCTCAGCGGCGCTGACCGCGAGTCCTGCGGCGAGGCGAAGTGGCAGCGGGATTGACTTCATGCCCCCTAGTCTCCCGCACGGCGAACATCCTGCCCAGCAGGGCCGCCTGTTGTGCGGTGACTCATGTCGCCATCCGGTGAGGACCTGGCGGCACAGGCCGTACCCTGGGGTCATGACTGCAGCGAGCTCAGGAGCAGAAGGTGCCGCCCGCCCCAAGCGAGTGCTGCTGGCCAAGCCCCGCGGGTACTGCGCGGGCGTCGATCGTGCGGTGATCACCGTTGAACAGGCCCTCGAGCTGTACGGCCCGCCGGTGTACGTCCGCAAGGAGATCGTGCACAACCGGCACGTGGTGGACACACTGCGTGAACGCGGTGTCATCTTCGTCGATGAGGCCTCCGAGGTTCCGGAGGGAGCGCTCGTGGTGTTCTCGGCGCACGGCATTTCGCCTGCGGTGCACGCCGAAGCCGCCGAGCGGAACCTGCGCACCATCGACGCCACCTGCCCACTGGTCACCAAGGTGCACAAGGAAGTCAACCGCTTCGACCGCGAGGACTACGACATCCTGCTGATCGGTCACGAAGGGCACGAAGAGGTCGAGGGCACCGCGGGCGAGGCCCCCGATCGCGTGCAACTCGTGGATACTGCCGAAGACGTGCACAAGGTCCAGGTGCGGGACCCGTCGAAGGTGGTCTGGTTGTCCCAGACCACGCTGAGCGTGGACGAGACGATGGAGCGCGTCGACCAGCTGCGCGAGCGGTTCCCATTGCTCGCCGACCCGCCCAGCGACGACATCTGCTACGCCACCTCCAACCGGCAGGTCGCGGTCAAGGCGATGGCGCCGGAGTGCGATCTCATCCTGGTCGTCGGCTCCCGTAACTCGTCGAACTCCAAGCGGCTGGTCGAGGTCGCGCTCCAGGCAGGCGCGCGAGACTCGCACCTGATCGACTACGCACGCGAGGTCGACGAGTCGTGGTTGGACGGGGTCGGCACGATCGGCGTGACCAGCGGCGCTTCGGTGCCCGACGTGCTGGTGATGGAGCTGCTCGAGTGGCTGGCGGAGCGCGGGTGGTCCGACGTCGCGGAGGTCACCACGGCGAACGAGAAGATCGCGTTCGCGCTGCCCCCGGAGTTGCGCGCGGCCAAGAGGCGGTCGTCGGTGCGCTGACCCGGCCGAGCTGAGCGCACCGACGTCAGCGCCCGTCTTCGATATCCCACGGGCGGCCGCGCGGAGGCGGCGGTTTGCGGATCGGCGGGGGCGGGGGTGGCTGGTCGCCCAGCGCGCGCCGTGCCCGCTGCGCGGGCGGCGGTGTCCCTTCGCGGACGGGCCTGCGGGGCAGCTCGCCCTCCGTGCGCTGAGCATGCTGGGCCCTCCGGGGTACCGGGCCGCCCTCGGCTGCCCTGCGCCTGCCTGCCGGGGGCGCCGGGTCCGCAGCCCGCTTCGGGATGGCGGTCGAGTCGCGGGACGGACGGGGGCGGCTCGGCGCGGTCGTGGTTCTCGGGGCACGTTGGCCCGCCGCTTCGGGATCCCGTTCGCGGATGATGCGGAACAAGCCGATCAGCACGGTGATCGCCGTGGTCACCGCCATCGTCGGAAACCCGTTGATCAGCGGATTGCTGACCGCCAGGATCCGGGCCATGGTGTCGGTGTCACCGGGCATGCCCGACGCGTACAGCACGACCCCTGGGACCGTGACCGCGAGCACCAGCGGCGGCTGGACCATCGGCGCGAACAGGTTCTTTCTGCGTACCCAGCACACCGCGGCCACAGCACCCGCGAGGTAGCAGCCTTGAAAAAGCGTGCCGAGCTTGTCCTGCACCTGCATGTCGATGGCGGCGCCAACCACGGCAAGGCCGAGGCCGAGCATGACGGCACCCCACCACGGCAAGCCGCGGCCACTGCCGGCAATGGCGCGCTCATCCCACCGTGCGGTCCCAGCGTCGTTGTCAAGATCGTTCGCACGATCGCGCGTAGCGGTCACAAGTCCACACGGTAGCCGTTAGCTTGCGGCCATCTCATCGCCTCTCCTGATTTCGGCCACCGGCGACGGGCTTGCGGCGGCTTCGGTCAGCGGACCGACCGCGGTGCGGAACCCTTCCAGCGCGTCCAGTTCCCTGCGCCGCGCGGACAGGAAGCGCTGCAGATGAGTGCTCGACAGGTTGAGCGCATCGACGGCGTTGCCCGCTGCCCGGTGTGCGCTCGCGGCCTGCGCGCGGATGTGCTCGACGTCCTCGGCAAGCGCGCGGTCGCTGCCCGCGAAGAGCGCGGCTGACGCGGCCACGGCGAACCCGGTCGGCCCGCACAGGAAGACCCTGCGGTCCAGCAGCCACCGGAACAGTTCAGGATCGGTGTCAAGGGCAGCGACCACCGCAGCGTCCGAGGGCACGAACATGATCGTGCCGTAGATGGCGTCGGCCCAGCGCTGGTAGCCTTTGCCCGCCAGCTCCGCCGCACGCGAGCGGAGATTGCGCACGTGTACCCGGAGCGCGTCGATCCGCTCGGCCGGATCATCGGTCTCCACCGCTTCGGCCCAGCACGCCATGCTGGCCTTCGCGTCCACCGGAACGCTGCGGCCGCCGCCAACGTGCAGCACAAGGTCCGGCTTGGCGGCGCCACCGCCCGCCAGGTCGGCCTGCACGGTGAAGTGCATGCCCTCGCGCAGGCCCAGTGCGCGGGTGGTCTCGACGAGCACCTGCTCGCCGAGTTCCCCCCGGCCCCTGATCGAGGCGAAGGCGACCTCGTAGCGCCGCAACGCGTTCTGCTGCTCATCGAGCCGGGCCCGCTCGGCACCGAGCTGGCGGGCAGCGAGATCGGCCCGCCGCACGCTGTCGGTGTACAGCCGCCAGACCACCGCGATGGCGACGATCAGCAACAGTGCGATCGCGACCGCTGCGGTGGCGATCACGGTTGCGGCCATGGGGTGCTCCTTGCCGTCGCGGGCGGGTCGTGGCGCACATTGCCATAACCCACCGACACGCTGGCGCGGGTCCACAAGTGTGTCGGCGTTCGAACATATGGTTGGGCAATGCGGGTGCTGCATACCTCGGACTGGCACCTCGGCCGAACCTTCCACGGCGCCGATCTGCTTGCCGAGCAGGAACACGTGCTCGGTCACCTCGCCGACCTGGTCGTTGCCGAGGCGGTCGACGTCGTCCTGGTGGCCGGGGACGTCTACGACCGCGCGGTGCCGTCGGCCGAGACGGTGCGGGTGGCGGCGCGCGTGCTCGCCAAGATCCGCCGGGCGGGCGCCGAGTTGGTGATCACGGCGGGCAATCATGATTCGTCGGCTCGGCTCGGCGCGTTCTCCGAGTTCACCGCCGCGGGCGGGCTGCACGTGCGCACCAGCATCGATCAGATCGCCGATCCGGTACTGCTCGACGACCAGCACGGCAGCCTCGCCTTCTACGGCATTCCCTACCTGGAACCCGAACCCACCAGGCACGCGATGGGGCTCGCCGAGGCCAACGGTCACACCGGGGTGCTGACCGAGGCGATGCGCCGCATCCGGGCCGACTTCGCCACCCGGGACGGCACCCGCTCGATCGTGCTCGCGCACGCCTTCGTCACCGGCGGGTCCGGCACGGACTCCGAACGCACCATCGCGGTGGGCGGTGTCGAGCAGGTCGCGGGCGAGGTGTTCGACGGCGTCGATTACGTCGCACTCGGGCACCTGCACGGTCCGCAGACGCTGACCGACCGGCTGCGCTACTCGGGCAGTCCGCTCGCCTACTCGTTCTCCGAGGCCGCGCAGCGCAAATCGGTGTGGCTGGTCGACTTCGACGCCGATGGGCTGGCCGAAGTGCGGCGACGCGAGCTGCCCGTGCCCCGGCCCCTTGCCGCCGTGACCGGACGCATCGAGGAACTGCTGTCCGGGCCGGAATACGCCGAGCTGGTGGACTGCTACCTGTCGGTCACCCTGACGGATCCGGTTCGCCCGCTGGAACCGATGCGGCTGCTGCGCGAACGTTTCCCGCACGCCGTCCATCTCGAATGGCTGCCCGAGGGGCGCGATATGCGGGCCGCCCTGCGCTACGCCGATGCGGTACGTGGCCGCAGTGACCGGGAGATCGCGGACGGATTTCTCCGCGACTGCAGGGGATCGGCGCCGACCGCGACCGAGACCGCGTTGCTGGACGAGGCCCTGGCGTGGTCGAGCAAGGCCGAGGTGGCCGAACCGGAGGGGGTGCCGCGATGAGGGTGCATCGGCTCGAGGTGACCGCGTTCGGACCCTATGCCGGGCGGGAAGTCGTCGACTTCGACGCACTCGGCGCTGATGGGTTGTTCCTGCTGCACGGTGACACCGGGGCCGGTAAGACGACCCTGCTCGATGCCATCGCGTTCGCGTTGTTCGGCACCGTTCCCGGCGCGCGCGGCGAGGTAAAGCGGCTGCGTAGCGACCTTGCCGACGCCGATACCGCTACCGAGGTGTGCCTCGAGCTGACGGTGCAGTCCTACCGGCTGCGGATCGAACGCGGTCCCGAGTACCAGCGGCCCAAGCGCCGGGGCAGTGGCACCACGACCCAGCAGGCGAAGGCCTCGCTGACCTGGATCGACGGGGTGCCCAGTGGCCACACCGCCGATCCGATCACCAGGATCGACGAGGTCGCGCGGACCACCGAACGGCTGCTCGGCATGACCGCCGCGCAGTTCTTCCAGGTCGTGCTGCTGCCGCAGGGCGAATTCGCCCGGTTCCTGCGCGCCGACACCGCCGAACGGGAGCGGTTGCTGGAGCGGCTGTTCGAGACCAAGCGTTTCCTGACCGTGCAGGACTGGTTCGAAGCGCGACGCAGGCGGCGGCGCAGGGAGCTGGAGGAGCGCAGGGCACGCCTGCGCGTATGGGCGGCCCGCTTCGCCCAGGCCGCGGGTACCGAACTGCCTGAGCAGCTGGATGCGCGGTGGGCGCCGAGCGTGGCGCGGCAGGCCGAGGCGGAACTGGTGCAGGCCCGGGAGGCGGAAGTCGCCGCCCGGGCCGCCAGCGAGCGGGCCGATGCGCTGCTCGCCGAACGACGTCAGCGAGCGGAACGGGTGCACAGGGTCCGAGCCGCGCACGCCCGGTTGGCCGCCCTCGCCGATCGCGCGGAGGAGATTCAGGGATACCGCGATGAGCTCGACCGGGCGCGGCGGGCCTCGACCGTGCTGTCCGCGGCGGAGCTGGCCGATCGGTTCCGGGTCGAGGCCGACAAGGCGAGGCAGCTCGAAACGACCATCGCCGGCGAGCTGGCCGAACTGGGCCATCAACGCGATGCGGGGTCCGCGGCAGAACTGCGGGCCGAGGCGGGCACCTTGCGCGAGGAGGCGGGTGCGCTCGCCGGTCTGATCGCGCAAGCCCAGCAGCAGCACGCCGACGAGCAGCGGCTGGTCGATCTGTACGAGACTGTGCGCCGGGCCACCACAAAGGCAGCGGAGCTGCGCGCCGAACGGGACGGGTTGCCTGCCAAGGTAACGCGGTTGCGGAGCATGCTCGCCGACGCGGCGGACGCGACAGCTCGGCTGGACGAGGTGCGCGGCCGGGTTGACCAGCTCGATGAGGCGGTGGCCCTTGCGCGCGAGGTGCCTGCCGCCCAACGCGCGGTCGCCGATGCCGAATCCGTGCTACGCGCGGCGGTGGACGGCCATCAGCAGGCCCGGGAACAGCTGCTCGATCTGCGCGCGCGCAGGCTGGCCGGAATGGCGGCCGAGCTCGCCGGTGAGCTGGTCGCCGGTCACGCATGCCCGGTCTGCGGATCGGCAACGCACCCCCAGCCCGCGAGCGTGGCCGATGGCGCGGTGAGCGAAACGGATGAACGCGACGCGGCGGCGGCCGAGCGGCGCGCCGAACACGCGCGTGAGCGGGCCACGGCCGCCCGCCACGCGGCCGAAACCGCGCTGACCGCGCTGCGCGAG
>JBOHER010000357.1:0-4079 GCA_050701115.1 Haloechinothrix sp. | reverse complement strand
GCCTGGCGGATGTAGCGGGCCTGGGATTCCAGCATGTAGATGATGGAACCGACGCCGAGGTTGGTGTTCGGTCCGTACATGATGAACAGGTTGGGGAATCCGGGCACCGTCATGCCGAGGTAGGCATGGGGGCCCTCGTTCCACACATCGGCCAGTTTCTGGCCGTCCAGACCATGGATGGCCATCGGGGCGAGGAACTCGGTGGCCTTGAATCCGGTGCCGTAAACGATGACGTCGGCCTCGCGCACCACGCCGTCCTCGGTGCGGATGCCGTGGGCCAGGATCTCGCTGATGCCCGTGGTCTCCACCTCGACATTCGGTCGCCCCAGCGCGGGCAGGTAGTCGTCGGAGAAGAGGCCGCGTTTGCAGCCGGGCGCGTAGTCGGGGGTCACCTTCACCCGCAGGACGGGGTCGGGCACCTGCTTGCGCAGGTGGCGCCTCGAGATGGCGGCGACAGCCAGGCGGATCGGCTTGACGTCCACCAGGCCGAGCGCGAGCACCTCGCACAGCAACCAGAACCCGAAGCGCTCGAGCAGTTGGGTGATCGGCAGCCGCTGGAACATCGTGTGGTGCCACGGCCGGTACTCCACCTCGGGGCGCGGCAGGATCCACGGCGCGGACCGCTGGAACACCGTCAGCCGCTCGACCTTGGGCTGGATCTCGGGGACGAACTGCACGGCACTGGCGCCAGTGCCGATGACCGCGACCCGCTTGCCGGTCAACTCCACCGAGTGGTCCCAGGTCGCCGAGTGGAAGGCCTCGCCGCGAAAGGACTCCACGCCCGGAATGTTCGGCATCGCGGGGCGGGACAGCTGGCCGGTGGCGGGGACGAAGACGTCGGAGGTGATCCGCTCACCGGCGGCGGTGTCGAGGTGCCACTGGCCAGACTGCTCATCGAAGGTCGCCGCGGTGACCTCGGTGTCGAACCGGATGTGCTGCCGCAGGTCGTACTTGTCGACGACGCGCCGCATGTAGGCCTGGATATCGGGTTGCCGGGAGAAGCGTGCGGGCCACGCCGGGTTGGGCTCGTAGGAGAACGAGTAGTACGGCGAGGGAATGTCGCAGGCAGCGCCGGGGTAGGTGTTCTCCCGCCAGACGCCGCCGACCTCGGATGCCTTCTCCAGGATGGTGAAAGTGTCGATGCCTGCCCGCTTGAGCTCGATCGCCATGCCGAGACCGCCGAACCCGGTGCCGATGATCACGACATGGGGCTGGTGCCGTCGGTGCAGATCCTTGCGCGTCATGGTAGTCCTCGTCTTCGTCGACTGTCGGTCATCACGTTAGGCCTGCTCATTGCCGTTCACGAAGAGAACGGCGGCCGAGAAATCGAGAATTTCGGCCAGGTGCGTGGCGGTCGAAGCGGCCCCTGATCAATAATTTCGGCCATGGCGGAAATCGCGCGGCCTGCGGTCGCGGAGTGGACCTTCCCGCGCAGCACGGCCAGCGTGCTGCTGATGACCAGGTTCGCCGAAGAGCACGAGGTGCCGGTCGAACACCTGCTGCGCGGCGCCGCACTGTCCCGTGCCGCACTCGTTGACCCGGACGCGCAGATCGACGCCCATCAGGAACTCGCCGTCGTGCGCAACCTCGTGCACGCGCTGGGCACTCGGCCCGCGCTCGGAGTGGAGGTGGGGTTCCGGTACCGCATCACGACCTTCGGCATCTTCGGCTTCGCGTGTGTCAGCAGCCCGACCCTGCGGGACGTCATGTCGTTTGCCCTGCGGTACTGGGATCTCAGCTTCGCGTTCTGCATCCCGGTGGTTGACGTCGGTGCCGAGGAAATCCGCTGGGAACTGCACGACGAGCGGGTGCCGGAGGACGTGCGCACGTTCCTGGTCGAACGAGACCTGTCGGCCATGTACAAGGTGATGACCGACCTGCTGCCGAGCCCGATTCCCATGCGCCGGCTGGAGTTTCGTTTTTCCGCACCGGAATCCGCTGAGTCCTTCGAGGAAGCCTTCGGCGTGCGGGCGGCGTTCGACGCGCCGCTGAATCTGGCCACGTTCGACGCGATGTACCTGGAACAGCCGCTCCCGCAGGCCGACATGCAGACCGTGGCGTTGTGTGAGGCGCAGTGCCGCGACCTGGTCGCTCGGCGTCGCGCTCGCACCGGCATCGCGCACGAGGTGCGGGACCGGCTGATCCGGGTGCGCGGCGCCGCGGACATGGACGAGGTCGCCCGCGAGCTCAACCTGAGCCCGCGCACCCTGCGGCGCAAGCTCGACGAGGCGGGTACCAGCTACCGGGCTTTGCTGGACGAGGTCCGGGAGGCGCTCGCCGAGGAGATGCTGGCCACCGGCGCCCTGTCCGTGGAGGATGTTGCGGTCCGGCTGGGGTATGCGGAGGCGTCGAGTTTCATCTACGCGTTCAAGCGCTGGAAGGGCACGACGCCGGCCGCCTATGTGCGTAACCGTTCTGCGGCGGTCGTTCGGTAGCGGAGGAACGCCACCACCGAAGTCGTCACCGGCGGCCAGTTGATCGTAGGTGTACTGGTGGCCATTGGCGGTGTCGATCACGGCAGGTCGCACGTGTACCTCAAGCGCGCCCGCGCCCGCCGATCGCTCCTCGGATCCCCCGCCCGCCACCTCGACGCGCTCGCCGACCACATCTTCGAACCACCCCCCTGACCTGCCGACAGGGAACATATCGAGCCGAGTGCTGGTCCGGCGCACACGTGAGCACACCCACCCTCAGCAGCTGAGTTTCATGTTGAGACCACCTATGCTGGCCTCATGAGACGAACATCGTTCGCGAACTGGCCGTGCTCGATCGCGCGGACCATGGACCTGCTGGGTGACTGGTGGACGCCGTTGGTGCTGCGGGAGGCCTTTTACCGGATCCGCAGGTTCGACGAGTTCCAGCAGGAGTTGGGTATCGCCCGCAACACGCTGACCGACCGGCTGCACCGACTGGTCGCCGAGGGCTTGCTGGAGAGGCAGCTCTACACGAGCGCGCCGAAACGCTACGAGTACGTGCTGACCGAGAAAGGTCGGGACTTCTACGGTGTTCTGCTGGCGATGTCGCGGTGGGGCGACCGCTGGCTCGCGGGCGAGGAAGGTGCGCCGATCACATTCCACCATGACCGATGCGGGCACGACAGCCATGCCGAAGTCGTCTGCGCGGCATGCCGGGAGCCGATGCTCGCCGAGGACACCAGCGTGCGGATCGGGCCGGGATATCCGGAGAAGCTGAAGCAACGCCCCGACGTGCAGAAGAGGTTCTCGCTCACTTGAAGGCCTTGACAGTGCGAGTCTACTTACGCAACTCTAGCGGTCAGAGGCCTGCTGTGCGGGCGGTTGCGTGGAGATCAGGAGGCCGAGGCGATGGAGTGGACCGGTGCGCGCTACGCGGACAAACCCACGGTGGAGGTGCGGACCTGGGTTGACGCCGGCCCGGCGCGGGTGTGGGCGCTGGTGTCCGACATCGAGATGATGCCGAGCCTGAGCTCGGAGCTGCAGAGTGTTGAGTGGCTCGACGGCGCAAACGGGCCGGCAGTGGGGGCCAGGTTCCTCGGTCACAGCAAGCATGAGGCGCTGGGCGAGTGGTCCACCACGTCCTACGTCGTGGAGTACGCACCTGAACATGTGTTCGCGTGGGCGGTCGAAGATCCCGACAACCCCACCGCGATCTGGCGGTTCCGGCTGGAGCCGAACGACGGCGGCACGCTGCTGTCCCAGTCGGCCCAGTTGGGGCCGGCCCGGTCCGGGCTGTCGCGCGCGATCGAGAAGATGCCGGACAAGGAGCAGAAGATCGTGTTCGTGCGGCTGCGGGAGTTCCAGAGCGGCATGACTGCCAACCTCGAGCAGGTCAAGAAACTGGCGGAGGCCTGATGCGTACCGCGACGACGATCGAGGCCTCGGGCGGCGGCACCTGGCGGCAGCAGGTCGACTTCGTCGTCGAGGCCGAGAAACTCGGCCTCGACATCTGTTGGGTCGCCGAGGCCTGGGGCTCCGACGCGCCCTCGGCATTGGGCTACTACGCGGCGCGTACCCATCGGATGCTGCTCGGCTCGGGGATCATGCAGGCCGGCACGCGCACCCCGGTCGCGGTCGCCCAGACGGCCATCACCCTGTCGAACC
>JBOHER010000356.1:0-3534 GCA_050701115.1 Haloechinothrix sp. | reverse complement strand
CTGGTGAACACCCTCACCCGTGAGGCCAACCAGGCTCGCCAGGCCCAGATCACCCAGGAGATCAGCGAAATCGTCGGTGGCGTCGATGCGCTCGCCGCTGCGGCCGGTAACGACTGATGGTCGGATCGGTTCAGGAATAACAGGAGTGATGAGTAAGCGATGACTGCCACACAAGCACCCCAGACCGAAGGCGCGACGGGTCGCATCGTCTCCGTTACCGGCCCGGTTGTCGACGTCGAGTTCCCCCGCGGCGCTATCCCGGCCCAGTACAACGCGCTCAAGGTCGAGATCGAGTTCGAGGAGCTCCGCAAGACGGTGACTCTCGAGGTCGCCCAGCACCTCGGCGACAATCTGGTCCGCACCATCTCCCTTCAGCCGCAGGACGGACTGGTCCGTGGCGCCCCGGTGCGCGACACCGGTGGCCCAATCTCGGTTCCGGTCGGCGACAAGGTCAAGGGACACGTCTACAACGCCCTCGGCGAGTGCTTGGACGAGCCCGGCTACGGCTCGGACCTGGAGCGCTGGAGCATCCACCGCAACCCGCCCGCCTTCGACCAGCTCGAGGGCCGCACCCAGATGCTGGAGACCGGCCTGAAGGTGATCGACCTGCTCACCCCGTACGTGCAGGGTGGCAAGATCGGGCTCTTCGGTGGTGCCGGTGTGGGTAAGACGGTGCTCATCAAGGAGATGATCACCCGTGTCGCCAAGAACTTCGGTGGTACCTCGGTGTTCGCCGGCGTCGGCGAGCGCACCCGCGAGGGCAACGACCTGTTCCTGGAGCTGAGCGAGGACGGCACGATCAACGACACCGCATGTGTGTTCGGGCAGATGGACGAGCCGCCCGGCACCCGTATGCGGGTGGGGCTGTCCGCGCTGACCATGGCGGAGTACTTCCGCGATGTGCAGAACCAGGACGTGCTGCTGTTCATCGACAACATCTTCCGGTTCACCCAGGCCGGTTCGGAGGTCTCGACCCTGCTCGGCCGGATGCCCTCCGCGGTGGGGTACCAGCCGACGCTGGCCGACGAGATGGGTGTGCTGCAGGAGCGCATCACCTCGACCAAGGGGCGTTCGATCACCTCGATGCAGGCGATCTACGTGCCGGCGGACGACTACACCGACCCTGCGCCCGCCACCACCTTCGCCCACCTGGACGCCACCACCGAACTTTCCCGTGGCGTGTTCCAGAAGGGCATCTTCCCGGCGGTGGACCCGCTGGCGTCCAGTTCGACGATCCTGGACCCCGCGATCGTCGGTGAGGACCACTACCGGGTTGCCTCCGAGGTCATTCGGATCCTGCAGAAGTACAAGGAGTTGCAGGACATCATCGCCATCCTCGGTATGGACGAACTGTCCGAAGAGGACAAGCTGACGGTGAACCGGGCGCGTCGTATCGAGCGTTTCCTGTCACAGAACATGCTGGTCGCCGAGCAGTTCACCGGCCAGCCTGGTTCCACGGTGCCCATGGCCGAGACGGTCGAGGCTTTCGACAAGATCGCCACCGGCGAGTTCGACCACTACCCGGAGCAGGCGTTCCTGGGAATCGGTGGCCTCGAGGACCTCGAGAAGAAGTACGCCGAGATCACCAAGAAGTGACGTGACACGCGGCGGGGCGGCCCAGGTTTCGGGCAGGCCCCGCCATGTGCATGGTGCCGCCTGGGCACCACCTACACTTGACTTTGTCGTTCTGTGAAGGAGAGCCACGTGGCTGAGATGACCGTCGAGCTGGTCGCCGTTGAGCGCCGGCTGTGGTCGGGCAAGGCGAACTTCGTCGTCGCGCAGACCACTGAGGGCGAGATCGGCATCTTACCTGGTCACGAGCCGGTACTCGGCCAACTGGTCGAGGGCGGTGTCGTCATGGTCACCACCACCGACGGTGAGCACGTAGGTGCCGCGGTGCACGGTGGCTTCCTGTCCGTGACCGGCGATCGAGTCAGCGTGCTCGCGGAGAGCGCCGAACTCGGCGAGGAGATCGACATAGCGGAAGCCAAGGCCGCGCTTTCCGCGGAGGACGAGGCGGAACGAGCAAGAGCCGCTGCGCGGCTGCGCGCCGCCGGGCAATCGGACTGATCGACCGGCGGGCGGGAGCACGAGCGTGGACATCACAGTGGTGGTCATCGGGCTCCTGATCGCAGTAGGCAGCGTGTTCGCGTGGATCGCGTTGCGGTGGCGTGGTGTGCTGAAGGTCGGTGGCGTGAATGTCGCGCTGCGCTGGCGTACTGAGCAGGCTGGCCTCGGGTGGCACCTGGGGATAGGGCGCTACCGGGGCGCGGAGTTTCTCTGGTACCGGGTAATGAGCGTGCGGCGTGGACCGGATCGAGTGCTCGACCGGGATGAACTGCAGATCGCGGAGCGCCGGGATCCCACCGACATCGAGGTGTATGCCCTCCCGGCGGGGTCGAGTGTGCTCCGCTTCAAACTGAGCGAGGGTGACCCCATCGAGATCGCGATGGGCCCAGGCACCCTGACCGGCTTCCTTTCCTGGTTGGAGTCGGCACCCCCTGGCCGACAGATCCATCGGGCCGGCTGACGTTTGGGTGTCTTCAAGACCCACAAACCCCCTTGTTGATCACCGCTAACGCCCGCAAACCATGCTGATCCTGTGATCGTTTGTAGCGGTTAGCGGTTCTCCTGCGGGGGTTTGTGGGTCTTGAAGACACCCAAACCCGCTACCGGTCACCTCCGGGTTTCCAGAGCACGTCGCCATCTGGGTTGCTGAGGCGGGCGAGGATGAACAGTAGGTCCGAGAGGCGGTTCAGATAACGGACGGCCAGTACGTTGGTGCGGTCCGGGTCCTCTTCGATCAGGATCCAGCCGCTGCGCTCGGCCCGGCGGGCGACCGTGCGGGCTTGGTGCAGCAGCGCGGCGCCCTTCGTTCCGCCGGGCAGCACGAAGGAGTTCAGCTTCGGCAGCCGCTCGTTGAACTCATCACACCACCCTTCCAGCCGCTCGATGTAGGGTTCCGTGACGCGCAAGGGTGGATAGGGCGGATCAGGCACGATCGGTGCGCACAGGTCGGCTCCGACGTCGAACAGATCGTTCTGAATCGCCACCAGCGCTGTCGCGACCTCGTCGGTGAGCTCACCGAGTGCGACAGCGATCCCGATGACCGAATTCGTCTCGTCGACATCGGCGTACGCGCCAATGCGGGGCGAGGACTTGGGAACGCGAGACCCGTCGCCGAGGGCGGTGGTACCGCCGTCGCCGACCTTGGTGTAGACACGGTTGATCCGCACAGCCATATCCGCACCCTACCGGTGTCCACTGCCCGCCCGAGCTCACCATGAGACCGCGCCCTACGATTGCCGCGGCGCCCGAGCAGTAAGTCGAAAAGGGGACAGGAGTCCATGACCGAGCACTTCGACGTCCACGGCGGAGCGCGCCTATCCGGCGAAGTGGACGTCGTGGGCGCGAAGAACAGCGTGCTCAAGCTGATGGCGGCCGCGTTGCTGGCCGAGGGCACCACGACGATCACCAACTGTCCGCAGATCCTCGACGTTCCGCTGATGGCCGACGTGCTGCGCAGCGTGGGGT
>JBOHER010000355.1:0-10537 GCA_050701115.1 Haloechinothrix sp. | reverse complement strand
CCTCGGATGCGCCCAGGATCACGTTCATCGTGCCCAGCGTGTTGACCCCGGGTATCAGCGAGGAGGACGCGCAGACCCGGGCGACCTCCTCCACCACGATGTCGGTGGCGATCGCATCCGCCCCCTGACCGCCGAATTCCTCCGGAATGTGCACCGCGTTGAAGCCCGACGTGTTCAACGCCTCAAGCGCCTCAACCGGGTACCGCTCGTGCTCGTCGACGTCGGCCGCGTACGGGGCGATCTCCTTCTCGGCCAGGGCACGCATCGCTGCCCGCAACTCGTCGTGCTCCTCGGCGAGCCGATAAACCGGCATCCTGTCGCTCATGTACTCATCCTTTCGTTCTGTGTGAATTCGGGTCGGACAGGAATCGGTGCACCAGCGGCACCAGTTCGTCGGGATGGGTCAAGAGTGCGAGATGGCCGCCGCCTCGGACGATGTGGACGGTGCCGTTGCGCAGCAACCGTCCCATCAATCGAGCGTTGACCAGCGGGATGATCGGATCGTCGTCACCGGCGATGACGAGTACCGGCTGCCGCAACAACGGGAGGTAATGTGCGCTGGTCCAACCGGTGCCGGCCAGAATCTGCCAGTAGTAGCCGAGCGTATCGGGCGCCCGCGTCGCCCGAGCGAACCTCTCGGCGACCTCGCAATCCTCACCGAACCCGCCGCCATAGATCCGTGCGCCGGTCTCCCGCATACGCGACGGACGGAAATAGCGCCACGGACTCGCCAGAGTCAGCAGCACACTCGGCTTGGCAGGCACCATGACCACGCCCATGCTCGTGGCACACAGCACCACTCGGCGGCACCGGCGTTGGTGCCGCCAGGCGAATTCCTGTGCCAGCGCGCCACCCCAGGAGATGCCGAGCACGTCGACCTGGTCGTAGCCGAGCTGATCGACGAGATCGGCGAGCAGCCCGGCCAGTTCGCGCATCCGGCGTGGCCGCCAGGTGACGGGCGAGCCGCCGGTTCCCGGAACGTCGAACCGGATCGTCGGCACCCGCCGCCCCTGCCTCCCAGCGAGCCCGTCCACCAGGGGTTCCAGCAGTTCGAGGTTCGCGCCGATTCCGTTGCACAGCAACAGGGGTGGGCCTTCGCCGGCGCGCCTGAGTTCGACGTGCAGGTCGACCCCGCGTACCCGGATCACGCCCGCGAAATCCTTGTCCACGCCCATCATCCGTGCACATAGCTGCCTGGCGCCGGGCCAAGCGACGGGTAGGTCCCGTTCCCCGGCGCACCAGGCGCTTCGCGCAACTCACCCGACCGCTGGGCCAGCCATTCCATCCAGTGCGGCCACCAACTGCCTGCGAGCTTGGTCGCGCCCGCCTGCCAGTCCTTGGCCGAATCCGGGCGTTCGGTGTTGAGCAGGTAGCTCGCTTTGGGATTGCCCGGCGGGTTCAGGATGCTCTGGATGTGCCCGGAGTTGCTCAGCACGAATTCCACCTGACCCGCAAGCCGAAGCGACGAGCGGTAACACGCGTCCCACGGCGTGATGTGGTCGGTAACGCCGCCGAGGACGAACGCGTCGCAATTTACCTTGCCGAGGTCGATCGGTAGCCCGTCAACGGACACCGCGCCCGGTGTGACCAGTGAATTGTCCCGGTAGATGTCGAGAAGCTCGCCATGGAAGGCGGCCGGAAGCCGGGTCGAATCGTTGTTCCAGTACAGGACGTCGAAGGCCGGTGGCTTCTTGCCGAGTAGATAGTTGTTGACCCAGTACGACCAGATGAGGTCGTTGGGCCGCAGCAGGCTGAACACCCTGCCTAGCTCTCGTCCGTCCAGCACGCCCTGAGAGTGGGAGCGGCGCCGTGCGGCAGCAAGGGTCTCCTCAGTGGCGAAGACCCCCAGCAGAGTCCGGTCCTCGGAGGTGTCGAAGACGCTGACCATCAAGGTGAGTGCGTTGATCCTGCTGACGCCCTTGGCCGCGAAGTAGGCGGCCAACGCCACGGAGGTGATGCCCCCGGAGCAGGCACCGGTGAGGTTGACGCCTGCACTGCCGCTGATCGCGCAGACGACGTCGATCGCCTCCTCCAACGCGGTCAGGTAAGTCTCCAGGTTCCAGTCGCGGTGCTCCGCGGTCGGGTTGCGCCAGCTGACCGCGAAGACTCCGACACCGTTGTCCACCGCATACCGGACCAGGCTCTTCTCTCGGGCGAGGTCGAACACGTAGTACTTGTTGATCTGCGGCGGCACGATCACCAACGGGCGGGCTCGCACCTGGTCCGTGCTCGGGGTGTAGTGGATGAGCTCCAGAACCTCGTTGCGGAAAACCACGGCACCTCGGGTAGTGGCAAGGTTCTTGCCCACCTCGAACGCGGTTGGGTCGACCTGCCTCGGCAGGCCACCATTTTCTCGGACATCGGTGAGGAACTGCCGCATGCCCTGTACCGCGCTGACCCCACCGGTTTCGATGAAGCGCTTGATGGCGGCGGGGTGCACCGGAAGGTTGCTCGGCGCGAACGCGTCGAGCGCGAGGGAGAGCACGAACCGCGCTCGCTCCCGATCGACTTCGGCCAGATCCGTTCCGCCCAGCCAGGCGTCCAGCTCCGCCTCGGCGGCGAGGTAGAGCTGTAAGAGCCTGCGGTACAGGAAGTTCTCCGACCATCCCGGGTCGGCGAAGCGACGGTCCTTGGCCCCCGGTTGCAGGCTCACCCTGCCGCGGACGATGTCGACCGCGGCCTTGGCAAGCCCGGTCAGGCTCGCCGCGCTGCGGTGCGGATGTCGTGCCCCGTCGGCGATGACGGAGCGTACGGTCTCGAGCAGGTCCCGGCGCCGGAAACCGACGATCGGGTTCGGGCCGAGGATCGACTCTGCCGCGGCGGTAGCCTCGGCGGAGGGTGCTTGTGGGGGCGATGCGTTCATCTGGTCCTGCCAATGGGCGCCGACGGTGGTGGGCTTGACCTCTAAGCTAGGTGGGCGCGCTGGTGGGCAGACCTGTCGAAAGTTAGGTTCTCCAGCAGAGGAGTTCGTTCGCAGGCACTCTGCCGAGGGGAGATCACGATGCGGCTGGTCACCACCAAGCTGCTGACCCCGCCTGCGCGCCGCGACCTGGTCGCCCGGCCCGCGCTGGAGCGCCTGCTGGGCGGAGCGCTCACCCTCCCGCTCACGCTGGTGACCGCGCCGGCCGGGTTCGGCAAGACCTCCCTGGTCAGTGGCTGGCTTCGGCGACAGTCGCGCGTGGCGTGGCTCATGCTGGACGAGAACGACAACGTGCCTGGCCGGTTCCTCGACTATCTGATCGCAGCCATACGGCACCTGGACGATCGTTCGGGCGAGGCCGCACAAGCCATGATGGCTGCGGGTCAACAGTCCGCGTCGATGCCGGCCGTGATGGCCACGCTGGTGAACGACTTGGCCGATGCTGATCAGGACGCCGTGCTCGTGCTCGACGACTTTCACACCATCACTGAGCCCGAGATCCTCGACGCGGTCGGATTTCTCGTCGAGCACTGTCCGCCCCGGCTGCACCTGGTGCTGGTCGGCAGGCAGGACCCGATGCTGCCGCTCGCCCGTTGGCGCGGCCGAGGACTCGTCGGAGAGATCGGGTCGGCGCAACTGCGGTTCAGCCACCCCGAAGCCGCGCAGTTGCTCCGCTGGGTAGTCGGCCATTCGGTGGAGAACGCGACCGTGGCCACGCTGCATCGGCGCGCCGAGGGCTGGGCCGCCGGCCTGCAGATGCTCGGCATCGGGCTGCGCGGCGGTGCGAGCTCCGACCGCGTCGATGTGTCGGCGGTGCAACATGGCCGTGGTGACAGCTACGTGCTCGACTACCTGGCCGAGGAGGTGCTACGCGGCCAGCCCGAGGAGACTCGCCGGTTCCTGCGGCTCACTTCCGTGCTCGACACGTTGACACCCCCGCTGTGTGACGCGGTCACCGAGCGCACCGACAGCGCCGCGGTCATTCGCCAACTCGAACAGGAGAACCTGTTCCTCGTTCCGCTCGACGAGCGGGGCGAGTGGCACCGCTACCACGGCCTGTTCGCCGACTACCTGCGCACCGAATTGGACGCCGCCGAGGCCACCGCGGTCCACGCCGGGGCCGCACGCTGGTTTGCCGAGACGGGCATGGCCGACGAGACCATCAGGCACGCCGTGGCCGCGGGAGATCACGACCTGGCCATCCGCACAGTGCGCGAGTCCGCCGAGGAACAGATTCGCCGCGGCGGGCTGGCGTCCCTGCTGAGCTGGCTGGGTCGGCTGCCCGAGGGTGTGGTCAGACAGCATGCAGATCTGGCCGGGTTCAAGGGCTGGCTGCTCTACCTCGGTGGCCGGATGGACGACGCGGAGTCCTATGCCCTGATCTCCGAAGCGCTTATGGCCGACGATGCACCCGAGAGTGATCGGGCGATGTTGCGCACTTTCCAGGCCTATCTCGCGTTGACCCGCGGTGAGCCGGGCCGAGCCGCGGAGCTCGCGACACACGCGCTCCGGCTTCTCGGCGACAGCACCTCCTTCTTCCGCGCGGCCGCCATGGGTGTCCTCGGTCAGGCCCGCAGGCTCACCGGCGACCGGCGAGGTGCGATCGAGGTGCTGCGCGCGGCCGTCCGGCTCGGCCAACGGAGCGACAACGCGCTCAGCGCGCTGGAGGCCACCGGATATCTCGCGCCACTGCTCTACGTCCAGGGCAGGTTGCGCGAAGCCGTGGTGCTCTGCGAACAGGGCCTGGTCGGCCACCAAGACAGCTCCGGTCGAACACTGCCGGTGGCTGGCCTCGCGGAGGTGCCACTGGGCACTCTTCGGTATGAGCAGGACGAACTGGATTTGGCCCTGCGGCACCTCACGGAGGGCATCGCGCGCTGCGAGCAACTCGGCACCACGTCGTACACACTGCTCGGCTTACGCACGCTCGCCCGGCTGCACGCGGCCAAGGGCGCGACCGAGGAAGCCTTCCGCGCGCTGCTCACCGCGCGCAGCCAGGCCGAGGCCGCCGAAGACCACCGTCGGGCGCGGCTCGTGGTCGCGACTATCGCCGAGCTGCATCTGCGTACCGGCAGCACGAACGCCGCAAACAATGTGCTCGCCGAGATCGCAGGCGACGAACCGTCCTCTTCGGACTACGAACAACTCACCCGTGCCCGGCTGCTCATCGCACAGGGCGATCCGGCGCGGGCACTCGACGTGCTCGCCGAGATCGAGTCGCGGGCGGCAGCCGAGGGCCGCGACGGCAGCCTCATCGCGATCCTGGCCGTTGGCGCCCGCGCCCGCGCTGACCTCGGCGATCCGAGCGTGGCAAGGGAGCTACTCGCGAAAGCCGTGGAACTCGCCGCCCCCGAGGGCTACCGCCGCACTTTCCTCGACGAAGGGCCGACGTTGGTGCCACTGCTACGGCAAGTGAGGGCGACTGCCCCTGCCTTCGTCAACGACCTGCTCGCCAGATCGGCCACCGTTCCGCGGCATCAGGAGCAACGGCGGAAAACCGGGGTGCGCACCGTGGAAGGAATCGGTGTCGTCGAATCACTGACCGATACCCAGCGACGAATCCTCTTGCTGATCGCCACCGGAATGTCCAATCAGCAGGTCGCCGAGCAACTGTGCATTACCGTCGGCACAACCAAGTGGCACCTGAACCAGATCTTCGGCAGACTGCAGGCCCGCAATCGCACCGAAGCGGTCGCCAGGGCCAGAGAGTTCGACCTCCTCTAACGCCCAAGGGCGTGCTGCTGGCCGGAGGGAACGGTTCGACATCGCACGTTAATGCCCCAAGGACCGCAGCGCGGATTGCGCAGCGTTGAAGCCGCACATTCCGTGGACGCCCGCGCCGGGGGGTGTCGCCGCCGAGCACAGGAATACACCGGGGACGCCGGTGCGGTACGGGTCGAGGGCGATGCGCGGCCGGAGGGCCACCTGGACCGGGGTGTTGGCGCCGGTGATGATGTCACCGCCGACGTAGTTGGGGTTGTAGGCGGCCATCTCGACGGTGGAGCGGACGAACGTGCCGACGATCCGTTCCCGCAGGCCGGGCGCGAACCGCTCGATCTGGTCGAGGATGGCGTCGGTGGCGTCACCGGTGTAGCCGTTCGGCACGTGCGCATACGCCCAGATCGGATGGATGTTCCCGGCCGACCGACTGGGATCGGCCAGATATTGCTGGGAGACAAGGACAAACGGTCGTTCTGGCATGCGTCCGTTGTGGATCTCACGCTCGGTGTGCACGATCTCCTCGAGCGTCCCGCCCAGGTGCAGGGTGCCCGCTCTGCGGCAGGCCTCGTTACCCCACGGCACACCACCTTCCACCGCGAGATCGACTTTGAACGCTCCCGGCCCGTGACGGAATCGTTGGTAGGCACGCCGGACACGCATCGGCAGGCGATCCCCGATGACCTCAGCGGCCGCGCCGGGAGCGAGGTCAAGCATCACCGTCTTCGCCGGGGGCAGTGCGTCGAGAGATCCCACGCGCATGCCGGTTTCGATCTTGCCGCCCAGGTTGGTGAGCATCGCGGCCAGTGCGTCGGTGATGGTGCGCGATCCGCCCTTAGCGACGGGCCACCCGAACCGATGGCCTGAGGCGATCATCATCATGCCGAGTGCCGCAGTGGTGGGGCTGGTGAGCGGGTGGAACACGTGCGCGGCGACGCCGGCGAACAGTGCGCGCGCCTCGTCGGTCTTCCACCGGCGCGCGATGGTCGTGGCGGGCAGGAGCGCTCGCAGCCCGAACCGGGCCATCCGGATCGGATGCTTCGGCACGTGCACCACGGGCCGCAGGAGGTCTTCTGCCAGCGCGTCGAACCCGGATGCCAGCGGCCCGAACAGCCGACGCCACGCTCGGCCATCCGGGCCGAGTCCCTCGGCGGTTGCCTCGATCGATTGCAGCATCACCCCGGCGGAGCCGGAGTCCAGCGGATGGGCCAAGTCCACCTCGGGCCAGCACCACTCGACGCCGTAGCGCTCCAGATCCAGCGACCGCAGGAAGGGCGACCCGATCCCCATCGGGTGCACCGCGGAGCAGTGGTCGTGCAGCACTCCGGGTACCGTCAGCTCACTCGTCCGCGTCCCGCCGCCGACCTCGTCAGCCGCTTCCAGGACGGTCACCGACAGGCCCTGTTGGGCGAGCGCGACGGCGGCGGCCAGCCCGTTCGGGCCGGCCCCCACCACGATCGCGTCACTCATACTCCCGCGCCCCGAACCGTCGATGTTTGGTGCTGCCCGGCGCGGCTCCAGATCACTTCGGCGGGAATCGTCGGGTCGTCATCGTCCAGCCAAGGCTGGCGGGCGACCATGTCCTTGACGGCCACATAGCCCTCCTCGATCAGTCCGGTCGCCGCGTCCACGATGCGGTAATGCTGCCGTTGCCGCTGGATGGGCTGCGACTCGAGGATGATGACCCGCACCTCTCCCTCTGCGAACTGGCACCGTTCCTGGACCGCCTGGATGAACTGTTCATTGTGCAGATGCCCATCGCCGAAGTTCCATCCGAGCAGCGATCCTGCGACGAACTCGCCCTCACGCACGTCGTAGGCCTCGACGTCGTCCACAGCGCGTGGCAACAGCCCGAGCAGCGCCCGTCCGTGGCTGTGCATCGAGCGGAACACCACCGCCTTCTGCATCATCAGCTCAGCGAGCTCCTCGCCGTACAGCTTGGTCAGCTGAACCTTCTGCGACTTCGACGACTTGATGACGCACTCATCGAGCGTCTGTTCACTACCCTTGCGGAATGTCCACATGGTAGTCGCCCAGTTACCCGCGTAGTAGCGCATCGACGGCAGGAACGAAACCAGGTGCGGCTTGATGTTGCCCAGCACCGGAGCACCGACCAGGCACACCAGCAGCACTGCGGCCAACAGCGGCGAGCTCAGATCGACCACACTCACCTCGGCGTAATGACCGAACAGGAACAGCGCACCGAAGATGACGTAGATGTTCCACTCCAGCGGCACCGCCAGCGGGAAGGTCGAGATGATGTGCAGGTGGAAGATCACCATCACCGCCAGCGCGACCATCGTGGCGGTCCCGCCGCCGGAGAAGAGCAGCACCAGCGGCACCAGAAACTCGACGACGGTACCCGTGTGCGCGAGGGTGCCGGACAGCTTTGAGGGCCGCATGTCCTCCGGGAAGCGCTTGAAAAGCTTCCGCTTGATCCACTTCACCCGCTGCAGCGGGCTGTTGCTGATCATCACCGAGACCACGAACGGGAAGTGCCGGTTGAGCTTCGACGTGGCCGCACCCCACCAGATCGCTACCATCAGCAGCTTCAGGCCGATGAGCATGTCGGTGAACGGGAAGAAGAAGATCAGCAGCGGCACCCAGTACTGCTCCCCCCGTGCGGCAAGGAAGATCGTCTTGTCTCGTAGCCCGAGCAGCGGCAGAAGCACCACCAGCGCGATCAGGCGAGCCGGGTCGATCAGGCCGACAGAGTTGCCCTCGGGCACCGGGCCCGTTCCCGGTGAGAGCAGGAGCCACACGCCCGCCGCGATGACCGCCACGTAGAGCACGACGTCAACCAGGGATCGCCGAGTTCCCGCAGTGAGCGGGACCTTGCCCGGCCACGGTGGCATCCGGATGGTGCCCGGCCGAAGCCAGTACAGGAACGCCCCAACAGGCGGCAGGAACCGGAAGGTCAGCGGACCGGAAGCACATCCGAAGCCGAGCACCTCGTAGAGCAGGGTAAAGACCACGATCTTCTGGTAAACGATGGGCTCGGTCCACCAGGACCCGAAGTCGGAGACCGAGCCGAGACCCGGGGTCGCGGCGATGACGGCGATGGCACCGAAGATGTAGCCCGCCATCTTGAAAATGTAGATCAGGTACACCGCATACGGAGAGCCGAAGCCGTTCTCGGCCCAATCAAGTACCAGCGGTCGGATGCGGTGAAGAAATGGCCGTGAACGCCATTCCTTCAGGTCAAAGTCGGGCACTCGAGGCGCGATGAATCCCATGACGATCCTTTGTTTTCATCGTTGAAAATCTTCCTGCGTACACGATCAGACGTTTGCTCTTGCGCGAGTGGACAATCCTTTGCGCAAGGTTGGCTTGTCGATCTTGCCGACCGCGTTCTTGGGCAAGGTTTCTACCGTGATTATGTCGGTGGGCAGCTTATATGTGGACAGTGACTCGCGGCAAAGCTCGTACAATTCTTCTGTCGACACCGTTGCGGCCGGGCGTAGTGCGACGAAGGCCATCGGAACTTCGCCGAGAACATCATGCGGGGCGCCGATCACGGCGGCTTCCAGCACTTCCGGGTGGCGGTAGAGAACGGATTCGATCTCTTTGGGGTAGATGTTCTCGCCACCACGGATGATCAGGTCCTTGATCCGGTCGACGAGCACCAGATAGCCGTCTTCGTCGAACCGGCCGACATCGCCGGTGTGCAACCAGCCCTCCACGATGGTCTTCGCCGTTTCGTCCGGCTGGTTGAGGTAACCCCGCATCACATTGGGTCCGCGGACCACCACTTCCCCGCTCATCCCGGCAGGGACTAACCCGCCCGAAGGGTCCATGATCGCGACGTCTTGGCCGCGCATCGGCAGGCCGACCGTGCCGGGCTTGCGGATGCCGTCGACCGGGTTGATCGTCGACGCGCAGGTACCCTCCGACAGACCGTACCCCTCGACCACCGGGATCCCGAATCGCAGCTCGAATCTGTCGATGAGCTCGGCCGGCATCGGCGCCGCGCCGCACACCGCGAGCCGAACCGAGGACAGATCGGGGTGCTCGTCCTCGGGAAGAGCCGAGAGCATCGCGTAGATAGCCGGTACGGCCGAGAAGTAGGTTGGACGTACTTTCTCGACAGTCCGAAAGAAGGTTTTCGCGCTGAAGCGTCCCGCGATCGTGGCGCGCCCTCCGGCAAGCAGTGGCGACAGGATGCTTACCACGATTCCGTTTGCGTGGAACAGCGGAAGGATGAGCAGGCTGTGGTCCTGCTCGGTCAACCGCACGGACTCGATGGCCATCTCGCACATCGCCGACAGATTGGCGTGGCCGAGCATGACCCCCTTCGGCTTGCCCGTGGTACCGCTGGTGTAGATCAGCAACGCCAGTTGGCTGGTGTCGGTCGGCACGGCGGGCTCGGCCCCGACGTCTTCGGCGGAGTGCAGCAGGTCCGTGACGGGCATGGTCGGGCAGCTCAGTTTCGACGAGTCGACAATGACGATCTTCGCTCCCGAGTCGGCGATCTGGTATTCGGCTTCCACCGCCGTGAGTTCCGGGTTGATCGGCGTGACGGCCGCTCCCAATCGCCAGGCCGCAAAGAGCGTGCTGACGAGCTCGATGCGATTAGGCAGCATTACCGCGACGACATCACCGCTCGTTATGCCACGACGTCGCAGCGCAGCACTTGCCAAGCGAACCCGGTCCAAGAAATCTGAGTTGGTCAGATTCAGCGAATCGTCTGCGACGCAGGCGTCGTCCGGGCTCTTTTCTGCGCGTATATCTGGGACGGCTGCAAAATGCATGTCACTCCTCAATTCCGGGGGTCTTATGCGAAAGTCGGGCTGTGTGATCCGGCTATACCCTGTGTCTTATTCATAAGTCGGGCTATTCACCACGGCGCGCTCACCTCAATCACGCCCCTCACCTGCAGTCAGTCGTCGCGAGCCACCC
>JBOHER010000354.1:0-2576 GCA_050701115.1 Haloechinothrix sp. | reverse complement strand
CCCCGAGATAGGTCTGGATGCCGAACCAGCACGCGGCCACGATGCCGCGGGATACCGAGGGGAAGTGGGTTCCCACGGTGCCGAACGGGGCTCTGAGGAACACGGCGAAGGACAGGCCATGTTCGGTTCCGATGTCCGCGGTCATCGTCATGACCACCGCGAGGGTCATGGTCGCGGTGAGCACGATCAGCATGACCATCGGCAGCGACACTCCCCCCTCGACGCCGTTGGCGCCGTACTGGAAGGTCACGATGACGACGGCGAGGCCAATCCATATCCAGATGAATCCCCACAGCGAGATGGGTCGCTGGGTGAGCCACGTGGGCAGGATGGATTGTTCGAGGAGCCGGTTGCTCGACCGGTCTTGGATTCTGGGCGGAGCGGGGGCGGCCATGAGTGTCTCCTAGCTGTGTCGATGATCGGGCGCGGAGTGGAGATCGCCGTGCTGGATGCCCAGTGCGTGGCTGAGCGGCCAGGCGGTGACGTTCTTGGGGCGCGGCGCGGCATACGTGCGGACCTTGCTGGTGGACAGGCCGAGCCCGACCAATGACTCGGCGAGCGCGACCGCGGCGGTGACGCCCTCGACGACCGGAGCACCGGTGACGGCACGGACCTGAGCGTCGAGCCCGGCCATGCCGCCGCAGCCCAGACAGATGACTTCCGCGCCGTCCTGCTCCACCGCCAGCCGAGCCTGGTCGGCGATCGCGGTCACGGCCGCGGTTGGGTCTTTCTCCAGGTCGAGGACGCTGAGCCCACTCGCCCGAACCGACGCGCACCGGGTGTTCAGCCCGGCCAGCAGCAGCCGGTCTTCGATCTGCGGTACGGCGCGGTCCAGCGTGGTCACCACCGAGTAGCGGTGGCCGAGCAGGCACGCGACGTGGGCGGCGGCTTCGGTGATATCGATGACCGGGACATCGCAGAGTTCCTGCAGCCCTTCCCGGCCATGCTCGCCGAACCCCGCCTGGATCACGGCGTCGTAGGGCTTGTCGTAGGTCCGCACCCGGTCCATCACGGCAACCGCAGCCAGATAACTTTCGAAGTTGCCTTCGACGGACTCGGGTCCGAAGAACGGGGTGAGTCCCTCGATCTCGGTGCCGGGCCTGGCCACTGCCCGGGCCTGTTCGGCGATCGACTTCGTCATGGCGTGGGTGGTGTTGACATTGACGGCCAGGATGCGCATCTGCGTCCTTTCGTGATATGGAAGAAAGTTTCCGAAGAAGAACGAGGCAGCGCGATCCCTTGGAGAGCGGAAAGGGAGGCGCTGCGGCTGCGGGTCAGCAGAGCCCGCGGCTGAGCAGCCGGCCCTGCGGCTGATCGCCGGTGATCTCGGCTCCGCGCAGCCAGGTGCCGCGGACCACGCCGGCCAACGGTCGCCCGTGGTAAGCGCTGACCGGGTTGCGGTGACGCAACTTCGCCACGTCGACGACAAAGGCCTCGTCCGGCGCGAACACGCAGAAGTCGGCGTCGTAGCCCAGCGCGATGTGGCCCTTGTTCCGCATCCCCACCTGCGCGGCGGGCCGCTCGGCCATCCAGCGGACGACGTCGGTGAGCGCGAAGCCCCGCTGCCGCGCCTGGGTCCATACCGAGGGCAACCCGAGCTGCAGACTGGCGATGCCACCCCAGGCGACACCGAAGTCGCCGACGTCGAACCGCTTGAGCTCCGGCGTGCAGGGTGAGTGGTCACTGACCACACAATCGATCACGCCATCGGCCAGACCCTTCCAGAGCAGCTCCCGGTTGGCCGCTTCGCGGATCGGCGGACAGCACTTGAACTGCGTCGCGCCATCTCCGATCTCCTCTGCGGTGAAGGTCAAGTAGTGCGGGCAGGTCTCGACGGTCAAACGGACGCCGTCCCGCCGCGCGGTCGCGATCATCGGGATGGCGTCCGAGGAGGACAAGTGGAGGATGTGTACGCGCGCACCCGTCCAGCGGGCAAGTTCGATCACCTGGGCGATCGCGACATTTTCCGCCCCGCGCGGGCGCGAGCGCAGGAAGTCGGCATAGCGCTTGCCCAGCCCACCGGCTGTGGAGGCATCAGCCCCGATTCCGCGAGCAGAGTGCGCCGTCGGCGCATGCTCGATGGCGTCGGAGTCCTCGGCATGCACGATCAGCTGCGCGCCGTAGCTGCGCACCGCGCGCAGCGCCTGATCCAGCTCCGCGGGATTCAGCGGGGGGAATTCGTCAACCCCGGAGTGCAGCAGGAAGCACTTGAAGCCGAACACCCCGGCGTCGTGCAGCCCGCGCAGGTCTTCGAGGTTCCCGGGCACCGCGCCACCCCAGAACCCGACGTCGACATGGACCCGGCCTTCAGCGGTCTTGCGTTTGACCTCCAGCGATGCCACGTCGACCGTGGGCGGGATGCTGTTCAGCGGCATGTCGACGATCGTGGTGACCCCTCCCGCCGCAGCAGCCCTGGTGGCTGTTTCAAAGCCTTCCCACTCCGTGCGACCGGGGTCGTTGACGTGCACATGGGTATCCACCAGACCGGGCAGGAGGACCACGTCGGCGTCCAGTTCGACGGTTCTCTCCGCTGCGAGATCGGCCTCCAGTGGCTCGATCGCCACGACCTTTCCGCC
>JBOHER010000353.1:0-5882 GCA_050701115.1 Haloechinothrix sp. | reverse complement strand
AGCTGGACCCCGAGATCGTCAACGTCAACGGCGGCGCCATCGCGCTGGGCCACCCGCTGGGCGCCTCGGGCGGCCGCGTCATCACCCAGCTCGCTCGCGAGCTGCGACGCCGAGGCGGCGGCTGGGGACTGGCCGCGTTGTGCATCGGCGTCGGGCAGGGTCTCGCCGTCGTCCTCGAAGCCTGACAACGCGACCTTCCTGCCCATTTGATTCAGCTATGCGCTTGTCAGCAGGTGGGGTTCGGTCTTGGCCAGCACTTCGTCGACGGTGACGTTCGGCGCCAGCTCCGTCAGTTGCAGGCCGTTGGGGGTAATGTCGATGACCGCGAGGTCGGTGATGATGCGCTCCACCACACCCTTGCCGGTGTAGGGCAGCGAGCATTCGTCGACGATCTTGTTGGAGCCGTCCTTGGCGACATGTTCCATCAACACGACGACTCGCTTCGCGCCGTGCACGAGGTCCATCCCGCCGCCCATTCCCTTGACCATCTTGCCGGGGATCATCCAGTTGGCGATGTCGCCGGACGCCGACACCTGCATCGCGCCCAGGATCGCCGCGTCGATCTTGCCCGCGCGGATCATCCCGAAGCTGGTGGCGGAGTCGAAGAAGCTCGCGCCCCGGCGCAGCGTGACTGTCTCCTTGCCCGCGTTGATCAGGTCGGGGTCGACGTCCTCCTCGGCAGGGTAGGCGCCGACGCCCAGGATGCCGTTCTCGCTCTGCAGCACCAGTTCCACGTCGTGATCTGTGAAGCGATCTCCCGGGTCGCGCGCCGAGTCTTCGAAGGTGTGTCCGTCGAACGAGCACTGGAGCGCTCCGAGATCCCCCTGTTCGCCGCGAACGAGCCGATCAACGTCAGCGGGAGTGCCGCCCAGCGGATCCTGCAACGCCGAATAAATCAGTCCATCGCCGAGTACGAGGTACTCAACACGCTCGAGCAGTCCTGGGGCGGCCTGTGCACCCACGTCCGTGAGGGATGGAACATCGGGATGCCGCCTTATGGCTACCGGGCAAAGACCTACCGGCATCCCAACCCCATGAAGGCGAATAAGGGCCAAACCAAATCGCGTCTGGAACCCGACGGTGCCCGTGCCGAGACGGTCACCCGGATCGCGCACTGGCGCTATCACGAAGGCTTGAGTTACGACACGATCGCTGACCGGCTCAACGCCGAACCAGAGCGATACCCGCCGCCTCAGCCGCCATCCAAGGCGCGAGCGCGCGGCGTCTGGGGAAAGAGCACCATCGCCGACATCCTGCGCAACCCGAAATACACCGGCTATCAGGTGTTCAACCGGCGGGCCACCAGTTCGAAGAGCGGCAAGGTCAACGACCCGAGGAAATGGGTATGGTCTCCGGATCCGGTGCACGAGCCGCTGATCCCGAAATGGATGTATGACGAGATCAACGCCCGCCGCCGAGCTCGGCAAGGCTCCCGCATCGGTGACGCCCTGAACTCTCATCCAGCCACCCGACGCTCCTACATCCTGCGCGGGATCGTCTACTGCGTCTGCGGCCGACGCATGTGCGGAGATCGCAAGCGCGACAACACCTACCACCTGTGCTGGCCACCCAAGAACAACCGCAACGCCACAGACATAAGCCACCAGAGCGCCATCAGGGTGCGCGAAGCCGCCGTCATCAAGGCAGTCTGCGACTTCTACGCCGATCGCGTGTTCGGACAGAGCCGGCAAGAGATCCTGAACGCAGACCTCGCCAACATGGACGACTCCGCCAACCGCGCGCGTAACGCGCAACGCGAGCGTCTCCAGCGCACTGTCGCCGACCTAGCCAGACGCCAAGACTCCGTCATCCGGCAAGCGCAGGAAGGCGATCCCGACGACCCGTTCACCAAGGCGCTCCGCAACTCCTACAACGAGTTGCAGGTTCAGCGTGACCGAGCGCTCGCCCGGATCGGCGAGCTCGACGCGGCGGACCAAGACGACCCCGCTCCCACCGCGGACGACCTCCACCTCCTCGACGAACTGCCGTTCCTGAAGCTCAACTTCGTCGAGGCACCCCGTCCGCTGCTGCGTCGGCTGTTCGACAGCACAAAGCTGTCCGTGCGCCTACACGAGGACATCGCCACAGTGGACATCACCGTGTCACTGCCCAGCGACCAGCTCCGCGACATCGCGACGGCGGCGGTGGCTATCGCTGGAGCCATCCCCGAAAGCCGAAAGCCGCCGGTCACGGAAACCGACGGCTTCGTGGGGATGCTGTACGTACCCCCGATGGGATTCGAACCCACGCTACCGGCGTGAGAGGCCGGCGTCCTAGGCCGCTAGACGACGGGGGCTTGCTTGAGCGACCTGAGAGAACTTACCAGGTCTCATGCTGCGCTCTGCAGCTGGGGTACCAGGACTCGAACCTAGACTAACTGAACCAGAATCAGTCGTGCTGCCGATTACACCATACCCCAATGACAGCTGGCGGCTGCCGAAGAAAGATAGTAGACCACGCCGTTTTCCGGCCTTCCAGCGGGTTGGCGGGATCAACGCTGAGCGGGCGCGCCGAGCCTGGCGAACTCACACACCAGCAGCTGGGGCAGCTCGTCGAGCCCCCCGATCTCGTACACACCCTCCGGAGCCTGTGCCGTGCCCCCGCCGCGGTTGAGCCAGACTCCGGAGAGACCAGCATCACGCGCACCGACCGCATCGGCCTCCAACCGGTCGCCGATGTGCACCGCTTCGGCTGGACCGCAGTCGAGCGCGGCGCAGGCGGAGTGGAAGATCAGCGGATCGGGTTTGGCCGCGCCCACCTCGCCTGCGATCGCAATGTGGTCGATGAACCGGGACAGGCCGAGTGTCTCGACCTTCGTGCGCTGGTGGCCGCCGGATGCGTTGGTCACCGCCGCGATCCGCACACCGGCTGCCCGCAGCCAGTCCAGGCAGGGCAGCACATCGTCGTAGAGCCGGAAACCCAGGCGCATCGTGGCCGCGCGCGCTCGCTCGAACCGGGCGGCATCGGCGTCCTCAAGGACCACGCCCAGTTCGGCCAGAAAGCACTTCGTACGCTGCCGATGCATATGCGCGTACTCGAGATCACCGCTGACCACCATGGCCACGTGCGCGTCCGTGATGTGCTCCCAGAGCTCCCACATATCGGCCCTGCCGATCATGGTCGCCAGCGCGCGTCGCCCTGCCGAACTGAAGTCGATCAATGTGTCGTCAACGTCAAGGCACACCACGCGCAGCGCACGATCATCCCACAATTCGAGATGAGGTGGTGCACTACGCGACTCGGTCGGGGCAAGCGCGAACTCCACCTAGTGAGGTTAGGTGCTCGAGTGGGTGCGGCGACTCGTCCATCGAGGTGAATCGTCCGTTTCTGACACGGTCAAGCCCGCTCACCCTGTGAGGTTGTCGAGTGCGCTGGTCAGGCGCCCCAGGGACCTTTCCCGCCCCAGTAGCTCCATTGACTCGTAGAGCGGTGGCGACACTGTGCGACCGGTCACGGCCACCCGAACCGGAGCGAATGCCTTCCGTGGTTTGAGGCCGAGCCCGTCGATGAGCGCATCCTTGAGCGCGTGCTCGATGGACTCGGCGTCCCACACTTCGAGACGCTGCAAGGAGGAGACCGACGCCCGCAACACCGGTTCGGCGTCCGCCTTGAGCGCCTTGGCGGCGGACGTCTCCTCGGGTGCGAACGTGTCCTCGCCGGCGAACAGGAAGCCCAGCATGCCCACCGCCTCGGACAGCACAGCGACGCGTTCCTGCACCAGCGGCGCGATGGCGCGCAGCGTGCCGAGCTGTTCGCCGCTCGGCGCCCCGGGCAGCACGCCTGCTGCACAGAGGTAGGGCACGATCCGGTTGGTGAAGTCCTCGACGGCCAGCGCTCGCACGTGTGTGCCGTTGATCGCTTCGGCCTTCCTCACGTCGAAACGGGCCGGGTTCGCGCTGACCTTGGTGATCTCGAACGCCTCGACGAGCTCGGCAACGCTAAAGATGTCCCGGTCATCGGCGATCGACCAGCCGAGCAACGCGAGGTAGTTGAGCAGGCCTTCGGGTATGAAGCCGCGCTCACGGTGCAGAAAAAGGTTGGACTCGGGATCACGTTTGGACAGCTTCTTGCTGCCCTCCCCCAGCACGTAGGGCAGGTGGCCGAACTCGGGAACGAACTCAGCGACACCGATGCGCCGCAACGCCAGGTAGAGCGCGATCTGCCGAGGCGTCGAGGGCAGCAGGTCCTCCCCGCGCAGCACATGGGTGATCTTCATCAGCGCATCGTCGACCGGGTTGGTCAGTGTGTAGAGCGGATCCCCGTTGGCGCGCACGAGCACCGGGTCGGGGATGGTGTGTGCCTTGAAGGTGATCTCGCCCCGCACCAGGTCGTGCCAGGTGAGGTCGTCCTCGGGCATGCGCAGCCGGAGGACCGGTAGGCGGCCCTCGGCGCGGAAGGCCGCCTTCTGCTCCGCACCGAGGTCGCGGTCGAAGTTGTCGTAGCCGAGCTTCGGGTCCTGGCCTGTCGCAATGCGGCGAGCCTCGACCTCCTCGGCGGTGGAGAACGCCTCATAAAGCTCACCGGAGGCCAGCAGCCGCTCCGCGATGTCGTCGTAGATCGCGCGACGCTCGCTCTGCCGGTACGGGCCGTACTCGCCGCCGACCTCGGGCCCCTCGTCCCAGTCGAGTCCCAGCCAGCGCAACGCCTCGAGCAGCGCCTGGTAGGACTCCTCGGTGTCCCGCGCGGCATCGGTGTCTTCGATCCGGAACACCAGCTTGCCACCGTGATGACGGGCGAACGCCCAGTTGAACAGCGCCGTGCGGATCAACCCGACGTGCGGGATTCCGGTGGGCGAGGGGCAGAAGCGAGCGCGGACGGCTTTGGTCTCAGTCATGGCGCGTTCAGGTTAGCTGTAGCGCCGCTGCTTGACGCGACGAGCCCGGTAGGGCATGGTGGACTTATTCAACAAGTGATGAATAGAGGAGGCGGACTGCGATGAGGGAGCGAACAACGTGCGTCATCGTGGGAGGCGGACCCGCCGGAATGGTGCTCGGGCTGCTGCTGGCGCGGGCAGGCGTCGAGGTCACGGTACTGGAGAAGCACGCAGATTTTCTGCGGGATTTCCGTGGCGACACCGTGCATCCTTCGACGCTGCAACTGCTCGATGAACTCGGGCTCGGCGAGCAGTTCGCCGCGCTCCCGCAGAGCAGGCTGGACGAGCTCGCGTTCCCGATCGACGATGACCGTGAACTGGTGTTCGGCGCTCTCAAGCGGCTCAAGGTCGCCCATCCCTATATCGCGATGGTGCCGCAGTGGGACCTACTCGATCTGCTCGCCTCTGCCGGCGGCAAGGAGCCGGGCTTCACGCTGCGGATGAACACCGAGGTCACGGGGCTGATTCAGGAATCGGGCGCGGTGCGCGGCGTGCGATACCGCACCACGGACGGCCAAACGCACGAACTGCGGGCTGAGCTGACCGTGGCCGCCGACGGCCGCTGGTCGCTCGCCCGGGAACATGCCGGACTGCGACCCCGCGAGTACCCGGTGCCCATCGACGTCTGGTGGTTCCGGCTGCCGCGCTTCGCCGGCGAGGAAGCCCCCGCGCTCACTCCCCGGATGCGGCACGGGCATTTCGCGGTCGTGATTCCTCGCGCGGACTACTTCCAGGTAGCCTACGTCGCAGCCAAGGGCGCCGATCCCGACCTGCGCGCGGCGGGCATCGAACGCTTCCGGGAGCGGGTAGCCGACGCCATTCCCTCGCTCGCCGACCGGGTCGGCTCGATCGGCTCGATGGACGATGTCAAGCACCTCGATGTCCGGCTCAACCGGCTGCGCAAGTGGCATGTGAACGGCCTGCTCTGCATCGGCGACGCGGCCCACGCCATGTCCCCCATTGGCGGCGTTGGCATCAACCTCGCGGTGCAGGACGCTGTGGCGACCGC
>JBOHER010000352.1:0-11678 GCA_050701115.1 Haloechinothrix sp. | reverse complement strand
GGCGGCGCCGAGGCCGCCCATGCGAGGGCGGCCGAGTGGTTCGGCCGCCACGGCCTCGTCGCCGACGCGGTGCGGCACGCGCTGGCCGCGGGCCGGGACGACCGGGCGGGGGAGCTGCTCGCCGAACACGGGCTGCACCTCGTCGAGGACGGCCGCGCGGCCACGCTCGTGCGGCTGGCGGAGGGCATCCGCTGCACCCGTGATCGCGACGGGCTTTCCTGCTGCGGTCGACGAGACGTACATGATCTGCGGGACCGTGGCGTTCGGGAACAGCGGCGCCGCGACCGTCCTGCTGCGGAGGACGTCGCCTGGGTCTCGGTCGGCAAGCTGTGTGGGCGCTCGGTAGAAGGCGTCGTCGTTCAGGGGGAGGGGTGGGGCCGGTGGTCGTGCGGGTTCGGCGGAGGCGGGAGAAAAGCCCAGTCAGTGCCGATGTGGCGGCCGGCCTCCATCGTTCGATGGGCGTCGGCGGCGCGGTCGAGCGGAAAGACTTCGTGGATCTGCGGGAGGCATCGCCCTTCGGCCAGCGCCGGCCACACCTTCGCGCGCAGGTCCTCGGCGATGACCGCCTTCTCCGACGCCGTCCGGGCCCGCATCGTCGAGCCGGTGAGCGTGGCGCGCTTGAGGGCGATCTTGAGGAGGTCGGCCTTCTCTGCGATCTCGCCGCCGAGGAAGCCGATGAGCAGCAGCGTGCCGTCCTGAGCGAGCGCGTCGAGGTTGCGATCCAAATAGGACCTCCGACGATGTCGAGGATCAGGTCGACGCCGCGGCCCCCGGCACACCGCCAGATGTGCCGGACGTGCCCTGACGTTGCAGCTCCTGAGAGTATGCCTTCTCTCGGGCGAGAAGGTCCCTTGTGGCCTGTGGGTCGAGGTCTGACGGCAGGCTGACCTCCATGGTGACTGCGAACAACATGGTTCCCCCCGATCAGGCCGGCGCCAGCGCGAAGTCGTAGGTCACTTCTTCGCCGCCATCGCCGGTCGTCGCCGGGCGCAGGACGAGTTCGGGCTTGACCGCCTGCGCGACGTCGCTGTCCACGTACTCGCCGCCTTCGAAGTACAGTTGGGCGGTGAGCAACTGGTGGCCCGGGGCCGACACCTTGACGTGCAGGTGGGCCGGTCGCCAGGCATGCCAGCCTGCCGCCGCGATCAGCTGCCCGCAGGAGCCGTCCATCGGGATCTCGTAGGGCGTAGGCCGCTTGGTGTGGATGGTGAACCGGCCCTCCTCATCGGCGACAACCGTGCCGCGCAGGTTCCATTCCGGTAGACCGGGGGCGTACTGCGAGTAGTAGCCGGAAGCGTCGGCGTGCCACATCTCCACCCGTGCTCCGGCCAATGGCTCACCGCCGGGGTTGGTGATCTTGCCCTGGAAGAGCAGTGGGACGCCGGGCTCGTCGTCGCGCATCGGCAGGGTGCCCTCGCGCACGAACTCGGGTGAGCCAGGGACGTAGTATGGGCCTTCGATCGTTCCCTTCGACCCGGGACGGTCCTCATTGACCACCTCCTCCACGACGTGTTCGATCCACACGTCGAGGAATAGCGGCCACTCACCGTCGAGCCCCACGTGGATCAGCCAGCTCTTGAGGGCGTCGTACTCGGCGTAGGTGACCTTGTGCTCGCGGATGACGTCGTGCAGCGCTTTGATGGCTTCGGTGGCCAGCAGGTGCACCCGCTCCTGGTCGGTTACGGCCCCCGTCCGCTGCTTCTGGCGGAACTGCTCGGTGGCCGCAATGCCGGACGCCGCCGCGGTGGCCTGCTGCTCGGTAACCTGAGTCATCTTGGTTTCCTTATCTGTGTGGGAGGTGCGGTAGGGCTGGTTGCCTTGTGAGTGGCTAGCGCCGTTGGAACGGCGCTAGCCACTCACAAGGCGTCTTGCCGGTAGTGCGCGAGTTTGTCTTCGTCAACCTCGACGCCGGTCCCCGGCACCTCACGGATCCGCAGAGTGCCGTTCTCGATCTGCAGTGGCTCGGCGAGCAGGTCGTCGCTCATGTCGAGGAAGTTGGACAACTCGCCCGCCCGGCGGGAGGTCGCTTCGAAGGCCGAGCCGAACACCATGGCGCACAGCGTGCCGATCTGCCCGTCGATCTGGTTGCCCAGCACCACTTCGGCACCCAATCCGGTGCACTGGCTGAGCACGCGCTGGGATTCGGTGAACCCGGTCCGGGCGGTCTTGATGCTGATCGCGGTGGCGCTGCCGCCGAGCAGTTCGCGAGTCACCTCACCGGAGTTCGTGGCGCTTTCGTCCGCCACGAACGGAATCGCGCTGCGCTCGACGAGCCACCGCCTGCCGAGGACGTCGTCGGCGGGGCACAGTTCCTCGGCAAGCGTCAACCCGAGATCGTCCATCGCACGCAGCGCCTGCGCGGACTCCGACGCGGTCCAGCCACGGTTGCCGTCGATGTAGAGCTCGACGTCCTCGCCGAGGCCTTCCCGCAGGGCGCGGCAGGCCGCCACGTCCCGCTGGTATGGCCTGCGACCCACCTTGACCTTGAACGTGGTGATGCCGTACCGGTCACGGATCCGCTGGGCCTCGGCCACCATCTCGTCCGGCGGCGCGAACCCGACCATGTGGGACACGCGCATGCGGTCGGTGTAGCCCCCGAGCAGTTCGGTGACGGGCAGGCCGGTGGCCTTGCCGAGCACATCCCACAGGGCCATGTCGAGCGCCGCTTTGGCAGCGGGGTTACCGATCGTGCGGTGCATTCTGGCGTGGATCAGCTCCCGCTGAGCGGGGGAGAGCCCCAGCAGTTGCGGGGCGAAGATCCGCTGGATCACCGCGACGATCGACTCCTGCGTCTCGCCGTAGGTGAACGGCCGCGGCGGTGCCTCGGCCACGCCGATCAGACCGTCATCGGTGTGTACCCGCACCAGGACGTGTTCGGCGTCGTGTACCTCGCCACTGGCGAAATGCAGCGGCCTGGCATACGGGATCGCGAACGGAATCGTTTCTATTTCGGTGATCTTCATGCGTGTCCTAGTCGGTGATCGGCAGGTGGCGCCGCGGGAGGAAAAGGGATGTCCCAGGCGCACAAAGGCCGGGAATCAGCTGCCATGAATGGTGACACGAAGAAGCGAGATATTTCAACGCCGAGCGCAGCACCCAGCGCACCACCTCGGTGCCTTCAACGGTGCCCAGGACCTGGCGCCGGTCGGCGAAGATGCCGCATCTACCGAGGTCAAGCGACTTCAACCGGAGGAAGCGCTGACTCGCTGGTCGACCGGTGCCTGGCCGGTTGCCAGGTCGGAACTAGGCAAATTACCGGCGAGCACGGCGACCGGCGAATGTCACAGTGGTCGGCATACCTGGACACCGACGTCTGTCCGACGTCTGGCGGGCGATTTCCGGCCCGGATTGCGGAGGAACAATGACGATCACTCCAGATCGCGTGAGCAGCATTCTCGATGACGCCCTGGTGGAAGACCCCGAAAAAGGCGTCTACCGCGTTCAGCGACGCGTATTCACCGATGAGGAAATCTTCGAACTCGAGATGAAGCACATCTTCGAGGGGAACTGGGTATACCTCGCCCACGAGAGCCAGATCCCGACCGTCGGTGACTACTTCACCACCTACATCGGCCGCCAGCCGGTGGTCGTCTCCCGCGACAAGCAGGGCGAACTGCACGCCCTGATCAACGCGTGCAGCCACCGTGGCGCGATGCTGTGCAGGCGCAAGACCGACAACCGCATCACCTTCACCTGTCCGTTCCACGGCTGGACCTTCAGCAACAACGGCAAGCTGCTCAAGGTGAAGGACCCGCGGGATGCGGGCTACCCGGAAAGCTTCAACACCAACGGTTCGCACGACCTGACCAAGGTCGCCCGGTTCGAGAACTACCGGGGCTTCCTGTTCGGCAGCCTCAACCCGGACGTCAAACCGCTCACCGACCACCTCGGCGAGGCCACCGAGATCATCGACATGATGGTGGAGCAGTCGCCCGACGGCCTGGAGGTCCTGCGTGGTTCCTCCAGCTACACCTTCGACGGCAACTGGAAGCTGCAAGCGGAGAACGGCGCGGACGGCTATCACGTCTCCGCGACACACTGGAACTACGCCGCCACCACCGCCCGGCGAACCTCCGGCGAGTCGGCCAACGACACCAAGAACATGGACGCCGGAAGCTGGTCGAGGCAGATGGGCGGGTTCTACTCGTTCGACCACGGCCACCTTCTGTTGTGGACGAAGTGGGCCGACCCCGCCAACCGGTCGCTCAACGAGCGCCGGGACGAACTGGTCGAGGCCTTCGGTGAAGCCAAGGCCGACTGGATGATCGGCTACTCACGCAACCTGTGCCTGTATCCCAACGTGTACCTGATGGACCAGTTCAGCTCACAGATCCGGCACTACCGGCCGATCGCGGTCGACAAGACCGAGGTGACCATCTACTGCATCGCACCGAAAGGCGAGAGCGCCCAGGCGCGCGCCAACCGGATCCGGCAGTACGAGGACTTCTTCAACGCCACCGGCATGGCCACCCCGGACGACCTCGAGGAGTTCCGCTCCTGCCAGAAGACCTATCAGGCTTCGGCGGCGAAGTGGAACGACCTCAGCCGTGGAGCGACGCACCAGATCACCGGCCCCGACGAGGAAGCCGAGAAGCTGGGCCTGGAGCCGATCGCCAGCGGTGTCCGTACCGAGGACGAGGGGCTCTACCCCATCCAGCACGGCTACTGGCTCGAGACGATGCGCAAGGCCATGGCGGCCGAGGAAGGAGGGTCGTGACATGACCCCAACGATCGAGAACATCGTGACGCTCGAAGACATCCGGCACTTCCTCTACCGCGAGGCGCGGCTGCTCGACGACCGCCGGTTCGACGAGTGGCTGGCGTGCTACCACCCGGACGCCGAGTTCTGGATGCCCGCCTGGGACGACGCCGACCGGCTCGTCGACGACCCACAGACCGAGATCTCGCTGATCTACTACGCCAACCGCGGCGGGCTGGAGGACCGGGTCTTCCGGATCAAGACCGACCGCTCCAGTGCGACCAGCCTCCCCGAGCCGCGGACCGGGCACAACATCACCAACGTCGAGATCCTGGAGCGCCGTGGTGATCTGCTGGACATCAGGTTCAACTGGTTCACGCTCTACTACCGCTACCAGACCGTCGACACGTACTTCGGCACCTCGTTCTACGCGCTCGATGTCTCCGGCGAGCGGCCCTTGATCACGCGCAAGAAGGTCGTGCTCAAGAACGACTACGTCCACCACGTCGTGGACATCTACCACGTCTGATCGGGAGTCCCCATGAACCACCAGATTGCACTGTCCTTTGAGGACGGCATCACGCGTTTCGTGCGGTGCGGCGAGTACGAGACCGTCGCGGACGCCGCGTACCGAGCCAGGGTGAACATACCGCTGGACTGCCGCGACGGCGCCTGCGGGACCTGCAAGTCGCTGTGCGAGTCCGGCGAATACGACGGCGGCGACTACATCGAGGAGGCGTTGAGCGACGACGAGGCCACGCAGGGCTACGCGCTGCCGTGCCAGATGATGCCGCGCACTGATCTCGTCCTGCAGATTCCCGGTACCTCGGAGATGGCGAAGACCCAGGCCGCGACGTACACGGCGACGATCACCGAGATCGAGCGCCACTCGGACACCACGGTCGGCTTCACCCTCGAGATCGACGATCGCACCGAGCTGGCGTTCCTGCCCGGCCAGTACGTCACCATCACGGTGCCGGGCTCCGACGTGGCGCGGCCGTACTCGTTCAGTACCGGCCCCGCTGCCGAACACGCGTCGTTCCTGGTACGGATCACCGAGGGCGGCGTGATGTCGGGGTACCTGCGCGACAGGGCGAGCGTCGGCGACCGAGTCGCGTTCACCGGCCCGATGGGCAGCTTCTTCCTGCGCGATCGCAAGCGCCCGGCCCTGTTCCTCGCCGGCGGCACCGGGTTGGCGCCACTGCTGTCCATGCTGGCCGAGCTCGAAGGCGGCGAACTGGAGCACCCCGTGCACCTGATCTACGGTGTCTCGCGCGACGCGGACCTGGTGGAACTGGATAAGCTGCACCACTTCGTCGACGTGCTGCCGGGGTTCACGTTCGACTACTGCGTGTCGGATCCGGCCAGTCGCGCGCCGAACAAGGGGTACGTGACCGACCTGTTCGAGCCCAAATACCTCAACGACGGCGACGTCGACATCTACCTGTGCGGCCCGCCCACCATGGTGGAGGGCGTCCGCGGCCACCTCGCCGAGAGCGGTCTGGCGCCGGCGAGCTTCTACCACGAGAAGTTCGCGGTGAGTGCGGCCGCCGGGGAGTCCCGGTGAACCCGCGGATCTGGCCGGAGCGGTTCGCGGGCAAGGTCGTGGTGGTCACCGGTGCCGCGCAGGGCATCGGCGACGCCGTGGCTCGCCGCGTGGCCGCCGAGTCCGCCGCCGTGGTGCTCGTGGACCGTTCAGAGGTGGCGCACGACGTCGCCGCGGAGGTGCGGGAGACCGGCGGCAAGGCGCACAGCGTGCTGGCCGACCTCGAGGAGTACGCCGGGGCCGAGGCGGCCATGGCCGAGGCGTACGGGCACTACGGACGGATCGACGTGCTCATCAACAACGTCGGCGGCACCATCTGGGCCCGGCCATACGCGCATTACGACGCCGAGCAAATCCTCGCCGAGGTGCGCCGATCCTTGCTGCCCACGATGTGGTGCTGCCGGGCGGTGCTGCCGTACCTGTTGGAGCAGCGCGGCGGGACCATCGTCAACGTCTCGTCGGTGGCCACCCGCGGGGTCAACCGGGTGCCCTACGCCGCCGCCAAGGGCGGGGTCAACGCGCTGACCGCCGCGCTCGCCATGGAAACCGCGCAGCACGGCATCCGGGTGGTGGCCGCCGCACCCGGCGGCACCGACGCGCCCGCCCGGCGGATCGCCCGGGGCCCCGGCGCGCAGACCGACCAGGAGCGCGGCTGGTACCAGCAGATCGTCGACCAGACCGTGGATTCCTCGCTCATGAAGCGGTACGGCACGCTCGACGAGCAGGCCGCCGCGATCCTGTTCCTGGCCTCTGACGAGGCGTCCTACATCACCGGGACCGTGCTGCCCGTCGGCGGCGGCGATCCCGGCTAGCCACCGACCGGCTTTTCCGCTTCAGCGTCCTTTCCCTTCAACCACTTGGAGCCTCGCCATGCCCGAAAACCACCGCAACACAATCGACCCACGTCATCGACGTACGGTGCACTGGGTGCTAGTCATCACCGCGATCGCCCTCGTGTTCGACGGCTACGACCTCGTCATCTACGGGACCGTCGTGCCGACCCTGCTCCGCGACCCGAGCCAGCTCGGGCAACTCTCGGCGCAGCAGGCGGGCGCCCTCGGCAGTTACGCCCTCGTCGGCGTCATGGTGGGCGCACTGGCCGCGGGTGCGGTCGGCGACCGTCTCGGGCGCCGCAAGCTGATGCTCGTCAACATCGTCTGGTTCTCGGTCGGGATGGGCGCCACGGCGATGGCGCACAGCGCGCAGACCTTCGGCATCCTCCGGTTCCTGACCGGTATCGGCGTCGGCGCGCTCGTCGCGACCTCGGCGGCCGTCGTGGCGGAGTTCGCGCCGCCCGGCAGGCGCAACCGCTACAACGCGATCGTCTACAGCGGCGTCCCCGCCGGCGGCGTCCTGGCCGCACTCATGGCCATCACGCTCTCCGACCTTGTGGGATGGCGTGGCCTGTTCCTGATCGGTGCTCTGCCCATCGTCCTGCTGTTCCCGATGGCACTGGTCAGGCTGCCGGAATCGCCCCAGTGGCTGCTCGCCCGCGGCAAGGCGGAGCGGGCCGCCGCCGTCTCGCGGAAAACCGGTGTCCGCCTGCCACCGGCGGACCCGGCCTCCGCGCGCGCTGCCGCCACCGAGAAGGTCGGTTTCGCGGCGCTGGCGACGGCGCGGTTCGCACTGCCGACGTTCCTGCTCGGGCTGCTGAGCTTTTCCGGTCTGCTGCTCACCTACGGCCTCAACACCTGGCTGCCGGAGATCATGGGGCAAGACGGTTACGGCAGGTCCCACGCCCTGTTGTTCCTGCTCGTGCTCAACGGCGGTGCCATCGTGGGTGGCGTCGTCGCGGCAAGCCGCGCGGACAGGTTCGGCCCGAAACCCGTCATCGCGACCACCTTCGGGCTGGCGGCCGTGACACTCGCGCTGCTGCCCGCCGAGCTGCCCCTAACGATGCTGCTGTTCGCCGTCGGGCTCGCCGGCTTGGGGACCATCGGCACCCAGGTGCTGGTCTACGGGTTCGTCGCGAACTATTACCCGACCATCGCGCGTGCGGCCGGTGTGGCCTGGTGCGCCGGATTCGGGCGACTGGGCGGCATCTTCGGTCCGATCATCGGTGGCGTCCTCATCGGAGCCGGGCTGGGTAGTCACGTCGCCTTTTTCATCTTCGCCGGGGTCGCCGTCGCCGGAGCGCTGCTGACCTTCGTCGTCCCGAGGCAGCGGCACGCTGCGGCGGAACCGTCGGGGTCCGCATTCCCGGTCGAGGCCTCCGCTCTGGCGGGTAGCAGGTGACCACCAGTTCGGCAGGCACCGCCACGCCGCCCCAGCGCGCCGCTTCGTAGCCGCGACCGGGGCGACACGGCGTGACTATCCTTGAGCGGATGGCCGTCACCGCTGACCCGCCCGGCCTCGTCGGCCGGCAACGCGAGCTCGCCGAACTCGAGCGTGCGCTGTCCGAGGCGCGCGCGGGAGGGTGGCGGGCGCTCGTGGTGCACGGTCCGGCGGGCATCGGCAAGAGCGCCCTGGTGGAGGCTTTCCTTGCCCGCCATGCCGGCGAGATCGCCGTCCGCCGGGCGAGCGGGTTGCCGTGGGAGCGGGGCTGCGACTTCGGTGTGGTCGACGAACTTCTCGGCGACCTCGACCACGATTCGCAGCCGGACCGGGACGAGGCCGCCGTGGCCCGCAGTCTGCTCAGGCTGTGCGCGGCAACGGCGGACGACCCGCCGACGGTCGTGGTGGTCGAGGACGCCCATTGGGCCGACGTCGCCTCGTTGCGCGCGCTGGCCTCGGCATCCCGGCGCGCCGGTGACGAGCGGGTGTTGGTGGTTCTGCTCGCACGCACAACCGAAGGCGCCGGTGGAGAGGTGGCCGAATGGCTGTCCCGCCACCGCGGGTCCGCCCTGCGGATCGGCCCGTTGTCCGCCGATGAGCTGCAACGCCTCGCCGTCGAGCTGGTGGGCATCGACCTGCCCGCGCACCAGGCTCGGCGGCTGGCCGAGCACACCGAGGGTAACCCGCTGCATGTCACACACCTGCTGCAGGAGTTGCCTGCCGCGAGCTGGACCGACTGGCAGGCCCGGTTTCCTGCGCCCCGCGCCGTGGCCGCCGCCACCGACCGGCGGCTCAACGAGTGCAGCGAGGCGGCCCGGTCGCTGGTCGAATCCGCTGCCGTGCTCGGCCCGTCCGCGCCCTTCGCCGACGCCGCCGCTGTGGCCGGGATCGACGACCCGGTGGCCGCTCTTGACGAGTTGGTGACCGCCCAGTTGCTCGATCTGACCGGCAGCCACGGTCTGTCCACCCTCCGGTTCCCCTCCGCCCTGGTGCATGCCGCCGTGTACGGGCGGTTGGTGCCGTCGCGCCGCGCCGCGCTGCATTGCCGGGCGGCCGAGATCGTGGAGGACGACGGGCGGCGGTTGCTCCATCGGGTTGCGGTCACCCCGTTCGCGGACGCGGAGATCGCGAAGGAGCTCGATGCCTTCGCCGCCCGCCAGGCGACGCTGGGCGTATGGTCGGCCGCCGCGGAAGCGCTGATCCACGCCAGCCGCCTGAGCCCGGCCAAGACCGACCGGGCGGAGCGGCTCGTGCGGGCCGTCGACGCCCTGGTCGGTGCGGGCGACATCCCCCGGGCCGTGGCGCTGGCCCCCGTGATCGAGTCCTTTCCGGACAGTCCGCTGCGGGACGCCGTACTCGGATACCTCGCGATCCACCTCGGCCGCCCTGCCGAGGCGGAAATGCTGCTGACCCGCGCGTGGCGGCAGTGCGACCCCCGCGCCGACCCCGGCACCGCGGCGACGATCAGCCAGCGTCGGGTGCTGCACTCGTTGTGCGGATGGCGCTGTCAGGACCTGGTCGACTGGGCGAACCGGGCGGTCGATCTGGTCGGATCCGAGCAACCGCAGGCGATCGAGGCAAGAGCGATCATCGGTCTCGGCCTGACCGCAACTGGCCGTGCCGACGAGGGGTTGGCGGTCTATCGGCAGTTCGCGGACCGCATCGTTCCCGGTGCGCAGGCCCAGCGAGTGCAGCTGAGCAAGGGCTGGTGGGACCTGGCGTTGGACGACCCGCTCGCGGCGCGGCGGGAGCTGGAGAGCGCGGCACCCACCGAGTACCGGGGCGGGTCGATCCGGATCTCGCTGTGGGCGCAGGCCTGGTTGGCGCGCACCGAATTCATGCTGGGGGAGTGGGACGACGCCATCCGGACGGTGCGGCGGGCCGCGTCTCGTTTGGACAGTTCGGGCGTGGAGTTCTTGCGGCCGCTGGTGCACTGGACCGGCGCGCAGATCCATGCCCTGCGCGGTGAATGGGACATCGCCGACGAGCACCTCCGGCGGTGCTCGGCCACCTCTCACAGCTACGAGGTGATGCTCATCCCCGCATGTCTGGCACGTGCCCAGCACGCGGAGGCTCGGGCCGATTACGAGTCGGTCGTGCGCGCGCTCGAGCCGCTCACCGAGTTGCACGGCAGGGCGGAGATCGACGAGCCGGGCTTCTGGCCGTGGCACGACGTGTACGCCAATGCCTTGGTCATGTCCAACCAGGTCGTGCGGGCCGACGCGTTCCTCGAGCCCCTCGAAGCGCTCGCCGCCGAGCGTGGCCACCGGTCGACCATGGCGCGGCTCGGCTACGTCCGGGGGCGAATCCTGGGGGCGGCGGGCGATATCGACGCCGCCAAAGCCGCGTTCGAACGCGCACTCGACCGGTTGCAGGGCCTCCCGTTGCCGTACGAGCGCGCCCGAGTGTCCTTCGCCTACGGGCAGACGTTGCGCCGTGCGGGCAGGCGGAGGGATGCCGATGTCGTCCTGCAACAGGCCAGGGACAGCTACGCCGCGCTCGGCGCGCGGGTGTACGTCGAGCGCTGCGACCGTGAGCTGACCGCGAGCGGGCGACCGCCGAGGAGCGGCGATGTCGGCCTGGGCGAGCTGACCGCGCAGGAGCAGGCCGTGGCGAAATTGGTGGCCGCGGGTATGACCAACAAACAGGCCGCCACCGAGCTCTACCTTTCGGTGAAGACGGTGCAGTTCCACCTCACCCGGATCTACGCCAAGCTCGGTATCCGCTCTCGCGGCGAGCTCGCCGCGCGGCTGCGGGACGGACCCTCGCACAGTTCCAGGAAGCGCGCGGCCGCGGGTGAGACGTAGCCGGTTCGGTGCAGCACCGCGATGGGCCGGTAGACCGGAGGGTCAAGGTGTGCAACAACGGCGCCGCGTTTTCTCGCCCGTTCAGCCTGAGCCGGGCCGACGAAGGTGGCACCTGCGCCTGCCATGGCCAGGGAGACGAAGGAGTTGCGGTGATCGGTCCGCACGGTGATGTGCCGTTTGATGCCGGGGCAACTGCCGACGAGCTTTCGGTAGAACGTCGAGCTCTCCCAGTAGGGACCGACGATGATGCCGAAACTCAGGGCCGTGTCCAGGTCGACCCGGGTGCCGACCGTCCCTTCGGCGGCAGGCGGGAGCACCACGTGCATCTCCTGCGTAGGTAGCTGCACCACCG
>JBOHER010000351.1:0-8367 GCA_050701115.1 Haloechinothrix sp. | reverse complement strand
GGGGGGGGGGGTCGATGCTGCCTACAACCAACCGGTTCTTGCTGCTGGGGTTGGTGTGTTGGGGAGGGCCTGCAGGGGCCCCCACCACCCGGTAGCCGACGCACTTACAGATCGGCGCAGAGCACCTTGGCGTCCTGATAGTGCACAACGACCGATATGGCTTCGGGGCCTGCCTTGCGGCCGGCCTCGGTCGTCGCACTGGCCTTACCGTCGGCGTCAGCGTTGAGCGCCAAGTGGATCTCGTTGGGCGGAAGCTCCGACCCACCGGGCTCGAACTGGTAGTGCTTGCCACCGCTGTCCTGATCGCACGACTGATTGTGCACGTGCGACACGTACTCGGCGTTCGGCTCCAGCCCGGCGAGGTCGACGGTCACCGTCGTGGCGTCGTCCGTGCGGATCATCGACGCCGTGCCGCCGGCCTGCTCAGAGCCCGCTGGCGCGTCAGGCAGCACGGCGAAGCCGCCGGTGGTCTGATCGCCGCCCGCCTGCTCGGTGTCCGCGCCGCATCCGGCGACACCGATGCCCGCGGTAAGCGCGAGCCCTATCATCAATGTGCTAATTCGAAACCTCGACATGGCTGTGCACCGTAATGTGTGATCAACGGACCCTTCGCCCGACCCGTGCTCGAACCGGCGAATCGACCGACCCGCCTAAGTCACCGCTCAGCGTGGTGCGACACCGTGCGGCGGGGTCGGTGTCTCGTTGCCATACCGCTCACCGAGGGTGCCCGAGGTGGAACTGACTTGCGCTGGGCTGTCGTGTGCTGGGCCGTTATGCGCTGTGCCAGCCTGCCGCTTACCGAATTCGCCTTCCAGGTTGCCCAGCCAGCCTGGCCACTTCTCGGACGTGGCCTTGATCAGACCACCACCGAACCCGACCACGATCACACCGCCGATGGTCGCGAGTACCGTCACCAGAACCGGCGTTGTCACCGTGGTAGCCACCTGGATCTGGTTCAGCGCGGCGATGCCGAAGGACACGATCAGCCAGTAGGCTATGGTGCCGAGCAGACCCGCCGCTCCGCGGCCGGCCAACGCGCTCGCGAGCAAGTCACGCACCACCTTCGCGATGGCAGCGGCGACGATGAGCAGCACGATGGCCACGACCACCCGCGGCAGGAACGCGATCACGTCGTTCAGCAGTGCGCTCACCGGGTTGGTCGGCCCGAACACGCCGAACGCCAACTGCAGCGCGATCAGCAAAATGAAGTAATACACCAGCTTGGCGATGATTCCGGTCGCGTCCAGGTTGGATTGTCGCAGCGTTCCGGAAAGGCCGGTCTTCTCGATCAGGTTACTGAAGCCAAGTTTGTTGAGGACCAGCGTGAGCCCCTTGGCAATCGCCTTCGCGATCAGCCAGCCTATCAGCAGGATGATCAGGAATCCGATGAACTTGGGCACGAAGGTGGCGACGAGTCCCCACGCTTGGCCTAAGCCATCCTTGAGTTGCTCGACCACTATCTCCTCCTTGCTCGCACATGAACTTTGTGTCTCCAGTTCGATTCCCGGCCGCGCTGCGCTCCTCCCTCGCTACGCTCGGTCGATGCTCGCCCAGCCTTCATCTCACTGTGTCTCCAGTTCGATTCCCGGCCGCGCTGCGCTCCTCCCTCGCTACGCTCGGTCGATGCTCGCCCAGCCTTCATCTCACTGTGTCGGAGAGCCTTAACCAGTTGCCGCGTTTCGGCAACTCGAGCGATCGCTCGAACGAGTGAGTGCGGTAGCGGACAATAATCGAGCGGTCCATAGTGGACTTTCCGGTGGGGACCGGGGAGACGAGAAGGCCCGACGCGCGTCGGGAATCACCCTGCGCGTCGGGCATTCTTGCCGCAGCGGCAGCCTCCGAAGGATCCCGTGTAATCGAACCGCTACCCCAAATCGGTACACTCTTATCGACCTGGGTGAATTGCCCGAAGAAGCACAGATTCCCGCCACTGGGGATCGGCGATGCCCCGGCGCAGAGACGGCTATGCGATTCTGGTGTACATGACCGAGAACAGCGCCGAGCAGCCGCCGGGCCTGCACAAGGGCCTGTCCGCCAAGACGGTGCGGAAGCTGGAGCGCGCCTCGGGGCAACTTGCCGCCAAGAGCGTGGCGGCCATGGAAGTGCGACTGCCGTGGTTCTCCCGGCTACCCGCCGATCAGCGGGCGAGCGTCCTGTTGATCACTCAGGTCGGCGCCGCAGGCTTCATCGACTGGCTGCGTGATCCCAAGACCGCACTGAAGCTGACCACCGACGCGTTTCGCGGGGCTCCCCAGGAACTGTCCCGCTGGATCAATCTCCGGCACACGGTCATGTTGATCCAGATCGCGAGCGAGGTCTTCGAGGAACAACTGCTCGAATTCGCCGCGAACGACACCGAACGGATCCTGCTGACCGAGAGCGCGCTGCGCTATGGGCGCGCGGTGGCGTTCAGCGCGGCCACCACCTACGCGGCGGCCGCGGAGACTCGCGGCTCGTGGGACGCACGCCTGGAAGCCCTCGTGGTCGACGGCATCGTGCGTGGCGATGCCGAGGAGTCGCTGCTCTCCCGCGCCGCCGCACTGGGCTGGGATCCCGGAGCACCGGCGACCGCGATCGTGGGAGCGTCACCGTCCGAGGATCCGCCGACAGTGGTGCACGAGGTACGCAGCAGGGCGACCAAGGTCGACCGGGCCGTTCTGCTCAGCGTGCAAGGCACGCGCTTGGTGATCGTTGTCGGCGGCGCTACCGAAGGGTACGCCCGCGACGAGAACGTGTTGACCACGTTCGCGGAAGCGTTCGGCGAAGGCCCGGTCGTCGCCGGGCCGACCGTGCCCAGCATCGGCGAGGCGTACCTGAGCGCCTCCGAGGCGCTCTCCGGGTTCCGCGCCGTGGTCGGCTGGCCAACCGCGCCGCGCCCGGTTCGGTCCGTCGAACTGCTGCCCGAGCGGGCGCTCGCCGGTGATGCCGAAGCAGAGCGGCAGCTCATCGAGTACATCGCTCGCCCCCTCGAGCAAGCAGGCGGGGCGCTCGAAGCAACCATCACGACCTACCTGGAGGCCGGCGGTGTGCTCGAGGCGTGCGCACGGGCGCTCTTCGTGCATCCCAATACCGTGCGGTACCGGCTGAAACGAGCGTTCGAACTCACCGGACGGAACCCGGCGAACCCGCGCGATGCGCTCGTTCTCCGGATCGCGCTCACCGTGGGCAGGCTAGCCCGCGCCCGCGGGCTGTGGTGAGCCCCGCACGCACACGCTGCGCGACCCTATGCTATGGCAGGTAGTGAACCCCAACAATACTTCACGTCTGGTTACGTTCATCTCCCGGCAACATTTGTAGGGTTGCCACAACATCGGCCGCTGGACTTCGTACCCCACAGCATCACCAGCACCGGCAACTCCCGTGTTCCCTATAGGAGTGACCGCAGTACTCGCACCCGGACAGGGATCCCAGTCGCCCGGAATGCTCACCCCTTGGCTCGAACTCGATGGCGCACACGAACGCGTGCAGCGCTGGTCGGAACGAATCGGCCTCGACCTTGTGCGCCTCGGCACCGAAGCAGGCGCCGAGGAAATTCAGGACACCGCGATCACCCAGCCACTGATCGTCGCGCTCTCGCTGCTCTCCTTCACCGAGCTCGACAGGACGGACGCCCTGCCATCGGACTCCCCCGTCGCAGGCCACTCCGTCGGTGAGCTTGCCGCGGCCGCCGTCGCGGGCGTGCTCGATGCCGACGACGCGGTCGCACTCGCCGCCGTCCGCGGCGCGGAGATGGCCAAAGCGTGCGCGCTGGAGCCGACCAGCATGGCCGCCGTCATGCTGGGCGAGCCGGAACAGGTAGTGGGCTGGCTCGCCGACAACGGCCTTGATGCCGCCAACCGCAACGGCGCGGGCCAGATCGTCGCGTCCGGCGCCGCCGAGGCGATCGCCAAGATCGTCGCCGAGCCGCTGGAGGGAACCAAGGTTCGCGAGCTGAGGGTCGCGGGCGCGTTCCACACCCGCTACATGGCGCCCGCCAAAGATGCGCTCGAGGCCTACGCGGCGGACATCACGGTCAATGACCCGACCCGCCCGCTGCTGTCCAATGCGGACGGTCGCGTTGTCGCCAGCGGATCCGACTACCTGCGCCGCCTGATCAGTCAGGTCACCAGCCCGGTGCGCTGGGACCTGACCATGGAGCAGCTCGTCGAGCTCGGCACCACCCGCACCATAGAGCTTGCGCCCGGCGGCACGCTGACCGGCCTGGTCAAGCGCCAGCTCAAGGGCACTGTGGCCGACACGGTTGCGCTCAAATCGCCGGCCGACCTGGACAAAGTGGCAGGCCTCGCCGCCGAGGTCGCATCGTGACCGCTCTGCGTCAGGTCGCAGGCGCATCCGCGACGCAGATCCTCGGTGTCGGCAGCTTCCAGCCGGAGAAGATCGTCACCAACGACGACCTGGCCGAGATCATGGAAACCAATGATCAGTGGATCAGGGACCGGGTTGGCATCATCGAGCGTCGCTTCGCGGCGGAAGACGAACTGCTTGTCGACATGGCGGTCGCCGCAGGCGAGCGGGCACTGACCGACGCCGAGCTCGAGCCGTCCGATGTGGACACGGTGATCGTGCCGAACTGCACGATGCTCTCGCCGATCCCCAACGCCGCCGCTCAGGTAGCTGACCGGATCGGGGTCACGGCGGCTGGGGCGTTCGATCTCAATGCCGCCTGCGCCGGATTCTGCTACGGCCTGGGAGTCGCCTCCGACCTGGTGAAGGCCGGTTCGGCGGGTAAGGTGCTGGTCATCGGGGCGGAGAAGCTGACCGATGTGGTCGATCCGGTCGATCGCGCGAACGCGATCATCTTCGCCGACGGGGCCGGCGCGGTTGTGGTCGGGCCGTCCGACGAACCGAGGATCGGCCCGGTGGCCTGGGGTAGCGCGGGTGACCTGGTGGAGGCCATCTACATGCGCGAGCACAGGTACATCTACCAGGAAGGCCAATCGGTCTTCCGGTGGGCGACGACCAAGATCGCGCCCGTTGCCTTGCGCGCGCTGGAACTGGCCGGGCTGGAGCCGTCCGACGTCGACGTGCTCATCCCGCACCAGGCCAACCTCCGCATCGTGGAGGCGATCGGCAAGCGCCTGCGCGGCAAGGGGGCACGCGAAGACATGGTGGTGGCCGATGACATCAGGTACTCGGGCAACACCTCATCCGCATCGATCCCGATGGCGCTCGATCACATGCGCGACAAGGGACAGGTGAAAGAAGGAGATGTGGTGTTGACCGTCGGGTTCGGCGCGGGACTGTCCTACGCGGGACAGGTCATCATCGCACCCTGAGCTGCACCATCGCAGTAACCCCACGCGCCGTGCGTGGAGTTGAAACAGCAAGGAAGGAAGAACAAGTGGCAGACAACGCAGAGATCCTCGCAGGGCTCGCTGAGATCGTCGAAGAGGTCGCCGGTGTGGCACAGGACGATGTGACCGCCGAGAAGTCCTTTGTGGACGATCTGGACATCGACTCGCTGTCCATGGTCGAGATCGCGGTTCAGGCCGAGGACAAGTTCGGCGTGAAGATCCCCGACGACGAACTCGCCAACCTCAAGACCGTTGGCGACGCCGTGGACTACGTCGCCAAGAACCTCTGATCCTTATCTCCACACACGATTGACGGAAGGACGAGCATGAGCAACGGCGATGTCGTAGTGACCGGACTGGGTGCTACCACGCCGCTCGGCGGAGATGTCCAGTCCACTTGGGACGGTCTGCTCGCCGGGCGTAGCGGTGTGGCCACACTCGATGAGGAGTGGGCCGAGAGGTTCGACCTGCCGGTCCGGATCGCCGCTCGGCTCGCGGTCGATCCGGCCGAGGTGCTGCCCCGAGTGGAGGCACGGCGGCTGGATCGCAGCGAACAGGTAGCCATGATCGCTGCCCGTCAGGCGTGGCAGGACGCGGGTTTCGGTGACGAGGGCGTCGAGCCGGAGCGGCTCGGCGTCATCATCGGCACCGGAATCGGCGGCGCCACCACGCTGCTCAACCAGGATGACCTGCTGGAGACAGCTGGCCTGCGCAAGGTCTCGCCGCTGACCGTGCCGATGCTCATGCCGAACGGCCCGGCCGCTTATGTCGGCTTGGAACTCAAGGCACGGGCCGGCGTGCACGCCCCGGTCTCGGCATGTGCGTCCGGGGCCGAGGCGCTTGCCTGGGCGTGGCGCATGTTGCGCTCGGGCGAGGCCGATGTAGTGGTCGCGGGCGGCGCCGAGGCATGCATCGCGCCCATCACCATGGCAGGCTTCGCCCAGTCCCGCACCATGAGCACGCGCAACGACGACCCCGCTGCGGCTTCCCGCCCATGGGACGTGCAGCGGGACGGCTTCGTGCTCGGCGAGGGCGCAGGCATCGTCGTGCTCGAGCGCGAGGAGTACGCCAAGGCCCGTGGCGCGCGGATCTACGCCAAGCTCGCGGGCGCCGGGACCAGTGCCGACTCCTACCACATCACCGCACCGGATCCGGAAGGCAGCGGTCAGGCGCGCGCCATGACGGCGGCCCTGCGCAACGGCGGCATCGACCCGTCGGCGGTCGGGCACGTCAACGCGCACGCCACGTCAACGCCGGTCGGTGATGTCACCGAGACGGTTGCGGTGCGCAAGGCCATCGGTGATCATCCGGTCCTCACCGCGCCCAAGAGCGTGCTTGGCCACCTGCTCGGCGCCGCGGGAGCGGTGGAGTCGATCGCCACCGTCCTGTCCATCTACAACGGACTCATCCCGCCGACCAGGAACCTGGAGGAGCTCGATCCGGGTGTCGAACTGGACATCGTCACCGGAGAGCCACGGAAGGTCGACCTCGAGGTCGCCATCAACGATTCGTTCGGCTTCGGCGGCCACAACGTCGCCCTGGCCTTCGCATCAGTGTGACGCCCTGAGTGCTGAAAGACGCCATCAGTGCGTTGAGTGCAGTGAGTGACGCTTTCAGTGCATCCAACGCACTGAAGGCGTCTTTCAGCACTTCTGGTATTCGGGCACGGTCCCAGCGGGAACCGTGTCGATCTTCCAGTGGCCGTTCTCCAGCGCCACCGGTAGCGCGAGCCACCAGCGGATGCATGGCACGGGCAGGGTGAGTGGCGCATCAATGACGTCCTGCGTGCTTGTGAAGCTGAGCAGGACCCGCAGTCGACCTTCCGGAGCGGATTCGATGCGGTGCACGAAGATGCTGCCGTCCTTGGTCGATCGGTAATCGCGCAGCCACTCCCGCTCGCTCTTCGTCCGCACCCTGCCCATCGTCACCGAAGTCTTCCAGCGCTCGTAGTTGCGGCCGTTGATGCCGTCGAAGTAAGCCTGCAGCAGCCTGCGGATCGTCTGATCATGCGGGTGGTCGGCGGCATCGGGCGCGAGCTGAACAACCGGAGATCCCGGCTGCTCGTCGGGCGGGAGACTGGTGACCACCGCGGGCGTCCCCTCGGCCGTTTCCCTGGCGGCGCGCTCGTGGTAGAAGTCGCGAGCGAGCAGACCACCCCCGAGCGCGAGCGACATCGCCACCGTGAGCGTGGGCGCCAGCCAGCGGACGGGTTCCCTGCTGGGTGGCTTCGCTGGCACGAGGTAGAGCCTAGGACCTGCCGACCGGATCAGCCCACTTGATGCAGCCAGGTCACCGGAGCCCCGTCACCCGCGTGCCGGAATGGTTCTAGCACTTCGTCCCAGTTGCTGCCGAGCAGCTCATCGAGTTTGTGCGCGAGTTGTTCACCCGCCCTGCTGGTCGCGACCAGCTTGCGCAGCTGGTCCTCCCCCACCACGATGTCGCCGTTCGCGCTGGTGCGGCCGCGCCACAAACCCAGACCCGGGGCGTAGCAGAACCGTTCGCCGTCCACGCCGGGGCTGGGCTCCTCGGTGACTTCGAACCGCACCATGGGCCACGCCTTGAGCGCGGCGACCAGCTTGCCACCGGTACCGACGGGCGCGCTCCAGTCACATTCGGCGCGCAACTGCCCTGCGGCCGCCGGTTGGGCGGTCCACCGCAGCTCGGCGCGCGTTCCAAGCGCGCCGGAAATAGCCCACTCGACGTGCGGACATACCGCAGACGGCGACGAGTGGACATACACCACACCACGGGTGCTACCACGAGTGCTCACTGCTGACCTCCGCTGGTCGATCTTCCGTTTGACGAGGGGCATCTTCCCCTACGACCTCGTCAGCGGCTCGCAGATCATCGGTGTCACATGTGGTTCCTACGTGACGCGCTGTGTCACATTGTGCCACCTAGATTATGCCATGTGGCCACATCAGCACCAGATGCAACACCAAGTGTCTCATGCGAAAGTCGGGCTATGCACGCTCGTCGGTGCACGCCCGTGCGTGTCTCACCAGCAGCCAGCCAAGAACGTGCACATGGCGCGGCGCGGCGGCCTGAGAACGCGATGAAGGGAGCTTTGGTG
>JBOHER010000350.1:0-28251 GCA_050701115.1 Haloechinothrix sp. | reverse complement strand
CACCAAAGCTCCCTTCATGCCGCTTCGCGCGCCCTGGTCACCGCTCCGGCAGCAGAGCGCACCGCGGAGCGCGCCATGATCGACGCCGCGTACGGCAGGAAATCCTTCCCGCGGCGCCACAGCCATGGGATGCCTTTGACCACCAGCCAGCCGACGTGCTCGACCGCACCGGTGGACAGACCACCGCCGCATTCCAGGCTCATCGGTGCGGGAACCGCGAAGCCGGCATCGGCGATCAGCTCGGCGAACCCCCTTGCGAGGATGCGATGCCCCAGCTCGGACGGGTGCAGCCGGTCGACACTCCACGCGGCGAGGTCGTAGGTTCCCGGCACGGACGGCAGGTCAAGACATCGGATATCGTGCCGCGCCGCGATCACATCGATCACCTGGTTGAGCTCCGCTATGCGCACGCGCAACGCCCTGGCCAGCGGTCCAGGCAGCCGGAACACCCTGCTGTGGTCGTGGAAGCGCAGTGCGACCACCAGCGACCCCGCAGCGTGCAACGCGGTCACTACCGCATCGAAATCATCGGCCAACTGCCCGGGATCGAAGTCCGAGCGCAGGGTGTCGTTCATGCCCACCACGAGCAGCGTCACATCGGGCCGCAACCGTAGCGCGGCGGGCACCTGCTCGGTGCGCACGCTGTTCATCCGCGCTCCGGTGCAGGAGCCGTTGTGGTAGGCCTGGGCGGAGGCGCTGTCCACTCCTAGCGCCTCCGCTACCAGCGGGCCGACCCCACGCCAGCCGCCACCCGGCAGCGGGTCGCCGAGCCCGACCGCGGTGGAATCGCCGAGCACGGCCAGCCTGCTGACCGGCCGGAGCGGAGGTGGGGTCACCACCCTGGGACGGCGAGGGCGGGTGGTTCCGGGAACTTGAGCGACATGGCTGATCACTGCTGTCACCCGGTCACGATCACCTACCCAAGCTCCTCTTCGGTGATTGCCAGGTAACGCGTTGCCGACCTGCCGACGAATCCTCGGTTCGCGCTAGCGGAACGCCTCATACACGGCGAGTTCCAGATTCGGCCCGAATCGCTCATCCAGAGCGGTGGCGACCGCTTGCGCGTGTGCGGCGATCTCCCGCGCGCCCGACTGGGTGGCCTGCGTGGCCTGGGTGGCCTGGGTGGCCAGCTCCCGCCACCAGGACACCAGGGCGGCGGCCCTGCTGGCAGGCCAGCTGTCCGGATCATCGAGCAGATCCGGCAGCGTCGTTCGAGTCTGCATCCACACCGCGAGGATCTGGCTGTCCAGCAGTCCACCGGCGAAGACCTGGTCGTCGGCGAGCGCGGGCCAGATGGCCGACACCTCGGCCCGCCAGGCCGCGATCATCGCGTCGCTCATCCCGGCGGGGAGCGCCAGGGCCCCCTCCCAGAACGCGAACGGCGCCCGCAGGTGAGCGACGTCGATCAGCGCGTTGCGCACGCACCCGTGCTCGAAGTCGAGGAACCGCACGCCGTTGTTGGTGACCAGGTTGTTCTCCGGGGAGAGGTCGACCGGCGAGAACGACCGGAACGGGGAACCATGCACCCGCTCGAGCGCCTCGTTGACCACCTCCACGGTGGCGGACGAGGTGCCGATTCCGAGCGCGTCGGCCAGGATGGCTGGAAGCCGGTCACCCGCCGCACCAGCCATCTCGTCGGCGTCCGGGGCGAACGCCCCGAGCCGCCGCAGAAGCGCGTTGAAGTCCTGCTCTCTGCTCACCGTGGACGCGTGCATCCGGCCGAGTGCGCGTGCCCACGACAGCAACGCCCGCTCGGCAGCCCTGGCATCGGGGGTCCGCAGTTTGTCGGCGAGCGTGGGGGCACGGCCGAGATCCTCGAGCACGAGCACCCGGCGGTTCCCGTCGTGGCCGATCAGCTCGGGACACGCGCGGTCCTTCGCGGGCAGCGCGGTGAACAGCTGATAGCTGGCCGCTTCAGTGGCGAACGGGTTCGGCTGTCCCGTCGACCCGGGGTACTGCTTGATGACCAGGGTGCGCGGCAGCGCGAACGGCGAGGAATCCACCTTGACCCGGACGACGGCGGCAGGACCGCTCCCCGCGAGATCCTGCGGATCGACCAGCGTGATGGGCGCTCCGAAGCGGCTGGCCAGGACTCGTTCGCCAGCCACGAGTGCCCCTTCGAGCACATCCGAGTTGGCTCCATCACCGCAACGTTCGTCATCGGCAGAGGAGGTATCCAGGCTCATCGCGGGGCAGCCTACTAGTGCCGAGGTCTCGATTACCAGCAAGAGCAGGACACATCCCGGTCGCGAGATACCGTGGAAGCCGAAGCGAGCGGCGCACGAAGCGGAGGTGTGACGGGCATGGCAGGCCAGCCGCGGACCCAACGCGGCCGGGACCGGGACGAGCAGGGACGAGCGCGCAACGCCCGGCCAAGGGACGGGCTGGGCAGGCCGCTGCCCTACGGCGCCACGGGGGTGGAACGCCAGCCAGAAGGCGTCGAACGGGCCCCACAGGACACCGTCGCCGAGGCCCAGCGGCTGCTCGACGAAGGAAAGCCCTTCCACGCCCACGAGGTGTTCGAGGACGCGTGGAAGTCGGCGGATAAACCTGAGCACGCGTTGTGGAAGGGCCTGGCCCAGCTCGCGGTCGGACTGACCCACGCCGCGCGCGGGAACGCGGTCGGCGGCGCGAGCTTGCTGCGCAGAGGCGCGACCAACATCGCGCCCTATGCCACCCGGAGCCCGTACGACATCGACATCGCCGGGTTGTGCGGGTGGGCGGAGCAGCTTGCCACCGCACTCGATGCGGGCGGAACGGTGTCCTCCGCTGCCGCCCGATCGCCTCGACTGCGCTGATCGGGCCCAATCAGCCCTTGGACTGCTCCGGCCGCGGCCGGGCGTCGATCCCTGCCTCGCGTCGCTGCTCAGGGGTGATCGGGGCGGGTGCGGCGGTCAGCGGGTCATAACCGCCGCCGGTCTTCGGAAACGCGATCACCTCGCGCAGCGACTCGGCCTTGGCCAGCAGCATCACGATCCGGTCCCAGCCGAAGGCGATGCCGCCGTGCGGCGGCGCACCGTAGGCGAAGGCGTCGAGCAGGAAGCCAAACTTCTCCTGCGCGTCCTCCTCGGCCAGTCCCATCACCTCGAACACCCGTTTCTGCACGTCCGCGCGGTGGATACGGATCGAGCCGCCGCCGATCTCGTTGCCGTTGCAGACGATGTCGTAGGCGTAGGCAACGGCGTTGCCGGGGTCGGTCTCGAACTTGTCGATCCACTCCGGGGTCGGCGCGGTGAACGCGTGGTGCACCGCGGTCCAGTCGCCCGCGCCCACCGCCACGTCGTCCGTCTCGTTCGCCCGCTCGAACAGCGGCGCGTCCACCACCCACACGAACGACCATGCGTTCTCGTCGATCAGGCCGAGACGGTGCCCGATCTCGTCCCGGGCGGCACCGAGCAGCGCCCGTGCCTCCGCGGGCTTGCCTGCCGCGAAGAAGACGCAGTCCCCCGGTTTGGCGCCGACGGCCGCGGTCAGGCCGTCGCGCTCGTGCTCGGCCAGGTTCTTGGCCACCGGGCCACCAAGTGTGCCGTCCTCGCCGGCCAGCACGTAAGCGAGTCCCTTCGCGCCGCGCTGCTTGGCCCAGTCCTGCCACGCGTCCAGCTGACGGCGAGGCTGGTCGGCTCCGCCCGCCATCACCACCGCACCGACGTAGGGGGCCTGGAAGACCCGGAACGGAGTCTGGCCGAAGTAGTCGGTCATCTCGGTGAGCTCGAGATCGAACCGCAGGTCGGGCTTGTCGGTGCCGTACTTGGCCATCGACTCCGCGTAGGTGATCCGCGGGATTGGCTGGGGCACCTCGTGGCCGATGAGCCGCCACAGCGCGCCGATGATGTCCTCGCCGAGCGCGATCACGTCGTCCTGGTCGACGAAGCTCATTTCGATGTCGAGCTGGGTGAACTCCGGCTGTCGGTCGGCCCGGAAATCCTCGTCCCGGTAGCAGCGGGCGATCTGGTAGTAGCGTTCGATGCCGCCGACCATCAGCAGCTGCTTGAACAGCTGCGGGGATTGCGGCAGCGCGTACCAGGAGCCCGGCCGCAATCGAGCGGGCACCAGGAAGTCGCGTGCGCCCTCGGGTGTTGAGCGGGTCATGGTCGGGGTCTCGACCTCGACGAAGTTCTTGCCGTGCAGCACATCGCGGGCCACCCGGTTGACCTCGCTGCGCAGGCGCATCGCCTTCGCCGGGCCGCTGCGGCGCAGGTCGAGGTAACGGTGCTTGAGCCGGATCTCCTCGCCGACGTCCACCCGGTCGTCGATCGGGAAGGGCAGCACCGCCGATTCGGAAAGGACGTCCAACTCGGTGGCGAGCACTTCGATCGCTCCGGTGGCGATGTCGGGGTTCTCGTTGCCCTCGGGGCGCAGCGCGACCTCGCCGGCGATGCGCAGGCAGTACTCGGCCCGCAGGTGGTGCGCACGCTGCGCCATCTCACCCTCGCGGAACACCACCTGCGCGACACCGCTCGCGTCGCGTAGATCGATGAAGATGACGCCGCCGTGATCGCGCCGACGTGCCACCCATCCGGTCAGTGTGACGGTCTGGCCAGCATGCTCGGCCCGCAAGGTGCCGGCGTCGTGGGTGCGCACGGAAGCTGCTCACTCTCTACCTGTGTCGAAGGGGTTCGGGCAAGGCTAACGAACCGACACCGGAGGGTTGCCACCTGGTTTACCGCTTCGCCGAGTTATGTCCGATTCCTCCATTTGGGGGTTATTACCGCGTGCAACCGGGTGACATCGAAATGTGATCGATTACTGGGCATAATTGACTTATGGCGTACAACGCGAGGGTGCTACGAGCCTTGATCTCGTGCCCTAGCGACGTCGACATCCACGACGTTCGCGCCATTCAGACTGCCATCGGCCGCTGGAACGTGCTGCTCGGCGAGCGGCTGGGGGCCATCGTCGTGCCGGTCCATTGGAGTGAACACGCCTCGGCTGCGTTCGGCGCCCCGCCACAACAGATTCTGAACGAACAACTGGTCGACAACGTCGATTTCGCGATCGCGCTGTTCTGGACGCGGCTGGGCTCCCCCACCGCGGCGGCCCAGTCGGGCACCGCTGAGGAAATCAACCGGATCTCGGCAGCGGGCAAGCCGGTCAGCGTGCTGCGCTGCATCCGGCCGGCGGACGGGTCCACGCTGGATCCCGAACAGCTGTCCAGCTTGAACGCCTACCTGAAGGACCTCAGGGGCCGCGCCCTACTGCTCACCTACGCCGACTCCGGGTCGCTGGCCACCCAGGTGGACACCATCCTTACCCGACTCGTCACGCACGATCACAGGAACACTCCGATCGACATGAACCGCAACGCCAGGGCCAGCTGAGCGCGAGCTGAAGGTGGCCTTGAGTACCGCATACGCACCCACGGCCACCTTCAGCTCGCGCGCCGCCTGCTGAAGCACCTTTTCTGCGCGGATCGCCGGTGCGAGCCGATGAGTTTTCGCCGGTGGCGTGGTCTGTACTGGAGAAAGCGGCGGCGGATCGCCGATCTCGCCGCCTACAGTAGGGCAGTCGGGCAGGGAGGTAGCGGAAGGTGGCGATCATGGCAGAGGTTCGGGTCAACGAGGAGTTCGTCCACCTGGCCGACCCATTTCGCCGCGAGCTGCTGGCGCACTGCTACCGCATGCTCGGGTCGGTGCACGACGCCGAAGACCTGGTTCAGGAGACGTATCTTCGGGCGTGGCGCGCCTACGACAAGTTCGAGGGACGATCCTCGCTGCGCACCTGGCTCTACCGCATCGCCACCACCGCATGCCTGACCGCGCTGGAGAGCCGTGGCCGACGACCATTGCCGACCGGACTCGGCGGTCCGACCGACGACCCGACCGGCACCCTGGTCGAGCAGCAGGAGGTGCCGTGGCTGGAGCCCATCCCGGACGCCATGGTCGGCGCCGAACGGACCGACCCAGCCGCGATCGTGACCTCGCGGGAGAGCCTGCGGCTGGCGCTCATCGCCGCCCTGCAGCACCTGCCGCCGCGGCAACGCGCCGTGCTTATCCTGCGCGACGTGCTGAAATGGCGGGCGGCAGAGGTCGCGGAGGTGCTGGGCACCACGACCACCGCGGTCAACAGCATCCTGCAACGCGCGCGGGCCCGGCTGGACCAGATCGCGCCCACCGAGGACACGGTCGTCGAACCAACGACGCACGACCAACGCGAACTGCTCGACCGCTACGTGTCCGCCTTCGAGGACTACGACGTCGCCGCCATCGTGGAGCTGTTCACCGCCGACGCTGTCTGGGAGATGCCGCCGTTCCTCGAGTGGGTCACCGGCGCGGACAACATCGGCCGCCTCATCGCGACCCAATGCCCCGCCAAGCAAGCGGGCGACCTCCTGCTGGTACCGATCGTGGCGAACGGTCAGCCCGCGTTCGGGATGTACCTCCGCGATGCCGAAAGGGCCTACCAGGCATTCGGCCTGCACGTGCTCACCGTGGTCGCCTCACGCATCACCCATGTGGCGGTGTTCTTCGACACCAGCTTGTTCGCGACCTTCGGCCTGCCGCAGCACCAGCCCGCCCGGCCGCAGCAGTTCGTCAACTGAACCGGAACGACGATGGTCACCACACGCACGTCGGCCTCGCTGATCGGCGGGGTCGGGCTGCTGGAACGCGCGGTCAACTACACCCTGGGCAGCCTGCACTGTGTCACGCCCGAGGCCTTGTCCCACCCCACTCCGTGCCGGGATTGGGACCTCGGAGCGCTATTGCGGCACCTGAACGAATCCCTGCTCGCACTGCACGAGGCCATCGATATCGGGCAGCTGGATCTCGACGGCGCCGCACCCGGCCTGGACGGAGATCCGGTCGCCGCGGTGCGCGACCGGGCCCGCCGGATGCTCGGTGCGTGGACAGCCGGGGGGCGCCGGTCGATCTCGGTCGCGGGCTGTCCGCTGACGACCAGCATCGTGAGCGGCACCGGAGCGGTCGAGATCGCGGTACACGGATGGGACGTCGCCCAGGCCTGCGGAGAGCACCGACCGATTCCGCAGGCGCTCGCCGAAGAGCTGCTCCCGCTCGCGGCACTGTTCGTCACGACCGCCGACCGGCCCGTTCGCTTCGCGCCAGCCGTCGAGGTACCCGCCCTGGCCGGCCCCAGTGACCGGCTCATCGCCTTCCTCGGCCGACACCCGGGCTGAGCGCGCCGCACCGATCAAGGTGGGGGCCGACTACCCGCCGCCGGGCCGCTGCAGCAAGATGGCCAGGTGGCCCGACACGACGCTGACCGCTCTGGCGAACGTCGCTCGGTCGAAGACCACACCGGACCGATCATGCGCGTACCAGGCAACAGCAGGCACCGCCGGTACAACCAGCCCCGGCCGCCGCTACCCGAGGCGGGGCACAGCCACGCGCACGCGCACACGCCCGCCCAGCCGGCGTCACCACGCGAACGCACACTGCTGATCGCCCTGCTGGCCCCCTTCGTGCTCGCCACCGCGGTCGGGCTGGTGCTGCTCTACCCCACCGGCGATCTGCCCACCAGCGTCAACTTCTCGGGCATTCCTATCCACGGCGACATCACCGCCGCAGCCGAGGGCAGCTGCTTGCCACCCGGCGAGGTCGAGGTGGGCGAACCGAGCGGCCAGCGCTGCCTGAATGTCGATATCCGGCTCACCGAGGGCGCCGCCGCGGGCGACACCATCAGCAAAACGGTGCCGATCCAGCCCGATCTGCCCCGGTTCGCGGTCGGCGATCCGGTTGTGCTGGCTTTCAACGGCACCGATCCCACGCAGGCCGAGTCCTACGTGCTGATCGACTTCCAGCGCGGAATGCCGCTACTGCTGCTGGCAGGCTTGTTCGCGCTGGCCGTGCTGGTGCTCGGACGGTGGCAAGGGGCGCGCGCCCTTGTCGCCCTCGCGCTGAGCTTCGCGGTGCTCGCGCTGTTCATCCTGCCCGCCATCCTGGCAGGCGAGAACCCGCTGCTGGTCGGCATCGTCGGGGCCGGCGTGATCATGTTCGCCGCTCTGTACTTCACGCACGGAATGTCCGTGCGCACCTCGGTCGCCGTGCTGGGCACGATGCTCAGTCTTGCGCTGATCGGGATCATCTCCGCGCTGTTCACCACGGTCACCCGGCTCACCGGACTCGGTGCCGACACCTCGACCCTGGTGGCGTCGCTCGGCCACGGCATCGACACCCGGGGGCTGCTTCTGGCGGGCGTGGTGATCGGCGCACTCGGCGTGCTGGACGACGTGACCGTCACGCAAGCCAGTGCGGTGTGGGAGCTGCGCAGGGCGAACGCGGCGCTCGGCTGGCGGGAGCTCTATGGCGCTGGACTGCGCATCGGCCGGGACCATGTCGCCTCCGCGGTGAACACCCTGGTGATGGCCTACGCGGGTGCCGCGCTGCCGTTGTTGATGTACTCCGCCATCTCCGGCGTCGGGCCCGGTGTGATTCTCGGTTCCCAAGACATCGCTCAGGAGATCGTGCGCACCCTGGCAGGCAGCATCGGCATCGTCGCCGCGGTACCGCTGACCACCGTGTTCGCCGCGCTGATCGCCAGCAGGCAGGACATGAGCCAGGACACGAACGGTTGAGTACGCCCCACCTCTGGCGGTTAGGGTGCGTAAGCCGCACAAGCTCGGAGGAAGCATGAGCCACGTCCAGGTCAACGGATACCGCCCACGCCGGGCGCGGCTCAGCGACGTCACCGTATCCATGATCGTGTTCCGCCCGATCACCGCGATCGACGCCACCATCTACAGCTACGCCAAGCTGCTCGAGAATGTCTCGATGGCCCTCGGCGCGGTGCCCAGCCTGGCCAGGACGGCGGAGCAATTGCGCCCCGGCGGGGTGCTGCTGGAGGAGGTCGTCCGAATCAAGCGGACGCTGGACCGGATAGACCGCATCGGCGCGTACGTCGCCGAGGAGCTGCCGGACACCAAGCACCAGCTGGAGGCGTTGAGCGCCCAGCTGAACGATTCGATGACCAGGATCGGCGACCTCGGCCACGCCATCCTCACCATGACCTCGGTCAACAACGCACTCAATGACTCGATCCGGCTGCTGTCCAAAGGCATCGGGCTGGCCCAGGGCACTGCCGAGACACTCGGTCGTGCGCTCAATCGCGGGCTGTCCCGGTCGAGTTCGGGGGACTGAGCGCGGCCGCTCAGTCCAGCGACGCCACGAACCGGCTGATCGTCTCCATCGGGTAGCGTTGCGCCAGCTTCCCGCTCGGCGCCGCCGTGGCGAGCCGATGCAGCGGGCGGCCCTCGAGCCCATCACCGCGGGCCTCGGAGCGCAGCTGCGCGACCAGCAGTTCGGCGAACACCATGCCGTTGGCTTCGACGTTGCTCATCACCGCGTTGGCCAGTTTGCGTAGCGCGAGAATGTCCAGTTCCCGGCCACCGGTACCCGCATAGGTCGCGAGATCGACCTTCACCGCCTTGCCGCGCTGACCGGCGTTGATCATCAAGGCGACGGTGCGGGTGCCGCGCACCTCGGTGATCAGCAGATCGAGCCGTTCGGCCGCGACCAGGTCGATCCGTCGAATCCCCCAGGTGCGCACGACCAGATCGTTGCCCTCCAGCCAGATCCTGCGCCGCAGGTTGAACAGCATCACGTACAGCAGCGGCAGCCCGATCACCGCGGCAACCACCAGGCCGGCGACCTGACCGCCGATCAGCCCGGCGATACCACCGAACGCCGAGGCGAACAGCAGCACACCGAACAGCCCCGACCAGAGCCGGCGGCGGTACAGAGCGGGGTCGTGATGCTGCAGCGGGACCCGCTCGGGCGAGCTCGGGGTGCGCTCCTCCGGTGCGGTCATCCGGCGATACCCGTGAGGAACGGGTTGCCCGCCCGCTCGGCACCGATCGTGGTGGTGCCGCCGTGCCCGGGAAGCACCACGGTCTGATCGGCGAGGGCGAGCACCTTGTCCCGTAGCGTCGCTTGCATCTGCGCCATGTCTCCGCCCGGCAGGTCGGTACGGCCGATGGATCCGGCGAACAGGGTGTCGCCGGTGAGCGCCACCTGGCCGCCCTCATCGGTGTCCAGCCGGAAGATCACCGAGCCGGGAGTGTGGCCAGGGGTGTGGTCGACGGTGAACCGCAGCCCGGCCACCTCCAGCGGCTCTTCGGCCAGCTCGATGATCTCCTTGGGCTCCTTCATCTGCACCTGGCCCGCGAACATCGCGGCCAGCTGGGGTCCGAGGCCTTTCAGCGGATCCGCCAGCAGATCTCGGTCACCCGGCTGGATGTAGACCGGGATGCCGTGCGCGTCGGCCACCGTGCTCGCGGAGAAGATGTGGTCGAAGTGGCCGTGTGTCGCGAGCACCCCGGCGGGGTTGAGCCGGTACTTGCGCAGCGCCTCGTCGAGCGGACCCACGGCGTCCTGGCCGGGGTCCACGATCACGCAGTCCTGCCCCTCCCCTGCGGCGAGCAGGTAGCAGTTGGCCTGGAACGCGCCTGCGGCAAACCCGACCACGAGCACGAGCTACACCTCCGGGTCAGAAGAAATCACGTCTTCGGTCAGGGTAGTCGGCGGCCCTGCACAGCTGTTTCACAGGGCGCACCCATAGAATCCGGCCGTCGAGCACCTGGCCCGACCGACAACGTAGACGCCGGAACACTGCCGAGGAGTACGCGTGGCGACCAACCAGCAACGCCGTGAGGCCGCGAAGAGGAAGTTGGACCGTCAGCTCGATCACCGGGCACAGCGCACGAAGCGGAACCGGACCCTCGGCATCGCGGCGACCATCGGCACCGTGGTCGTCATCGCCGGCCTGATCATGTTCCTGGCGACCCGGGGCACCGACGACGAGCAGGCTGCCGCGCAGGACGAGCAGTCCGAGCAGCCGCCGATCGAGATCCCGACCGAGCGGGTCGCGGTGCCCGAGCGGTCCAAGACGCTGCCCGACTCCACGAAGTGCGGCTACACCAAGGGGAGCGAGGAGCCGGCGAAGGAGGTCTCGCCGCCCAAGGACGGCAAGGTGTCCTCGTCCGGCACGGTCGAGGTGACCATCGCTACCTCGGCGGGCGACATCCCGTTGACGCTGGACCGGGCACTCGCGCCCTGCACGGTGCACAGCGCCGTCAGCCTGATCGAGCAGGGGTTCTACGACGGCAGCGAATGCCACCGCATCGGCACCCGCGGCCTGCAGATGCTGCAGTGCGGCGATCCCACCGGCTCCGGCACAGGCGGGCCTGGCTACACCGTCCCGGACGAGTTCTTCCCCGAACTGACCTACGGCCGCGGCATCCTGGCGATGGCGAACACCGGGCAGCCCAACAGCGGCGGCAGCCAGTTCTTCATGGTGTTCGGCGAGGCCCAGTTGCCGCCGAACTACACCGTGTTCGGCACGATCTCCGACGAAGGCCTGCAGGTGCTGGACGAGGTCGCCAGGGCAGGCGACGACGGCAGCTTCGAGCCGAGCCCCGGGGGCGGAAAGCCTAACACCCCGGTGAAGATCAGCAAGGTCACCCTGGAGTCCTGATACCCGCGCTCAGCGGTAGGTGAACGTCGGGGTCCTGCGCTCGAGGAACGCGGCGACACCCTCGGCGTAGTCCTCGCCGTGCACCGCGTCCCGCCGGATCCGGTCCACCTCGGCGTCCGGCTGCACGTCACCCTCGATGATCTTCTCGATGATGCGGTTGCACCCGCGCACCGAGAACTGGGACCGGGACGCGAGCGTCCGCACGAAGTCCATGGTGGCCCGCTCGAGGGTCTCGGCCGAGAAAGTCTCGTTGACCAGGCCGATCTCGCGCGCCCGCGCGGCATCGATCAGCTGACCCGACAGCAGGAAGTAGCGTGCGTGCGCGGGCCCGATCAGCGCGACCAGTTGCCGGGTGGAGACGAAGTCGTAGACGATGCCGAGCTTGGCAGGGGTGATCCCGAACCGGGCGCCCTCGGCGGAGAACCGGAAGTCGCAGGCCACCGAGATCTGGCAGCCGCCACCGATGCAGTTGCCGCGAATCATGGCGACGCTGGGCTTGACCATGCCCGCCAGCGCCTTGACCGCCTCGAGCACCGCCTTGTCGTAGAGCGCTGCCCCGTCGGCGTTCGAGCGCAGATCGCGGAACTCGCCGATGTCCGCGCCTGCCGAGAAGTTCTCGCCCGCACCGGTCAGCAGCAGCACCTTGGTCGAGGGATCGGTTTCCACCTCGCGCACCACGTCAGGGATGGCCGACCACATGCCGAAACTGATCGCGTTGTGCTTTTCCGGCCTGCGTAACGTCAACCGCGCGACATCACCGTCGCGCACCACTTCGAGCCCTTCGATCATGGGTCAGACCATACGGGCCGGGAAGGTGTTCACGATGCGGAGGTGACCCGGTAGACGTCGTAGACACCCTCCACGCTGCGCACAGCCTTGAGCACGTGACCGAGGTGCTTCGGGTCGCCCATCTCGAAGGAGAACCGGCTCACCGCGACCCGGTCGCGCGAGGTGGTCACCGACGCGGACAGGATGTTCACCTTCTCGTCGGCGAGCACCTTGGTGACATCGGAGAGCAGCCGGTGCCGGTCCAGCGCCTCGACCTGAATGGCCACCAGGAACACCGAGGACGCCGACGGCGCCCACTCCACGTCAACCAGGCGCTCCGGCTGCTCGCGCAGGTCCCCGGCGTTGGTGCAGTCGGTTCGATGCACGCTCACGCCACCACCGCGGGTAACGAACCCAAGGATCTCGTCCCCCGGTACCGGGGTGCAGCAGCGGGCCAGCTTCGCCCACACGTCACTGGCGCCCTTCACCAGGACACCCACGTCATTCGTGCTGCGCCTGCGGCTGACGGTGGACGGCGTCGAGCGCTCGGCCAGCTCCTCCTCGGCCTCGTCCACCCCGCCGATGAAGGCGACCAGCCTGCTCACCACGTGCTTGGCGCTGCTGTTGCCCTCCCCCACCGCGGCATAAAGTGCGGTGATGTCCGGGTAGTGCAGCTCGGTCGCCAACGCACCCATCGAGTCGGCGGAAACCAAGCGCTGCATGGGAAGCCCGGCCCTGCGGACCTCCTTGCTGATGGCCTCCTTGCCCGCCTCGATCGCTTCCTCGCGGCGTTCCTTGGCGAACCACTGCCGGATCTTCGCGCGCGCCTTGGGGGATCCGGCGAACGCCAGCCAATCCCGGGTCGGCCCGGCGGTCTCCGCCTTCGAGGTGAAGATCTCGACGACTTCGCCGTTCTCCAGCGTGCGCTCGAGCGCGACCAGCCTGCCGTTGACCCGCGCACCGATGCAGCGGTGACCGACCTCGGTGTGCACCGCGTAGGCGAAGTCGACCGGCGTAGAACCGGTGGGCAACGTGATCACATCGCCCTTGGGCGTGAACACGAAGATCTCGCGGGTGGCCAGGTCGTAGCGTAGAGACTCGAGGAACTCACCAGGGTCGGCGGCTTCCCGCTGCCAGTCGAGCAGCTGCCGCATCCAGGCCATCTCATCGATTTCAACGCCGCTGGTTCGACGGCTGTTGTGGGTGCCCTTGGTCTCCTTGTACCGCCAGTGCGCGGCGATGCCGTACTCGGCGGTGCGGTGCATCTCGTGCGTGCGGATCTGCACCTCGAGCGGCTTGCCGTCCGGCCCGATCACCGTGGTGTGCAGCGACTGGTACACGCCGAAGCGGGGCTGGGCGATGTAATCCTTGAACCGGCCCGGCATGGGCTGCCAGAGCGCGTGCACCACGCCCATCGCCGCGTAGCAGTCGCGCACGTCCTCGACCAGGATGCGCACGCCCACCAGGTCGTGGATGTCGTCGAGGTCGCGCCCGCGCACGATCATCTTCTGATGGATCGAGTAGTAGTGTTTCGGCCTGCCCTCGACCTTGGCCTGCACCCGCGAGTTCAGCAGGTTCGTGGTCAGCTCGCCGATCACCGAACGCAGGTAGACGTCCCGGGACGGCGCCCGATCGGCGACCAGGCGGACGATCTCGTCGTACTTCTTGGGCTGCAGGATCGCGAAGGCCAGATCCTCCAGCTCCCATTTCACCGTGGCCATGCCCAGCCGGTGCGCCAGCGGGGCCAGCACCTCGAGCGTCTCGCGGGCCTTGCGGACCTGCTTCTCCGGTGGCAGGAAACGCATCGTGCGCATGTTGTGCAGCCGGTCGGCCAGCTTGATCACCAGCACCCGCGGGTCCCGCGCCATCGCGATGACCATCTTGCGGATGGTTTCGGCCTCGGCCGCTGTGCCCAGCTTGACCTTGTCCAGTTTGGTGACGCCGTCGACCAGGTGCATCACTTCGTCGCCGAAGTCGCCGCGCAGCTTCTCCAGTGAGTACCCGGTGTCCTCCACGGTGTCGTGTAGCAAGGCGGCGACCAGCGTGGTGGTGTCCATACCGAGCTCAGCCAGAATCGTGGCCACCGCGAGGGGGTGGGTGATGTAGGGATCGCCGGACTTGCGCCGCTGATGCCGGTGCAGCCCCTCGGCCACGTCGTAGGAGCGCTGCAGCAGAACCAGGTCGGCACTAGGGTGCAGCTCTCGATGCACCGCGACGAGCGGCTCCAGCACCTGTTTCACCGAGGCAGGGCGCTGCGCGGTGATCCGGCGCGCCAGCCTCGCGCGCACCCTCCGCGTTGCCGATGGGGCGCGCACCAGGCCGTTCTGAGCCGCGGAACGCTGGTCCGCTGCTTCTTGCGCGGGTACCGCGGAATGGAGCTCCTGGCTCACCCGCACCTCCCTGGGTCTCTAGACCGTCAAGCGTAACGCCGATCCGCGCCAGGGTTGTTCCGAGGGACGGGTGCCAGCTCAGCGCCGCCGTTTGCCGGTCGGCTTGCCTGACGGCTTCCCGGTCGGCCTGGCCCTGCGCTCGGTGCTCTTGAGGGTCCGCGCGGGCACGCTGGACGCCGCGGCGTAGGCCTGTTCCTTGCGCAGTTCGGCCGCCAAGGCTTCGTCGTCGGTGGTATCGAGGGTGCCACCGTTGACCCCGGGCCCGGCACCGTTGGAACGCCGACCGAGTGCTCTGCGTGATTGCACGCGCTGGGCCTGCTCCCGATAGGCGGTCTCGGTCATCTTGAGGTCGACCAGCACCGGGGTGGCCAGGAAGATCGAGGACAGCATGCCCGCGGCGATCCCGATTCCCTGCACCAGCGCGAGGTCCTTGAGCGTGCCCGCGCCGAGCAACCCAGCGCCGATGAACAGCAGCGCGCTCACCGGCAGCAGGGTGGTCAGCGAAGTGTTGATCGAGCGCATCAGCGTCTGGTTCAACGCGAGATTTGCCGATTCCGCATAGGTGTGCCTGCTCAGCCCGAGCAAACCGCGGGTGTTCTCCTTGACCTTGTCGAACACCACCACCGTGTCGTACATCGAGTAGCCCAGGATGGTGAGCAGGCCGATCGCGGTTGCGGGCGTGACCTCAAACCCGATCAGCGAGTACAGGCCTGCCGTGGCCGTCAGGTCGAAGACCAGCGCGACGAGGGCAGCGACCGCCATCCATTTCTCGAAGTAGAGCGCGAGGAAGATCGACACCAGCACCAGGAACACCGCGAGGGCGATCAGCGCTGACCGGGAGATCTCACCACCCCAGGACGCGCTGACCGCGCTGTCGCTGATCGCGGCGGCACTCGGATTGCCGTCGACGCCCAGCGGCTGAAGCTCCTCGAACAGCGCACGTTTGACCTCGGCGACCTCGGCGGTAGTCAGCGATTCGGACCGAATCTGCACGGTCGCGCCGGCGCCGGTGCCAGCCAGCTGTGCCGAGGTCGGCTCATCGCCGAGCGCGTCGGCGAACACCCGCTTGGCGACGTCCGGGTCGATCTGGCCGGTCGCGCTCGCGGCAGGCACTTGAAGCTGGGTGCCGCCGACGAATTCGATACCGAGCGTGAACCCGCGAAACACCATGCTGCCCACGCAGATCAGCAGGACGAAGGCGGCGGCGATGTACCACAGCCTGCGCCTGCCGACGATGTCCCACCCGCCGGTGCCCATGTAGAGCTGAGCCATCCTGCCGGGGCGCTTGCCGCTTTCGCCGCCGGTGAACGCGGTCTCGCTGGAAACGGTCGAGTCAGCCATCTCATGCCCCCTTCGCGGTGGCCGCGCGCGCCTTGCGAGTGCGCTGCACGGCGGCCCCAGCATCTTGTACCAGCCCGAGTCCCGACAGCGCCCGGTTGTTCAAGATGTGCCAGCCGCCCGCAAGCACCATCAGCGGATGGGTGACCAGGAAGACCACCACCAGATCGAGCGTCGTGGACAGGCCGACGGTGAACGCGAACCCCTTCACCTGCCCGATGGCAAGCACGTAGAGCACGACAGCGGCCAGCAGGACCACCGCGTCGGCGGACAAGATCGTTCTCCGGCCGCGTACCCACGCTCGTGGAATGGCCGACCGCACCGTTCGGCCGGTCCGGATCTCGTCCTTCAATCGTTCGAAGTAGACCACGAACGAGTCCGCTGTGACACCGATGGCGATGATCAAACCGGCGACGCCTGCCAGGTCCAGCGTGAACCCGACCGATCGTCCCAGCAAGATGATCACCGGATACACCAGCCCGGCGGTAAGGATCAGCGAAGCGATCAGCAGCACGCCGAGCAGCCGGTAGTAGGCAATGCTGTAGAGCACGATCAGCGCGAAGCCGATGGCGCCCGCGATGAGCCCTGCCTTCAGCGAGGCGAGGCCAAGGGTGGCGGACACCGTCGTCGCATCGGATGACTCGAAGGACAACGGCAAGGACCCGTACTTGAGGGCTTCGGCCAGGTGCTGGGCTTCGTCCTGCGTGAAGTCGCCGGTGATCCGGGTGCTGCCACCGGCGATCGCTCCTTCGATCCTGGGTGCCGAGACCACCTCGGTGTCCAGCACGAACGCCACCGACTGGCCCACGTTCTGCGAGGTGATCTTCGCCCACTCACCCACGCCACTGCTGGTGAAGTTGAGGTTGACCTGGTGGCCAGGGCCGTCCTGACTGCGCCCGGCCGATGCGTCGCTGATCGCCTGACCGTCCAGGATCGACGGCCCGAGCAGGTAGGCGAACGGCGGGACTTCCGGATCATCGCGGTCCTGGCTGCACGCCACCAGCGGCAACTCGGGATCGTCGTTGCCGCGCAGCGGGTCCAAGGCGCCAGGCGAGCAATCCATGCCTGCGACCGCGGCCTGTAACGCCTGCTGGGCCTCGGGACCTTGTTCGAGCAGAGCAGGATTCTGGCGAAGCTTCTTGGCGTCTGCTATTTCCTTCTTGCGTTCCTCGTCGACCACCGGCGCGTCGGTCTGGGTCCGCGCGCCCCCGCTGGTGCTACTGCCCCCGCCCTCGTTCTCGGCAGGAGGTTCGCCCCCGGGCTGGCCGCCGTCCTGCTGTCCGGGTGCGGGACCGACCGGGATCGGTTCCCCGATGACCTGGCGGAAGTAGAGCTTGGCCGTCTGGCCGAGGGATTTCGCCTGCTCGCCCTCCTCGCCGGGCACCGTGATCCTGATCTGTTGGCCGTCGAGGACGACCTCGGCGCCACTGACGCCGAGCCCGTTGACCCGCTCGTCGATGATCGCGCGTGCCTGGTCCAGGGACTCCCTGGTCGGCTCCGAGCCGTCCGGGGTGCGGGCGGTCAGCGTGACACTGGTACCTCCCTTGAGGTCGATACCGAGCTTGGGCGCGAGCTTGCCGTCGCCGGTGAACAGCACCAGCGAGTACAGCACGACAACGATGAGCAGGAAGAACGCGAGATAGCGTCCCGGGCGAATTGTCCCGGCCGGTGGTGCCACGGGAGTCGGTCTCCTCGAGCTGGGTGAAGTTCGTGATGGGGCTGCTGGTGCCCGCCGATCGAGTGACGGCCGACACGGCAGAGAGAACATACTCCCTGCCGCGTGAGCCCAGCGTTACCCCCACCGACCGCGGGAAGCCGGCACGTTCCGTCGTGCTGCGAGCGGACGGCGGCTACTTGGTGCGGTGGTCCAGCGGCGGCGCTACCTGGGCCTGCCGGTCAGCGTCCTCGGCCTTGTCCTGCTCATCGGCCTTGTCCTGCTCGCCGGCCTGGGTGTCATCCTCGTCCGACTCGTCCTCGTCGTACTCGTCGTCGATCGGGTTGACCTTCTCGCGAACGGCCTGGCGCAGCCAGGTGGCCACCACGCCGTCAGCGATCTCCAGGTCGATCGTGACCTCGTCGCTGATGTCGACCACCGTGGCGTACATCCCGGAGGTCGTCATAACCCGGTCGCCCTCGGTCAGGCTCTGCTGCAGCGCCTGCTGCTCCCGCGCCGCCTTCTTCTGCTTGCGCGCGCCCAGGAACAGCGGGACCGCGAGCAGCAGCAACAACAGCGGCAGGAATAGCGATTCCATCGATTCTCCCTAAGGGGACGTCTCGAGACTTCTCGAGCGCCCCATGCGTGTACACGATTTGTTGTGGCGAGTGTGCCAGGTTCATTCGAGGCTACCCGGACCAGCCCCACGTGCGCTTGAGTCGAACAGGGTGGGCAGGCCCTCGCCCGCGGCGGTGGCCGGTGGGTCGATGCCGAGATGCTGCCACGCCGCCGGGGTGGCCACCCGTCCGCGCGGCGTGCGGGCGAGCATGCCTGCCCGCACGAGATAAGGCTCGCACACCTCCTCGACGGTCGCCTGCTCCTCCCCTACGGCCACCGCGAGGGTGGACACGCCGACCGGTCCGCCCCGGAACGAGCGCACCAGGGCGCCGAGCACCGCACGGTCGAGCCGGTCGAGCCCGAGTTCGTCGACGTCGTAAACCTCAAGGGCCGCCCGCGTCGTTTCCAGGGTGACGTTTCCGTCGCCGCGCACCTCGGCGTAGTCGCGCACCCTCCTGAGCAGGCGGTTGGCGACCCGCGGGGTGCCGCGCGACCGACGCGCGATCTCCGCGGCGGCGTCCGGGGCGAGGCGAATGCCCAGGATCCGCGCGGACCGCCGCAGCACCAGCTCCAGCTCGGCGGGCTCGTAGAACTCCATGTGCCCGGTGAAGCCGATGCGGTCGCGCAGCGGGCCGGTCAGCGAGCCCGAGCGGGTGGTCGCCCCGACCAGGGTGAACGGCGCGATCTCCAGCGGGATGCTGGTCGCGCCGGGCCCCTTGCCGACCATGACGTCGACCCGGAAGTCCTCCATCGCCAGGTAGAGCATCTCCTCGGCGGGCCGGGCGATCCGGTGGATCTCGTCGATGAACAGGACGTCGCCCTCGACCAGGTTGGACAGCATCGCGGCCAGGTCTCCGGCCCGCTCCAATGCGGGCCCCGATGTGATCCGGATGGCGCTGTCCAGCTCGGCGGCGATGATCATCGAGAGGCTGGTCTTACCGAGCCCGGGCGGCCCGGAGAGCAGGACATGGTCGGGCGGCACGCCGCGCCGCTTGGCACTTTCCAGCACCAGCTGCAGCTGCTCACGCACCCGGGGCTGGCCGACGAATTCGTCCAGCTTGCGGGGCCGCAGCGTGGTCTCGACCTCGCGGTCACCGTTCTGGGCGAGCGCGGACAGCGCGGTGTCTTCGCCGCCGTCGGTGTCGAACTCGGTCACGTAGTCATCGTGCACTCGGCACCCCTAGCGTTTGCGGCCGAGGGTGGACAGCGCCGCCCGCAGCACCGAAGGGGTGTCCGCGGATCCATTGCCTGCCGGCCCGTCGGCAAGGACACCATCGACGGCCTGCTCGGCCTGTTTGGCCGCGAAGCCCAAGGAGAGCAGCGCGTCGACCACCTCACCGCGCACCCGGCCGCCTGCGGAGGCCGGGACGGCCGCGGGAGCGGCGTCTACCTTGTCCCGCAGCTCAAGGCTGAGCCGTTCGGCGCCCTTCCTGCCGATCCCCGGTACCTGGGTCAGTACCGCGATGTCGCCCTTCGCCAACGCGGTGCGCAGCTTGTCCGGGTCCAGCACGGCCAGCGAGGCCAGCGCGAGGCGGGGCCCGATCCCGGAGACCGTCTGCAGCAGGATGAACAGCTCGCGGGCGTCAGCGTCGGCGAACCCGAACAGCGTCAGCGAGTCTTCCCGGACGACCAGTGTGGTGTGCAGCAGCACCTGCGCGCCCTTGCGCAGCGCGGCCAGGGTGGCAGGCGTCGCCTGCACGGCGAGGCCCACCCCACCGACCTCGATCACCGCATGATCCAGCGCAACCGCGAGCACACTGCCCCGCACCGAAGAAATCATCATCCCGCTCCCCTCGTGTCCGCGCTCTGTGCCCTCGTGTCCGCGCTCTGTGCCCTCGTGTCCGCACCTCGTGCACGCGTGGCGGCGGCCAGGCGCGCCTTGTGCGTCTTGGCCAACGCCGCAGCCCGCAGCTCCGCCTCGGCAAGGCGGGCCCGCATGGGCTCCCGCCAGAGGTGGCAGATCGCCAGTGCGAGTGCGTCCGCGGCGTCGGCTGGTTGCGGCTTGTCCGGCAGCCTCAGCAACTTGGTCACCATCGCGGTGACCTGCGCCTTATCGGCCCGACCGGAGCCGGTGACCGCTGCCTTCACCTCGCTCGGCGTGTGAAACACCACCGGCAGCCCGCGCCGGGCCGCGGTCAACGCCACCACGCCGCCCGCCTGGGCGGTGCCCATCGCGGTGCGCACGTTGTGCTGGCTGAACACCCGCTCGATCGCGACCGCCTGCGGCCGATAGGTGTCGAGCCACTCCTCGACCGCGTCGGCCACCGACAGCAGCCTGCTGGACAGCGCGGACCCCGCGGGGGTGCGCACCACGGTGACCGCGACACAGCTGACCTCGCGGCCGCGACCGCCGTCCACGACGCCGATCCCACACCGGGTCAGCCCCGGGTCAACGCCGAGCACTCGCACCCGCACCCTCCTCGCCGAACATCAGTTCGAGCACTCAGGCTACCGGCAGGCTCCCGCACCCTCTGGCAGGACGCGCCGTATGGCTGGTGTCGTGCACCTCGCACTACTGCCCGGGGCACCAACTCTCCGGCAGGCCGCTCTCGGTCAGTATCGGCTGCCAGTGGGCGAATCCTTCCGGAGCGTGGGCACTCCAGGGCCAGTGTCCGTCCGGGGTGGGCACGATGATCTGCACGGCGGGGAAGTCCCCATCGGGGTAGATCGCGAACGCGCTGCCGAAGAACTGGGCGTAGTAGGGCTTCGCGACGTGCTCGAAGGTCAGCGGGACGCCGTCGAAGAAGTCCGCATAGCGCACGCCGGGCTCGAACTGCTCACCGTTGGCCGCCCGGTCCACGTAGGCATCCAGCAGCACCGGCCCCAGGGCGCCGGGAAGGCCGATCACCACCGCCTCCGGGATGCCGTGCTTGCGCCATGCGCACGCCGTGAAGCTGTAACCGGCCGCGCCGTCTTCCTCGGCGACGGTGACGATCGCGTTCCCGCGTTCCTCGGCTTCGGCAAGCAAGCTGTCGCGAAGTTCCTGAATGTCTTGGGGGAAGACGTCGGTCGTCACGGCCGCCATTCTGCAGGACTTGCCCCGCGGTGAAAACTCACCCGACCTCGGCGAGTACCTCGTCGCTGACATCGAAGTTCGCGAAGACATCCTGTACGTCGTCGGAATCCTCGAGCGCATCGATGAGCTTGAACACCTTGCGCGCGCCGTCGGCGTCCAGCGGGACGCTGACCGAGGGCAGGAAGTTGGCGTCCGCCGACTCGTAGTCGATTCCGGCATCACGCAACGCGGACCGCACCGCCACCAGATCGCCTGCCTCGGAGACGACCTCGAAGCTCTCGCCGAGGTCGTTGACCTCCTCGGCGCCCGCGTCCAGAACCGCCATCAACACGTCGTCCTCGGACAGATCGTTCTTGGGCAGGATCACCACGCCCTTGCGGTTGAACAGGTAGGCGACCGAGCCGGGGTCGGCCAGCGAGCCGCCGTTGCGGGTCAGCGCGGTACGCACCTCGCTTGCGGCGCGGTTCTTGTTGTCGGTCAGGCATTCGATCAGCACAGCGACCCCGTTCGGGCCGTAGCCTTCATACGTGATCGTCTGCCAGTCGGCGCCACCCGCTTCCTCACCGGCGCCGCGCTTGCGGGCACGTTCGATGTTGTCGGCGGGTACCGAGTTCTTCTTCGCCTTGAGGATCGCGTCGTAGAGCGTGGGGTTGCCCTCCGGGTCGCCCCCGCCGGTGCGCGCGGCAACCTCGATGTTCTTGATCAACCTCGCGAACAGCTTGCCCCGCTTGGCGTCGAGGGCGGCCTTCTTGTGCTTCGTGGTCGCCCACTTGGAGTGGCCGCTCATCTCTCCTCCATCTAGTCGGTACTGATCGGAACCCGCGCCCGTCAGACGTCAGCCGGCTCGGACGATCTCCGCGAAAAGCCGATGCACCCGGATGTCTCCGGTCAGCTCCGGGTGGAAGGCGGTGGCCAGCACGTTGCCCTGCCGAACCGCGACGATCCTACCGGCGGCTGCCCCGGCGGTCGGTGTCTCCGGCACGGTGGCCAAGACGTCCACCGCTGGGGAAGCCGATTCGACCCACGGCGCGCGGATGAACACCGCGTGCAGCGGGCCGTCATCGAGGCCGGTGAAATCCAGGTTTTCCTCGAAGGAATCCACCTGGCGCCCGAAAGCGTTGCGCCGCACGATGACGTCCAGCCCGCCGAGCTGATGCTGGTCCGGCCTGCCGTCGAGCACCTTGTTGGCGAGCAGGATCATCCCGGCGCAGGATCCGTAAGCCGGCATCCCCTCCGTGACCCGCTCACGCAGCGGCTCGAGCAGTTCGAATACCTCGAGCAGGCGGGAAATGGTGGTGGACTCCCCGCCGGGGATCACCAGGCCGTCGACCTCGGCGAGCTCACCTACCCGCCGCACGGTCGTCGCGCGCACGCCGCTGGCCTCCAGCGACGCAAGGTGCTCGCGTACATCGCCCTGCAGAGCGAGCACGCCGACTAGTGGTTGCGCGGCTGACAACGTCTCCGATTCCCTCCCAAAACGACAGGTCACCAGCCTAATCGGCGGCCGTCCATGCACAGGTGGCGGGTCAGCGAGCGCAAGCCCGAAGCGTGTGGTCGAGGTCCTCCCACAGATCCTCGACGTCCTCCAGCCCGACGGACAGACGCAGCAAGTTCACCGGCACACCGCACGACCGACGGTCGGCTTCCTGCATCAATCGATGCGTCAGCGCCGCCGGGTGCTCGATGAGCGTGTCCACCGAACCCAGGCTCACCGCGGGGGTGATCAGCCGCAGCTTGCCGACCACGGCATGAGGATCACCGATCGTGCAGAACGCCAGCATGGCCCCCGGCCCGCGCAGCTGGGTACCGACCAGCCCGGCCGGATCACATTCGGCCAGGCTCGGGTGCCGCACCCGCTGCACGCCGGAATGCGCGGCCAGCCGTGCCGCCAGTTCGGTGGCCGTGTGCTGTGCAGCGTCGATGCGCACCGGAAGGGTGGCGAGTCCGCGATGCAGGAGGTAGCCACCGAGCGGGTGCAGTACGGCCCCGGTCAGGATGCGCAGCCGGCGCAGCGGTGCCGCCTCCTCCGCATCACAGGCGACCACGCCACCCAGCACGTCACCGTGACCGCCCAGGTACTTGGTGCCCGAGTGCAGCACATACGTCGCGCCGTGCACCGCGGGGTTCTGCAGCACCGGCGTCGCGAAAGTGTTGTCCACCAGCACCGGAACGCCCGCGGCGGCCCGCACCACAGCAGCGATGTCCACGAGGTCCAGGTTCGGATTGGCCGGGGTCTCCACCACCACGAGCCCGGTGCATGCCCGCACCGCGTCGCCGACCGCATCCGCGCGCACATAGCTCGTCTCGGTACCGAGCAGGCCGGTGGCGAGCAGGTGATCGGTGCCGCCGTACAGCGGGCGCACCGCGACCACGTGCCGCTTGCCGGCCATCGTGCACGCCGCCTGCAGCACCGCGGTCAAGGCGGCCATCCCGCTGGAGAAGGCAACCGCGTGCTCGGTGCCTTCCAGGCAGGCCAGCGCGTGTTCGAACCGAGCAACCGTCGGATTGTGCAGCCGGGCGTAGACCGGCGAGGCCGCCCCGGGCGCACCATCGGCCCAGTCACCAAGGGCCTCCCCACCGCGCTCCTGATCCGGGATCGGGTACGTGGTGGACAGGTCGATCGGCGGAGCATGCACCCCAAGATCGTCCAGGTCGTCCCGACCACCATGCACCGCGCGGGTCCGCAAGCCTCGATCCGGCACACTCATCTGACGTCTCCTTGCCGATGCACTCGATTCGATGTAACGGTGGAATGCTGGACCTGATCGGCCGTGTACGGGCCATCTCATCAATATCGTTCGGAGAACAGGGAACTAACCGTGCTGGATGCGATCGACGCGGCCATCCTGGCTGAGCTGCAGAACAACGCTCGGCTGCCCAACAAGGACCTGGCCGCACGGACTTCCTGGTGCACGTGGCCGTCGCCGACGCCGCCCACCTGCAGCGGCTCGTGCTCGATTCCTTCACCGGGCGGCGTGAGGTGGCCCAGCTGCACACCAACCTGGTCTTCGAACACCGCGGTAAGAGCCAGATCCCGCCCACCCCCGACGCGGTGCGGTAAAGACGGTAAAGACACAGTGCGGTCAAGCTGTCACGGCACGCCGAGCAGCCGCAACCCCGCGGTGCAGGCAGCAGCGGCGACGACCACCAGGACGAACGGAACCTTGCGCCAGGCGAGCGCTCCACCCACCGCGACTCCGGCGGGCAGCGCCCAGCCCGCGAACCGCCCGCCGTCGGTCAGCGCCGCGGTCGCGATGAGCGCGACCAGCAGCACGGTCGCCGAGCGAGCCAGCAGCGCGTTGGCCCGTTCGGACAACTGGAGCCGGTCACGCAGCAACGGTCCGGAGATCCGGAAGGCATACGTGCCCACCGCGAGCACGACAACCGCGGCCAGGGTCATCTTCCCTCCCCCGCACACACCCGCGGTTCCTCCGCACGAACCGCCACGATCAGTCCGGCCAGGGCGAGCAACACCGGTACTCCGCCCGGCAGGAACGGCGTGCACCCCACCGCGATGACCGCACCCATCAGGGCCGCACGTAACGTCAGCCGGTCCCGCAGGCTGGGCAGCACCAGTGCGAGCAGCGCAGCGGGGAACGCGGCATCGAGCCCGAACGCACCAGGGTCCCCGATCACCTGACCCGCTGACACACCGAGCACGGTCCCCAAGTTCCACCCACCGAACATGGCGATTCCGCTGGCCCAGTACACCGCACGTGCCCGCTGGGGGTCCCGCTGCGCCATCGCGAACGCGGTCGTCTCGTCAATCAACAGGTGGCTGCCGACGAGCCACGACGCCCAATGCCGCCCGAACACATCACCAACGGCCAACCCGAACGGCAGATGCCGTGCGTTGAGCACGAGGCCGCCGATCACGGCCGCTACCGGTCCGCCGCCTGCTGCGATCACACCGACCGCGAGGAATTGCGAGCCTCCGGCGAAGACCAGCACCGACATGACGCAGGGCAGCCACCACGGAAGACCCGCTGCCACCGCGATCGCGCCGAAGGACACACCGATCACGGCCGCGCCACCCGCAAGCGTGATGATGTCTCGGATCAGTGTCGAATCGAGTGTTCGCCATATCGAACGCACGTATCATGTGTAGAACAACTGGACTCGTTCGTCAAGGCGAACATAGTGACTGATGGAGCGAACGATGGATAAGCCTCGCGGCGGCGCCCCGCTCGATGTGATCGCCGAGTCCTTGCGCCGCGAGCGCAGCAGGGCCGGGCTGTCCCTCAGCGAAGTCGCCAAGCGTGCGGGCATCGCGAAATCGACGCTCTCCCAACTGGAATCCGGCACCGGCAATCCGAGCGTGGAAACCCTGTGGGCACTCGGAGTGGCGCTGGAAGTACCGTTCTCCCGGCTGGTCGACCCGCCGGCGCCCCAGGTGCGGATCGTGCGCGCCGGCGAAGGACCGGCGGTCAGTTCGGAGCAGGCGCACTTCATCGGCACGCTGCTGGCCTCCTGCCCGCCGTCCGCCCGCAGGGACATCTATGTCATCACGCTCGAACCCGGCGCACCGCGCAAAGCCGATCCGCACAACCCCGGCACGGTCGAGCACATGACCGTCGCCGTGGGCCGGGTGCGCACCGGCCCTGCCGACAACCCGATCGAGCTGGACGCCGGTGACTACGGCGCCTTCCCCGGCGATGTGCCGCACCTCTACGAAGCACTCGAGCCAGGAACCTGGGCGGTGCTCGTCATGGAGCACGTATGAGGCGGCACGCTCGGCGTCGGCGAGTTGGCCACTTCTGACACCGAGTTGGCCGTTCTGGGTGCCGAGTTGGCCGTTCTGGGTGCCGAGTTGGCCGTAAGCCCGCATAGACGCAGATCCAACGAGACCGGCTAGCGACGCGAACCGCCAACCCGGCGACGCGAACCGCCAACCCGGCGACGCGGACGGCCAACTCGGCGAGAAAGGCCCGGGTCCATAGTGGACACCGGGCCTCCTGCCGTAGTCAGCTCACCAGCCGCGCTCGGCGAGCCGGTGGGGTTCGGGAATCTCCTCGACGTTGATGCCGACCATCGCCTCACCCACCCCGCGGGACACCTTCGCGATCACGTCCGGGTCGTCGTAGAACGTGGTCGCCTTGACGATCGCCTCGGCACGCTGGGCCGGGTTGCCGGACTTGAAGATGCCGGAACCGACGAACACGCCTTCCGCGCCCAGTTGCATCATCATCGCCGCGTCGGCGGGAGTCGCGATACCGCCCGCGGTGAACAGCACGACCGGCAGCTTGCCCTTCCGCGCCACCTCGCACACGAGCTCGTAGGGCGCCTGAAGTTCTTTGGCGGCAACGTAGAGCTCGTCTCCGGGCAGCGAGGACAGCCTGCGGATCTCTGCGCGGATCTGGCGCATGTGCCTGGTGGCGTTGGAGACGTCACCCGTGCCCGCCTCACCCTTGGAGCGGATCATGGCCGCGCCCTCGGTGAGCCTGCGCAGCGCCTCCCCGAGGTTGGTCGCGCCACAGACGAACGGGACGGTGAAGGCGAACTTGTCGATGTGATTGGCGTAGTCGGCCGGGGTGAGCACCTCGGACTCGTCGATGTAGTCCACGCCGAGCGACTGCAACACCTGCGCCTCGACGAAGTGGCCGATGCGCGCCTTCGCCATCACCGGGATGGACACGGTGTTGATGATGCCTTCGATCAGGTCGGGATCGCTCATCCGCGCCACGCCGCCCTGAGCGCGAATGTCCGCGGGCACCCGCTCGAGTGCCATGACGGCGACCGCGCCCGCGTCCTCGGCGATCTTCGCCTGATCCGGGGTCACCACGTCCATGATCACCCCGCCCTTGAGCATTTCGGCCATGCCGCGCTTCACGCGGACCGTGCCGATCTCGGGCACCGGGGTCGACGGGGTCGTGTTCTGGGCAGCAGTCACCGCAAGAGCCTTTCTGAGGAGTTCCTTCTGCCCTCATCCTACGTCGCACGTGGACCGCTCAAGCAGGCCAGTATGGGGCTATCTCATCAGGCCACTTCGCGGCATGGACGGGCCCGAGTGTGTCGGATCTGCCCACGTCGGACTACTGCCCTTGCCCCGAAGCCCATATCGGGTGTGTGATCGGTGACATCCACGCACGGCGCTGCCGAGGAGGCCGAAATGGCGGACAAGCACACCAAGAACGGCGACTCCGGAGCCGCGGTCGCTGTAGACAGCCCCAGCAATCTGCGCAACGTGGTCCTGGTCGGGCCCTCCGGCTCCGGCAAGACAACGTTGACCGAGGCTCTGCTGGCCGCGGCCGGTGCCGTGTCCAGAGCGGGCACGATCGCCGACGGCAACACGGTGTGCGACCACGACCCGGCCGCCATCCGGCAGCAACGTTCGGTGGGGCTGGCCCTCGCTCCCCTTGTGCGCGACGGCATCAAGATCAATCTGATCGACACCCCCGGGTACGCGGACTTCATCGGTGAGCTGCGCGCCGGCTTGCGCGCAGCGGACGCCGCGTTGTTCGTGGTGTCCGCCTCCGTCGGCGTGGACGAGGCCACGATCTCGTTGTGGGAGGAGTGTGCCGCCGTCGGAATGCCCCGTGCGGTCGTGGTCGCCAGACTGGATCACCCGAGGGCGGACGCCCAGGGTGAGATCACCGCGTGCCAGCAGGCCTTCGGCTCGGGGGTGCTGCCGCTCTACCTGCCTGCCGGCGATGGCCGTCCGAGCCTGGTCGGTCTGATCACCCAGCGGTTGTTCGACTACTCCGCGGGATTCCCGCCGTCGATCAGCGAACCGGATGCCGCAGATGTCGAGCGGATGGCGGAAGCCCGAAACGAGCTGATCGAAGGGATCATCGAGCAGAGCGAGGACGAGACCCTGATGGACCGCTATCTCGGCGGTGAGGAGATCGCCGAGGAAACCCTGATCGACGATCTGGAGACGGCGGTCGCTCGCGGCTCTTTCCATCCCGTCATTCCGGTGTGCGCGAACACCGGTGTGGGCCTTGCCGAACTGCTCGAGATGATGGCGCGCGCATTCCCTACTCCGCTCGAACACGCACTACCCGAGGTCACCACTCCGGACGGCGCGCCACATGCGGCGC
>JBOHER010000349.1:0-1535 GCA_050701115.1 Haloechinothrix sp. | reverse complement strand
GGCCAGCGCAGACTCTCGCCCGACGAGGTGGCGCGATACCTGTTCCGTCGGGTGGTGTCGTGGGGCCGTTCGTCCAATGTATTCCTCTCCAACGGTTCCCGGCTGTACCTGGACGTCGGCTCTCACCCCGAGTACGCCACCGCCGAGTGCGACGACCTCACCCAACTCGTCACCCACGACAAGGCAGGCGAACGCATCCTCGAGGACCTCCTCGTCGACGCCGAACGCAGGCTTGCCGACGAGGGGATCGGCGGCGACATCTACCTGTTCAAGAACAACACCGACTCCGCTGGCAACTCCTACGGCTGCCATGAGAACTACCTGGTTGGCAGGGCAGGTGAGTTCTCCCGGATCGCCGACGTCCTCCTGCCCTTTCTGGTGAGCCGTCAGCTGATCTGCGGGGCAGGCAAGGTCCTGCAGACTCCACGGGGTGCGGTGTTCTGCCTGTCGCAGCGCGCCGAGCACATCTGGGAGGGCGTATCGAGCGCGACGACCCGCTCACGTCCCATCATCAACACCCGCGACGAGCCGCACGCCGACGCCGAGCGTTACCGCAGGTTGCACGTCATCGTGGGCGACTCCAACATGGCCGAGCCCACCACGTTGCTCAAGGTCGGCGCAGCCAACCTGGTGCTGCAGATGATCGAGGAGGGTGTGCAGTTCCGGGACTTTACCCTGGACAACCCGATCCGAGCCATCCGCGAGATCAGTCACGACCTCACGGGCACACGACAGGTTCGTCTCGCGGGCGGGCGGGAGGCATCTGCCCTGAACATCCAGCGCGAGTACCACGCCCGAGCCGTCCAACATCTGGGCACTGCAGGCGCGGATCCCACCACCAAGCAGGTCATCGAGCTGTGGGGCAGGGCTCTGGACGCGGTCGAACAGCAGGATTTCGGCAAGATCGACACCGAGATCGACTGGGCGATCAAGCACCGGCTGGTCGAACGGTATCGCGCTAAGCACAACCTGGACCTGTCCAGTCCGCGAATCGCACAACTCGACCTCGCTTACCACGACATCCGCCGCGGCCGCGGGGTCTTCGACATGCTGCAGCGCAAGGGGTTGGTCAGGCGGGTCACCGACGACGGGGAGATCGAGATGGCCAAGGACACCCCGCCGCAGTCGACCCGCGCCAAGCTGCGCGGCGACTTCATCGCTGCCGCGCAGGCGGCGCAGCGCGACTTCACCGTCGACTGGGTACACCTCAAGCTCAACGACCAGGCGCAGCGGACCGTGCTGTGCAAAGACCCGTTTCGCAACGTCGACGAGCGGGTCGAGCGGTTGATTGCGAGTCTCTAGCGCGGCGGTGCGTTCGCCGGGATGCACCGGGGGACCACGCAGGTGCCGCCACGCAGGCTAGAGTCAGGACCGTGTCCACTGCCCGTGCCGAACGCCTGGTCAATCTGGTGCTGGCGCTGCTATCCACCCGCCAGTATCTGACCGCCGAGCGGATCAGGGGCATCGTGCCCGGTTACGCCGATGCCCCGAGCGATGATGCCTTCTTCCGAATGTTCGAGCGGCCCGGCCAGAGC
>JBOHER010000348.1:0-30075 GCA_050701115.1 Haloechinothrix sp. | reverse complement strand
CCTCGCGCCGCCGTGTCCGCGCCTCGCGCCGCCGTGTCCGCGCCTCGCGCCGCCGTGTCCGCCATTCGCGCCGCCGTGTCCGCCATTCGCGCCGCCGTGTCCGCCATTCGTAACCGTGTTATCCACAACACTCCCGTTATGCACACCTGGCGAAGCCGACACTTCAAAGCCGACCGGCTTTCCGCTCAGGCTTGGTACGTGCAGATACCTCAGCTGAGCGGCGGGGCCGCTCTCCACCGTGATCTTGTCGCCACCATGGGCAAGCACGCACTGCGCGCTGCGCTCACTTCCGGTGTGCTGAAACAGGTTTGGCGCGGTGTGGTGATCCGAGCCGATGCCGCTTTTGATCTCCGTACCCGCGCGCAAGCTGCAGTGCTAGCGGTCGGGGAGCACGCCGTCCTCTCAGGCCCGACGGCGGTCGCCCTGCATGGCTACGAAGCCGCAGAGAGCGTCGACGTGCACGTCACCATTCCGTACTCACATTCCGCACGATCGCGCCCCGGGCTCGTAGTCCATCAGAACCGCTTCGAACCGAGAGATGTCGTGCGCATTGGGGGACTTCCGGTGTTTGCACACGATCTCGCGCTGGCCGAGTTCCTTTGCGACGGCAACAAGTGGGCGGCATTCGCGAGCCTCGACCAGGCTCTGCGCGGGCTCGACCCCACGGCCGTCGACGCCGTGCGTGCTTCCATTCGCGCACGGCTCGATGCGCGGGACGATCCGAGAGGGGTCTCGAAGGGATTCATGCTCACCGAACTGGCCACCGGCAAGGCCGACTCGCCACCGGAAAGCTGGTTTCGCCTGATCGTCGTCGAAGCCGGCTTTCCCATACCGGAACCTCAATTCGAGATCCGCACCATCGACGGACGCGTGCTGTACCTGCTCGACATGGCATGGGTGGAACGCCGCATCGGCCTCGAGTACGACGGCTACGTCGCCCACGAACTCAGGTCGGCGTACGACACGGAGCGCGACGAGCGCATGGCCAAACGAGGATGGATCATCGTGCGCGCAAACGCCGAGGATCTGAAGGATCCCGGTCGTGTTCTGGCCGAACTGCGTGAAGCATTCGAGGTGCGGTCACGCGGACGCAGCGGCGTGAACCGCGGACGCAGCAGCGTGTCACGCGGACGCAGCGGCGTGAAGCGCGGACACAGCGGCGTGAACCGCGGACACAGCGGTCAGGTGTCGAATCGGATCCAGCACTTGCCGGGGGCGGAGCGCACGGAGTCGAAGGCTTCCGCGGCATTGGAGAGCGGGAACGAGGACTGCAGGACGCGATGCGGGGCCACCACCCCGCTGTTCAAGACGTCGACGGTGCCTGCGAAGTCGCGCGGGTGGTCGTAGATCAAGGACCCGATGAGCTTCAACTGCCGGTAGACCACCGTCCAACTGCTCACTTGGAGGGGCTTTGCACTCAACCCGATGAGTAACGCGGTCCCACCCGGAGCCAGCCGATCCAGCGCCGGAGTCAACGCCGCCGGCACCCCAGATGTCTCGAAGACGTAGTCGACACCCACCGTCGACTCAGCGGCAGCGCTGGTGCCGAGCGACAGTGCCAGCTCACGCCGACCCTCATGGGGCTCGGACACGAAAGGCTTGATCCCTTGCGCGACGAGCGATGCGCAGACGAACAGACCCTGCGACCCGGTGCCGACTACCAGACAGGAATCACCGGCCGCGATGCCCGAGCGGCGAATGGCTGCCCGAGCGACGGTCAGCGGCTCCGCGCACACCAAGTCTTCGAGGCGCACCTGATCGGTGACCGGGAATGTGAACTCCGCGGGCGCCGCGAAGTACTCCGCGATCAGCCCAGGCGTGTTGATGCCGATGATCACGCGGTTCTGGCAAGCCGAAGTGAATCCCTTGGCACAGGCGGCGCACTCGAGACAGCAATAGTTGGGCTCGATGGCCACCCGCTGGCCCACGCGTCTACCTTCGACGCGCTCACCGACCGCGACCACCTCGCCGACGCCCTCGTGGCCGAGCACCCAAGGCATCCGCGGGACCTGCCGGGCACCCGAATAGAGGCCCAGGTCGGAACCACACAGGCCGACCCCGAGCATGCGAACCACGACCTGGTCGGGCCCGCATTCGGGGTCTGCCACGCCGATGACCTCGATACGTCCCGGCTCGGTCAGTGCCGCTGCCTTCATCGTCGTGCCTCCGAATTGGTCAACCAGAGTTCGCAGTACGCACAGTTGCGCGCATCCTGAATCTTAGACGCCTCCCTCGCGACCCTCAAGCCCGGCGGAGTCACGAGGTGGAACGTCGATTTCGCCGCATTGCCGCAGGTGCTCAACGCAATCCAACTGCGCGTGACGGTATTGACAGTGGTGTGGAGCACTCTTACTCTCATCATGCGCCATATGAACGACTGTGCGCATAGTGAACATGCGAGCGCCGACCCTCCCCCTCGAGCGCCGTACTTCAAAGGAGAAGAATGTGAACGCCTCTACCTTGTCCTCACCGGCAGGCGCGAAGAAGACACCCAGGAAGGCGGCGGCGAGTGGGTGGATCGGCAGTGCTCTGGAGTACTACGACTTCTTCATCTACGCGCAGGCCGCTGCACTGGTGTTTCCGGGTATCTTCTTTCCCACGGGCAACCCGACGGTGGGCATCGTCGCCTCGCTCGCCACGTTCGGTGTCGGCTATGTGGCGCGGCCCATCGGGGCGTTCGCCCTCGGCCACTGGGGCGACCGGCACGGCCGCAAGAACGTGCTGGTCCTGTGCATGCTGATGATGGGTGTCTCGACGTTCCTCGTCGCGCTGCTGCCCACATACCACTCGGTCGGTGTCTTGGCGCCGACCCTCCTGGTCATCTTGCGGCTCGTCCAGGGGTTCGCGGTGGGCGGGGAAATCTCCGGCGCCAGCGCCATGATCGTGGAGCACGCGCCCTTCGGCCGGCGCGGTTTCTACGCAAGCTTCGCCCTGCAAGGCGTGCAGGCCGGCCAGATCATCGCGGCCGCGGTCTTCCTCCCGATGTCCGTGATCCTTTCGGAGGACGCCTTCCAGACGTGGGGCTGGCGGGTTCCGTTCCTGCTCAGCGCCGTCGTCGTGATCGCGGGCTACGTGATCCGGCGCCGCGTCGACGAGACTCCCGCGTTCCGTGCAGAGCAGGCGCACAACGAGGTGCCCAAGGCGCCGATCGTGCAGGCCGTCCGCGAGAACGGCTCGGACATGCTGCGCGTGGTCTGCATGGCCTTGATGAACATCGTGCCCACCACGGCGACCGTCTTCGGAGCGACGTACGCCACCAACGAGGCCTATGGCATCGGCTTCAGCACGACGACCTTCCTGTGGATCTCGGTTGCCGGCAACAGTGTTGCCGTACTGCTGATCCCGTTCGTCGGCAACCTGAGCGACCGCATCGGACGCCGACCCTGCATCATCGTCGGTGCACTGACCTCCGGTGCGCTGTCCTACGCCTACCTGTGGGCAGTCAGCCAAGGGAACGTCGTGCTCGCATTCGTCCTCGCGATGCTTATGTGGGGCGTCGTGTACCAGGGCTACAACGCGGTGTTCCCGTCCTTCTACCAGGAACTGTTCCCGACCAAGACCCGAGTGACCGGGTTCGCGGTCTCGCAGAACATCGGCACCGCCATCACGGCGTTTCTGCCGACCGTATTCGCGATCGTGGCGACACCCGAGACGAACGTGCCGCTCATCGTCGGGAGCTTCACGTTCGGATGCGCGATCATCGCCGCCGTGGCCGCCCTGTCGGCCCGCGAAACGTTCCGGTTCCACCTCAAGGACCTCGGCCTCAAGGGGGCCACCCCGGTTCCTCATGACGACTACAACCGGCTCCGCGCGACAGCCGCTGCCGCCTGAGCGCAACAACCGGACACCAAAGGCGGTGCCTTTGGTCTCGCACCGGGGCACCGCCTCGAGATTGGACAACCACGTGCCTTCAGTCCTGGTCCTCAATGGACCAAACCTGAGTAGCGCTCACGGTCACGGCCGGGAGGGAGGCCTCGTGAGCAGACCTCGCATCGTCGTGGCGGGCGCGACCGGATGCGCGAGCTCCACCCGATGAGAGCGCCACAGAGGGGAGACGCCATGACACAGCCTGATCTAGCAGCACTCCGCCGTGCGGTCGCCACGGTGTGCCTGTCCGGAACGTTGGAGGACAAACTCGCCGCGTCCGCCGAAGCCGGCTTCGACGGGGTGGAGATCTTCGAGAACGACCTGATCGCCTCGCCGTGGTCACCCGAGGAGGTGCGTAAACGATGCCTCGACCTCGGACTGTCGATCTACCTGTACCAGCCCTTCCGCGACTTTGAGGCGGTGCCCACCGATGTGCTGGGCAGAAACTTGCGCCGGGCCGAGCGGAAGTTCGATCTGATGGAACGGCTCGGCACCGGCACGCTGCTGGTCTGCTCCTCGGTCTCCTCCGACGCTATTGACGACGACGACCTGGCAACCGAACAGTTGCGTGCCCTCGCCGACCGGGCCGCTGATCGAGGCATCCGTGTCGCGTACGAGGCCCTGGCATGGGGCCGCTTCGTCAACACCTGGGATCACTCGTGGGAGATCGTCCGTCGCGCCGATCACCCGGCGCTCGGGCTCTGTATCGACAGTTTCCATGTGCTGTCCCGGGGATCCGACCCGGCCGGGATCGCCGACATCCCGGGCGCGAAGCTGTTCTTTCTGCAACTGGCCGACGCTCCCCACCTGGATATGGACATCCTGCAGTGGAGCAGGCACCATCGGCTGTTTCCGGGTCAGGGGGCTTTCGACTTGACCGCCTTCCTCGGCCACGTGCTGAGCGCGGGCTACTCCGGCCCGCTGTCGCTCGAGGTGTTCAACGACGTCTTCCGGCAGGCCGATCCGGCCCGCACCGCGGTCGATGCGATGCGTTCCTTGCTGAGCCTGGAGGAAGCGTTGCGGCATCGCTACCCTGCGCTGGCGCACGCGCGGAACCTGGCCGCTCCGCCGCAGGCACCGCACCTGAACGGGCACGCCTTCACCGAGGTGCTCGTGGACGCTGACTCCGGCCCTCGGGTGGGAGAAACCTTGCGCGCGCTCGGGTTCGCGCACACCGGGCAGCATCGCTCGAAGCCCGTCGAACTGTGGCAGCAAGGGACCGCACGGGTGCTGCTCAACTCGGCCGCCGACCGTCCGACGGTTCAGGGTGTCGCCGAGGTGGCCGCGCTGGCGGTGGAGAGCAGCGACCCGCCGGGCTCGGCGCGGCGAGCCGAAGCGTTGTTGGCCCCGGTACTCCCCCGCATCAAGGCCGCAGCCGAAGCGGACCTGTCCGCGGTCGCCGCGCCGGATGGCACCTCGGTGTTCTTCTGTCGCACCGGCGCCGATGACACCAGCAGTTGGCTGACGGACTTCGCGCCCACCGGGAACGCACCGGGCTCCGCTGGTGAATTGACGCACACCGACCACGTCGCACTGACCCAACCGTTCGACTATTTCGATGAAGCCACCCTTTTCTACCGGTCCGTGCTCGGCCTGGAGCCGCGCCAGGACACGGAGTACGCCGCGCCTTTCGGCCTGGTGCGCAGCAGGGCGGTCAGCGACCCCGCCGGGCGCGTTCGGATCGCGCTGAACGGGACACTGCTACGCCGTGGGGACTGGGCCCCTGGGGTGCCCGACCCACAACACATCGCCTTCGCCACCGACGACATCTTCGCCACCGCGCGGGCGTTGCGCCACCGCGGCGCCCCGCTACTGTCCATTTCGGACAACTACTACCACGACCTCGATGCTCGGCTGGCAGTCGACACCGAACTTCTGGACACCATGCGGGAATGCGGCGTGCTCTATGACCGCGACGATGCGGGCGTGTTCTTCCACCTCTACACCGATCTGCTCGGCTCACGGGTGTTTTTCGAGGTGGTGCAGCGGGTCGACGGTTACGCCGGTTACGGCGCGGCCAACGCCCCGGTCCGGATGGCCGCCCATCGCAGGCAGCGCTTGGCCGGCTCGCCGTAGCTGCTCCGCTCAGCCGCGGGGGTTGGCGGTCACCACCAGTTCTGCCCATCCTGGCCCGATCTCGGTCCAGTCGCTCGATCCGGACAGCACCGCGATCGCGGAGGTCTTCAACGTGCACGGCGCATCGGCCGCCGTGTACACCAGGTCTTCCAAGCCTGGGTTGTGCGCGATGAACAGCACGCTGGCGACTTCGGCGGGCAGTTCTCGGGCAACCTCGACGAGATCCCGCACCGACGCGGCATACAGCCGGTCGTCGAAGGCCACCCGCGGACCGCAACGGAGTTCGGGCGCGACCAGTTCCCAGGTCTGGCGCGTTCGCTTCGCCGAAGAGCAGACGACGAGTTCGAGGCCGGGAACGTGCTCGCGAAGCCACCTTCCGGCGACCGGGGCGTCCCGGCGACCCCGCTCGGCCAACGGCCGCCGGAAGTCGGGCACCCCGGGTGGCCACGCTGACTTCGCATGCCTGAGGACCACCAGTTCGCGCCGCACGCCTCCCATACTCCCTGCCACTCCCCCATCGGGCACGCCCAAGGCGCGCTCAGTCGTGCGCGGCGTCGGGATTGCGTGCGTCGTCACCGACCATGCCGGGATACATCCGCTGCACCTGTTCGAGGCTCAGCTTGAGGAATCGCGCCTCCGCCTCGACGAGGGCCACCTCGGGCTCCGCCACGGTCGCGATGGCGCCCTTGGCCACGGTCCGGCTTCCGTCCAGCTCAACAGCGCGACCCCACACCCGCAGGGGCTCGCCAAGCGGGACCGGCCTGCGATAGCGCACCGAAAGGCTCGTGGTGACACCGATATTGCCCGCCGCGGCCGCGGCGTGGCCGAGCACCTGATCCAGCCACAGGGCGCTCATCCCGCCATGGCTGAACATGTGCGGACCCTCGTGCGCCGCACCCAGCGTGCACCGGCCCTCGACCTGAGTATCCTGCACCTCGATCCGCAGCGGCGGGGCGATCGGGTTGCCCTCACCGATCACCGGGTTGAACATCCGGACCCCGCTGATCAAGTCGTCCACCGACGACGGCCGCTCGCGGGGACGCAACCGCTCGGTCAGCGGCTCGGCGAGCTCTCGTAGTGCAGCCGCGGTGTCGCGCAGGACCTCGGCAGACACTTCCGTTCGCGCCGCCGCCTCCAACAGCGCGCGGAGTTCCGCCCCGAGTTCGGCGACCGCGGCCCGCCGGTCCAGCAGCGCCGGTGTTTCCGTGCGGGCCTGCAAGCCTGCGTCCTCCGCGCCGGGTAGTCCGCCTGTCCGCGAGTTCGACGCCTGCACCACACCTCCAGTGTCTTCGCTGAAACGCGTTTCAATATGCCACACGGCCCACGGCTAGCCGCACGTACGCGGTGCCGGTGATCTCCGCGGTGAACTCGACCAACTCGCCGACGTGTGCTGCCCAATCGACCTCTCCGCTGCTGAACTGGTTGTAGAACTCGGCTTCGCCGGTGGTGAGCACACCGACCTGGGAGAAACTGTCACCGAAGGCGCACGGCACCAGGCCAGGTCCCGGTGCCTCGCTCCCCGTGGGTCGCGGCTGGAACGGGTCGACACCCACGAGTGCGACCGGAACGCCGGTCGGTTCTCCCGCTGTGTCCAGCAGCGTCACCGTCACCGTGGTCACGCTGTCGAACACCGCGACCACGAGCACGTCGTCCGCGGTCGTGCCCGGTGGCGTGGGTGCGCTACCGAGCACGATGACCGACACGGCCGCGGCGGCGGCGCTGGGGACTCCCCCGGCCATGGGAACTTCCTTCCACGGAGCAAACGCTGTAGAGGGAATCGGCGGAGCGAGACGCCCAATTACCGAGCTGGGGTCAATCGTGACCAGGCCGGCTTGGCGAGCAGCTCGTAGGAGCGGCGCCGATCCTCGTGGTCGTGCACCGCTCCCGGGTCTTCCCGGTGCACTCTCGACAGTGAATAAGCAACCGCTTAGTATGGGCGGATGCGAGCCATCCAGATCACCGAGTTCGGCGGCCCCGAAGTCCTGACCCTCACCGAACTGCCCGAGCCGGAGCCGCGCAGCGGCCAGGTACTCATTGGGGTCAGCCGTGCGGGCGTCAACTACGCCGACACCCACAACGTGGAGAACACCTACCTGGCGCCTGCCGCGCTTCCGCTGATCCCGGGCGGCGAGGTCGTCGGTCGTACCGCTGATGGACGTCGCGTGGTCGCCCTGGTCGATGGTGGCGGTTACGCCGAGCAGGCGGTCGCACCCGAGCCGATGATCTTCGAGGTGCCCGATGAGGTGGACGATGTCTCCGCGCTCGGCCTGATCGTGCAAGGAACCACGGCGTGGCTGCTGCTGCGTCAGAGCGTCCGCGTCGAGCCGGGCGAGTCGGTCGTGGTGCATGCCGCCGCGGGCGGGGTCGGCTCACTGGCCGTGCAGCTGGCCAAGTCCTTCGGCGCGGGCAGGGTCATCGCAACCGCGAGCAATCAGGAGAAGCGCGATCTGGCCATCCAGCTCGGCGCCGACGTGGCCATCGACCCGGCCACCGAGGACCTGACGGCCGCACTCATCGAGGCCAACGGAGGTCGCCGGGTCGACACGGTGCTGGAGATGACCGGTGGCCGGGTGACCGATCAGAGCATCGCCGCACTGGCCCCGCTCGGCAGGCTCGCCTTCTACGGCATGGCCAGCCGTGAGCAGCCCCGGCCAGTCGCCTTGGCCAGCCTGCTCGCCCATTCCGGCACGGTGGCAGGCCTGTGGCTGCCGCATGCGTTCACCCGTCCCGGACTCGTGCAGAAGGCGATGGGCGAACTGACCGCGGCCGTCGTGGACGGCAGCCTCAGGGTGATCGCGGGCGGCGAGTACCCGCTGTCCGAGGCACGACGAGCGCACGAGGATCTGCGCGCCCGTCGCACCAAGGGGAAGTTGGTTCTCGACCCGTCGCGCTGAGGCTCAGGCGGCGTTGGACGAGGTCGGCGTGATCGGCGGCAGACTGGTCAGCACCGCACCGAACCGGCCCGGATCGCTGATCGGCCAGGCATGTTTGCCGGGCACCGTGATGCACACCGCGTGGCCGAGTGCCGAGCGCAACGCGCCGAGGGCGTCCGCGGTTATCACGGTGTCCTGGTCGCTCGAGACGATCACCACCGGCAGCCGCCGACGGGTGAGCATCGCCAGATCAACGGTGAGGTCGGCGGTGCGCGCGATGCGGGCCGCACGCCATACCGCACCCGGGTTACGAACCAGGTTCGGGACCGCGTCCCGCACGATGAACGGGAGCACCTTCGCCAGCTGGTGCACCGGCAACAGGTCGGCAGGCAGCCGCAACGCCCAGTCCCACAGCGGCCGCTGGTGCATCGCCGCGCCGCCGCCGTCCGCACACACCGATCCGCCGATGGAGTTGACCAGGACCAGCCGCGCCACCAGGTGTGGGGTTTCCCGCGCCACCCGGATGGCCACCCCACCACCGAAGGAGTGGCCGACCAGGGTCACCGGCCCGTCGATACCCATGGCGTGCGCGAACTGATCGACCCAGGTGGCGTATCCGGCGAGGCTCAGCTGCTCGTCGGGCAGCGGCGGAGTGCCCCCGAAACCGGGCAGCGCAGGGGCGTAGACCCGATGCCCGCTCGATACGAGTTGCTCAAGCGCACGCGTGTACGTGCGGCCAGTGAGACCCCAGCCGTGCAGAAAGATCACCGGGCGACCGCGTCCGCCCGAGCCGTAGTGCGTGGTCCTGCCTGCGACCGGAACAGTCCGCCACACCAGTCCGCCCGGGACGCCTGCGGAATACATCACTAGCCTCCCTGAGTGCCTCCGATTAGGTTCCGGTCCTGCTGGATCGTGCCGGGGACTCACCAGCAGGACCGGGTGTCACAACACTCCCAGCGGCACGCCTGCCGCGAAGCGGTAGAACTACGCACTCGGCTACGTATCTACTCGCGCACGAGACGGTTCATATGTCGACATGTGCACCATGTGTCACCGAACCGTCATCGTCACGTTGGTCATTCGTGACGCGGTGGTGGCCGGAACGGGCAAACTCGCCGACGTGGACGGCAAACTCACCGCTATTAGCAAGCGGCCAACAGGAGGTACCGTTACGCCATGACGTGGCTTGACCCGAGAATGCCGGTACTGGTGGGCGTTGGCCAGTGCTCGCCCGCCGAGCGCACCGCCGAAACTTCCCCGCTCGCGCTGACGACCACCGCCGCCCGGCTCGCCGTTGCCGATACCGGGGTCGCCGAGGGCACCGTGCTGGAGCGGATCCGGTCGATAGGGGTTGCCGACAGCATGTGCTGGCAGGCACCAGATCCCGGTCGGGTGCTGGCCGACGCACTAGGTGCGGCGCCGAGGGAGACGGTCACCACCAGCATGAGCGGCACCAGCCCGCTCGACCTCCTGACCGACGCCTGCGAGCACATCTCGGCCGGACTGCTCGATGTGGCCCTGCTGGCCGGCGCGGAAACCGTCAAGGCCCTGCACGAAGGCCGCCTCACCGACGCAGCAGAACAGCAGGCTGAGGCGACGCCCACCAGAAAGCTCGGCACCGACCGGCACCCCTCGCATCCGGCCGAGGAAGCAAGCGGCCTCTACCTGCCGATCCACTTCTACCCGCTGTTCGAGAACGCGATCCGGGCAGCAGCCGGCCGGGACATCACCGCACACGAACAGTGGGTTGCCAGCCTCTGGGCGCGTTTCGCCGAGGTCGCCAAGACCAATCCGCGCGCGTGGAACAACACCGGACCCGACACACAGACGATCGCCACCGCGAGCAGACACAACCGGATGGTCAGCTTCCCCTACCGCAAACTGACCACCGCGAACATTCACGTCGACCAGGGCGCCGCCCTCATCCTCAGCTCAGCGGAAGCGGCCGACGCCATGGGGATCGCCCGCGACCGCTGGGTCTTCGTCCACTCGACCGGCACCGCCACGGACCACTGGTACGTCGGTGAACGCGCGGAACTGCACCGGTCCCCCGCGATCAACGCCATCGGTCGCGCCATGCTGGGTCACGCCGGTATCGGTATCGACGAGGTGGACCACCTCGACCTCTATTCCTGCTTCCCCTCGGCGGTACAGGTCGCGGCCACCGAACTCGGCATTGACCTCGACGACCCGCACCGGCCGCCGACCGTCACCGGCGGGCTCACCTTCGCAGGCGGGCCGGGCAGCAACTACGTGATGCACTCGCTGGCCACGCTGGCCGAGCGGATCCGGCAAGACCCGGGCTCCATCGGACTCGCCACCGGGGTGGGCTGGTTCCTCACCAAGCACGCCGCCGCGCTGCTTTCCGGCACACCCCCTGCGCACGGCTACACCCAGCACAGCGTGCAGGACCAGGTCGACCTGCGGGCACGGCGCGAGATCGCCGAAGGTCATCTGGGCCAAGCCGTCATCGAGACCTACACCATCGGCTACGACCGGGAAGGCAACGCAACCACAGCGCACGTCGCGTGCCTGCTCGCCGACCGCAGGCGCGCCTTCGCGGCCAGCAAGGACGCCGATGTGATCGCTCGCCTGTTGTCGAGCGAGCCGATCGGCGACACCGTCACCCTGCTCCCGGACGCCCGCTTCGCCTGATTCGACCAAATCCGAAGCAGGGTGACAGCGGCGGTCCGCTCTTCCACGAGCGCGCGGGCGCCTGGTTCAGCGGACGAATTCGCTTGCTGGACCACGCAACGCGGATACGACCTCGCGCGATGGAATAAGTAGGTACCCACATCGGTAAGCACCCGGATGCTCCGCCAGACCGCTTCGCCGCATTGTGGTGTGGAACCAAGTGCAAGAGGTGCGATATGACCGACCACGAGCTGCTACCGCTGCGGCACGCAGCCGCAGGAGAGCTGCTGTTCCACACCGGCCAGTGGGGTGGGCCTTCGGGTTACCGCTGGCGCGGACCCGACGGAAGCGAAGCCGGTCAGGTACCTCCGTGGGAGGCCGAGGAACTGGACCGGCTCGCCGACTGTGGTCTCATCGCGATCGAGCGCAGATTCGGCCCCGGCGACCGCCCGATCACGGCTACCGACGCGGGAATCGCAGCGCTCACCGCTGTCGGGCACGCCGCGTAGCTCGTCGTCGCTCCCCGGCCGGCCGGTAGGGTCGGGGCCATGGTCGCTGTGAACTCTACGATGCTCCCGCTCGGCACCCCGGCCCCCGAGTTCTCCCTCCCCGACCCTTCAGGCACGGTGTGGTCCCTGGACCAGGTGGCAGGCGAACGCGGCACCCTGGTCGCCTTCGTCTGCAACCACTGCCCGTACGTGCGGCATGTCGCCGTCGAGTTCGGCGCGGCGGCTGCCCGCTGGATCCGAGCAGGTGTCGGGGTGATCGGCATCAACAGCAATGACGTTTCTGCCTACCCCATCGAAGAGCCGGACACGATGGCCGAGCATGCCGCGCGGTGGAACTGGCGCTTTCCGTACGTCAGCGATTCAGATCAGTCCGTGGCCCAGGCCTACCGCGCCGCATGCACGCCGGACTTCTTCCTGTTCGACGACGCGAGCCGACTGGTCTACCGGGGACGCATGGACGGTTCGACCCCGGGCAACGATGTTCCGGTCACCGGTGCCGAGCTCGACGCGGCGATCACCGCCATGCTGTCCGGGGAGCCGATCAGCGGCGAGCAGATCCCGAGCATCGGATGCAACATCAAATGGAAACCGGGCAACAAGCCCGCCTGGTTCGGCTGACCGCGGTAAGCGCTCCCTTTCGGGCGATGGCATGATTAGTCCGAACGGAGTATGAGCTGCACTACTTGTGGCGGACTTGTGCCGCCGCGAGGGCGTGCGTGCGAGGAGCGCGGAATGACGATGCCGCAGCCACGGTGGGCGGGGGATGATCCGCCCCGCCCGGAGATCGCCGCTTCCTGGCGGCGCGCTCGGATGTCCGGGCTCGCGCCGGACACCAAGATCGACCGGCTTACGGTCACCGACATCGATCGGACCAGCAGGCTGATGGTCGCCGCGGCGCCGGTTCTGGACGAGATGATCATCCAGCTCGAGGGCACCACCCTGTGTCTTGCGCTGGCCGACCGTGACTGCCGTATCATCGACCTGCGATTCACCGACCGCAGGGTGGAGCTGGCGCTCGAGGAGATCAGCGCGGTCCCCGGTAGCAGGTACAACGAAGCCATCTCGGGCACCAACTCGGTGGCCACTCCCTACGAAACGCGCCGAGGCGTCACCGTCAACGGTGACGAGCATTTCCTCGAGTCACTCAAGAAGTTCAGCTGTTACGGTCAGCCGATCCTGCATCCGGTGACCCGCAGGCTCGAGGGCGTCCTCGACATCACCGGCATCATGCCGACCGCTAATCCGTTGTTCGCACCGTTCGTGCAGCGGGCGGTGCGGGACATCGAACGTCGACTGCTGACGGGCTCGCGGGAAACCGAGCAATATCTGCTGGCCGCGTTTCAATCCGCCGCCCAGCATCGGTCACGGGCAGTCATCGTCCTCGGCGACAAGGTGGTGCTGACCAATCCGACCGCGGTCGATCTGCTGGAAGCAGCCGATCATGCGCTGCTGCGCATGATCGCCCCCGACGTGCCGGTCGATCGGACACTGGTCCGGCAGTTCCGGCTGGCCTCGGGCCGGTTGGTCAACGCGCGAGCGTCGCGAATCAACGGCACCGGCGGCACGTTGTTCCAGCTCGTTCCGGCCCAGCGGCCGCGAGCCACCCGGCCGCACCGGCGGCAAGGCGCGATGCCGCTCGCGGAGTCCACCGTCGAGCGCGAGCTCCGCGCCCTCGGCGACCTGCACTCTCCGGTGCTGATCTCCGGGGAGCCCGGCTCCGGCCGCACCACCGCGGTGCGCACTATCGCGGGCACCCGAGCTGTGGCCACGCTCGACGCAGCCAGGGTGCCCGAACTCGGCGAAGGCGAGTGGGCCCGACAGCTGGAGGACTTCGCGGCCACCCATGACGGAGTGCTCGTCGTTGAGGAGATCCAGCTACTGCCCGCCGCGCTGTGTGTGCGGCTGACCCGCCTGCTTACCCATGCTGCGGCTCGGATCGTGCTCACCAGCGCGCCGCGCGAACAGCTGCGCGCCGACCCACTGAGCCTCGCGGCCAGCTGCGTGTCCGGTGTCGAGCTCCCGCCACTGCGCACTCGGCGCGCCGAGTTGCCCGCTCTGGTCCGGGCGATGCTCACCGAACTGCGGCCGGACCGTAGCCTGCGCTTCGCCCCCAGCGCGCTGGGAGCCTTGGCCGCGCAGCAGTGGCCGGGCAACCTGCGCGAGCTGCACATGGTCGTGCGACATGCGGCCGAGTCGCGCTCGGCGGGGGACATCACCGCCGCCGACCTGCCGGAATCACACCGTGGCCGGGCCAAGGCGCGCTCCCTCACGCCCTGGGAACAGGCCGAGTACGACGCGATCGTGGCCGCCTTACGCGCCACCGCAGGCAACAAGCTGCACGCGGCCGAGCGACTGGGCATCAGCCGCTCGACCCTCTATAACCGCATCCGCGCCCTGAGAATCGAGCTCTAGGGGGAGTCGCAGGCGACTTTCCCTCAGCTCATCGCGGCGGCGGCCTTCTTGATGGCCTCGCGGATGCGGAAATAGGTCCCGCAGCGGCAGACGTTCTCGATAGCGTCGATCTCTTCATCGGTCGGGTCGGGGTTCGTACTCAGCAGGGCTACGGTTGCCATGATCTGGCCCGGCTGGCAGTAGCCGCACTGCGCGACGTCCATCTCCAGCCAGGCCTCCTGCACGGGATGCAGCGTGTCGCCGTCGGCAAGACCCTCGATGGTGGTGACCTCGCGGCCCGCGCACTCCGAGACCGGAGTGACACAGGGATTGAAAGCCTCCCCGTCGAGGTGGCTGGTACACGCCTTGCACACGTCGATCCCGCAGCCATACTTCGGGCCCTTGACGCCGAGCTTGTCGCGCAAGGCCCACAACATGGGCAGGTCGGCGGGTGCGTCGACGGTAACGGTCTTCCCGTTCACGGTGAAGGTGTAGTTGGGCACAGCAGGAACTCCTTGCGAGTGAAGTCAGCGCGGGAAGGGCTCGAAGTCGACGTCGAAGTTGATCGGGAAGCTGCGCGGCTTGGTGCCGGTCGCCCTGGCGTAGGCGTTGGCGACGGCGCCCGCCGCCGCGGGCACACCCAACTCGCCTGATCCGCCGGGCTCCTCCCGGTTGGGTGCCATGACGAAAACCGTGACGTCGCGCGGGGAATCCTTCTGCCGGGCGTAGTGGAACTGCGAGTAGCTGCCCTCCAGCGGCAGACCCTTGTCGATATGCAGGCCCGCCCGGAGCACAGTGGCGATGGCGTCGGTCAAGCCGCTGATCATCTGTGCTTGCAGGCCGCGCGGGTTGATCGGGCGACCCACATCGACGGCGATCACCGCCTTGTACACCCTGGGGCGCTTCGGATCGGTCGCATCCATCTCGACCAGGCATGCCGTGCGTGACCTGTATTCCTGGTGGTAGGCGATGCCCTGGGCGTGGCCTTCCGGCATCTGCCTGCCCCAGTTGCCCTCGGTAGCGACCTTCTCCAGCACCGCACGCTGATCGTCGTTCTTCAGTGACTCCAGCCGGAACTCATACGGATCCTTGCCGAGTTTCGCCGCGATCTCGTCGACGATGATCTCCTCGGCGCCCCTGGTCATCGCCGAATACACCGACCGCCAGGCGGAGGTGTTCATGACGATGTTCTCCGGCTCGTTGATCACCTCGGTGACCGCACCGAAGTTGTACGGGCACTCCACGGTCAAGTTGAAGATCGTCTGTGTGTAGCCGAAGTTCCCCAGACCTTCGGCACCCATCGCGGTGATCGCCTCACCGAACCCGTGCCGCCAATCGGTCTTGATCGACGCGACCCGGTGCTCGTAGGAAAGCACCTGATCGGCCAGGAAGGTCGCCCGCACCTTGTGGTGACTGGCACCCCGGATGCGGCCGTGCCGCATGTCGTCGATCCGGCTCCACAACAGCTTGACCGGCTTGCCCATGGCCTTGGAGATCCGGGCCGCCTCCAATGCCCCGTCGTGGAACAGTCGCCTGCCGAAGGAGCCACCGGCCTGCACCACGTGCACGGTCACCTTGTCCTCGGGCAGACCGAGTTCCTTCGCGATGTTCTGCAACGCGATGATCGGGATCTTCAGGCCCGACCAGATCTCCGCGCGGTCGGCGCGCACATCGGCGATCGCCGAGTTGGTCTCCAGCGGGGCGTGGCTGACGCAGGCGAAGTCGAACTCTGCATCGATGAAATCGGTTAGCCCGGAGGGCACCGTGAACGGCACAGCAGCCGCGCTCAGCTGGGCCTTGATGTCCTCATTGGACAGATCGTCGATGGTGCCGGGGTTCCAGGAGACCTCGAGAGCCTCCTTCGCGTCCAGTGCCTGTCCGAAGGTCTCGGCCAGCACCGCTACACCGGTCGGCACCATGGCGATGTCGATGACGCCAGGCATGGCCCGCACCGCGGCCTCGTTGAGAACCGCCTTCGGGGAACCTTGAATCGTCGGTGGACGACGCACCATGACCGGCATCGCACCCGGCACGTCCAGGTCCAATGTGTACTCGAACTGACCGGTGACCATCTTGCGCGCGTCGATGCGGTTGGTGGGCGTGCCCACCACGGTGAACTCCGAGGAGGACTTCGTCTTCGCAGGCAGCTTCGGCAACTCGGCATTCGCCGCGTATGCGGTCAGCGATCCGAACGGGTACACGTTCCCGTTCGGCGCGATGACCGCGCCCGCACGGGTGGTCAGCTGGTCGGCGGGCAGGTTGTGCCGCTGGGCCGCCGCGGCCACCAGGCGGGCACGTGCGGCCGCAGCCGCATTGCGAACCGGCTCGTAGACCGAGCGGATCGTGGTAGATCCACCGGTGAGTTGGTTGAAGATCAGCTCGGGCCGAGCGTCCGAGAGTGGGATCTCGACCTGCGACAGGGGAACATCCATCTCTTCGGCAACGAGCATGGCGACCGCGGTGGTGATCCCCTGGCCGACCTCCATCCGCGGCAGGAACAACCGAACTGTGCCGTCTTCGGCGACCTCGAGAACCAGCATGTCCTTGGTCGGCTGGGTGGACAGCGTGTACAGATCGCCGAGGTCGTAGACGTCCGGGAGCTGGGGCGGGCTCGGAACGGCTTCGGCCGTGCTGGGCGCGGCCGTCTCCAAGCCCATCTTGGTGGCCACCGTCAGCACCGGGGCAGCGACCAGGAAGGTGAGGAACCTGCGGCGACCCACCGTGGGGGTCGGATTTGCCATGAAGGAACCTTTCTGCGCGCACAGGTGTGGTGGAGGTCACCCTATGATCAAACGGCGATGGTTAACTGTGCAAAAGATGGACACCTGCTGGCGGGATAGGGCTGCCGCCGGAAAGTCGGCAACGGCGCTACCCTCGACACATGCGTGAAGTAGTCGCTCAGCTGCGCGCCTGGTACGACACAGGCGTTCCGTTCGGCCTGGCCACCGTGATCGGCGTGCGGGGTAGCGCGCCGCGCTCGCCCGGTGCGGTCATGGCGGTCAGTACCGATGGCGACGCCGTGGGCAGCGTGTCCGGCGGTTGTGTCGAGGGCGCGGTCTATGAGGTGGCCACCGAGGTGCTGCAGACCGGCGAGCCGCGGATCGAGACCTACGGCATCAGCGACGATGATGCGTTCGCGGTGGGCCTCACCTGCGGCGGGATCATCGAGGTACTGGTCCAGCGAGTCGATCCGGCGTCGCCGATCGGAGACATCTTCGACGCGCTCGAACGCGAGGAGCCGGTCGCGGTCGCCACTGTCATCGGCGGTCCCGCCGATCTGGGCGCGCAACGCTACGTGTGGGCCGACCGGGTCGAGGGCTCACTCGGCAATGAGGGGCTCGACGTAGCGATCACGGCGGATGCCCGCGGCATGCTCGCTCAGGGCGCCACCGGCGCCAAGCATTACGGCCCTACCGGACAGCGCCGCATGGACGACGTCTCGGTATTCGTGCAGTCTTTCGCTCCCCCACCGCGCATGCTGGTCTTCGGCGCGATCGACTTCGCCGCGGCCGTCGCCGAGATCGGCGGCTTCCTCGGCTACCGGGTTACCGTTTGCGACGCGCGCCCGGTGTTCGCCACTCGTAAGCGGTTCCCCAAGGCCGATGAGGTGGTGTGCGAGTGGCCGCACAAGTTCCTTGAGCGCACCAAGGTTGCGGCGACCACGGCGATCTGCGTGCTCACCCACGATCCCAAGTTCGACGTCCCGTTGCTCGCGGCGGCCCTGCGCACACCGGCCCGCTACATCGGGGTGATGGGCAGCAGGCGCACGCATGCCGACCGGCTGGACCGGCTGCGCGAGATCGGCGTGACGGAGGACGATCTCGGTCGGCTGTCCTCACCCGTCGGTCTCGACCTGGGCGCGCGTACGCCGGAGGAAACCGCGGTGTCCATCGCCGCCGAGCTCATTGCCACCCGCACGACCGGGACCGGCAGGCGGCTCACCGAACTGACCGGGCCGATCCACCACGCGGCACTGTCCAGCACGACGTCGTGACCGTCGGCGGTCTGCTGCTCGCGGCCGGTGCCGGACGCCGGTTCGGTGGGCCGAAAGCGCTGGCTGTCTTCAAGGGCACAACACTGCTGGAACGCGGTATCGCGTTGCTGCGGGCCGGCGGGTGCGAGCCGATCCATGTGGTGCTCGGCGCCGAGACGGCCGAACTGAACGGCGTGATGAGCGTGCTCAACCCGGAGTGGGCGAGCGGTATGGGGTCGTCCCTGCGTGTCGGCTTGAGTTCGCTGCCCGAGGGTGTCGACGCGGTGGTGGTCGCACTGGTCGATCAGCCGCTGATCGGAGCGGAGGCGATCCGCAGGCTCCGGGCCGCCCATGCCGGCGGCGCTGCGGCGGCGGTGGCCACCTATGCGGGTGAGCCCCGCAATCCGGTACTGCTCGACCGCTCGCTGTGGGACGCGGTGGCCACCGAGGCGGTCGGCGACACCGGCGCCCGCCGATTCCTCAACCAGCACCCTGAGGTTGTTACGGCGGTACCCTGCGACGACACCGGCTCCCCTTCCGACATCGACACCCAGGATGACCTGGCCGCCATGGAAGGGAACCGGTGACGTCGCAGGCACACCGCCTCAGACGACCTTGATCGCGGAGATCTCGAACTCGAGTACGACCTTGTCGCCGACGAGCACGCCGCCGGTCTCAAGGGCCGCGTTCCAGGTGATGCCGAAGTCCTTGCGGCTGATCGTGGTCGATCCCTCGAAGCCGATTCGGCTGTTGCCGAACGGGTCCTGCGCGGTGCCTTCGTATTCCAGCGGGATGGTGATGGAGCGGGTGACGCCCTTGATGGTGAGGTCACCGGTCACCTCGAAGCTGGTCTCGCCGGTCTGGGCGATCGCGGTCGAGACGAAGGTGATCTCCGGGTACTCGTCGAGCTGCAGGAAGTCGCCGCTGCGCAGGTGCCCGTCACGGTCGGCGTTGCGGGTGTCGATGCTGTCGACCTTCAGGGTCACCGTCGCCGACGACGCGCTCGGGTCTTCGCCGTCGATCACGGTGGTGCCGGTGAAGTCGTTGAACGAACCACGCACCTTGGTGACCATCGCGTGCCGGGCGACGAAGCCGATCCGGCTGTGCGTCGGGTCGAGCGAGTACTCGCCGGTCAGGGTGGCGAAGGTGGCGGGAGCGGTCATGAAATCCTCCAAGTAGTTGACGTTTCATCTATCACCTTACACAACTTAGATGACGTGTCAACTATTTCGGTACACTCGACCCCGTGGCAGATACCCGATGGCTCAGCGCGGCCGAGCAGCGCGCCTGGCGCGGCTACCTCGACCTGCACACACAGCTCAACGCCCGGCTCAACCGGCAACTACAGACGGACTCCGACCTCTCCCTTGCCGACTTCAGCGTGCTGGTCGCGCTGACCGACCGGCCGGACGCCCGGGTCCGCTACGCCGAACTCGCTCGGTCGTTGCAGTGGGAGAAGAGCAGGCTGTCCCACCACATCGCCCGCATGGTCAAGCGGGGTCTGGTCGATCGGGAGGAATGCCCGCAGGATGCCCGCGGCGCGTTCGTCGTGCTCACCGGGGCTGGTCGCAGCGCCATCGAACGAGCCGCGCCTGCGCATGTGACGACAGTGCGGGAGCTCTTCCTCGATCACCTCACCGCCGAGCAGCTCGACACGCTCAGGGCGATCTCCGAGCAGGTACTGGCCCGGCTCGACGACGGCGACCAGTCAGCGCGAACCTAGGTACCTACTTACGTAGCTCCACGGATGCTCCGGCCTGGATTACAAGTCACGCTTACGGGGAACGCAGAGCACGACGAGGTGCGACATGAACGACCGTGAGCTTCTATCACTACAGCACGCAGCATCAGGCGAGCTGTTGTTCCACAAGGGGACCTGGGGTGGCCCCCCTGGCTACCGCTGGCGCGGACCCGACGGCGCCGAAGCCGGCCAGGTTCCGCCATGGGAGGACCAGATCCTGGAGGGCCTCGCCGGCCGTGGACTGATCCGAGTCGAACCACGCCTCGGCCCCGCCGACCGCCTCGTCAGCGCGACCGTAACCGGACTCGCGACCCTCTCCGGACTGTCTCACGCAGCCTGAGCCGGACCGGCCCTAGGTGATGCCGCCAGCGAACGGCGGGTCGCCGGGAGAACACGCCGGAGCAGGGCATAGTGGGAACCTCGTCTGTCTCGAAGCAAGCGCGAGGACCCTGCATCGTGAACTTTGTCACGCCCCTCGTCGTGGTGACCGTGGCCGTGCTGGTGAGCGCCTGCACCAACCAGGAGCCCGACGTCGCGCCAACGCCCTCCCCCACCACGTCGTCCTCTGTCGCAGAACCAGACGCTCCCGCATCGGTCTTGGGTCCGCACCGAATCCGCATCACCGTGTCCGGCCCGGACGACACCGTGATGCGGGTTGCGCGAGCAGGAACCCAGTCCGAAGTGGCGTTGCGGGGTGAACCGTTCGACTTCGAGTTCACCGAGAAGAACGCGCGCATCGGCGACCTCGGCATCGCCGTGTTCGCCAAGACCGACACGCCTTCCGAAGGTCCGCTGCGCTGCAAGATCACAGTGAACGGTAAGACCGTGGCCGAGCAATCCACTGCCGAACCGGGCGAACGGGGCTACCCGGAAGTCGCCTGCGTCATTCCGGGAACCGCCTGAGCCCCGGCCGATCGGCAGCCGTCGTCGCCGGCCGGTGGATTCGCGCCCCTGGCATTCACGCGAGGAGCCGGGCCAGGATCGCTCGCGCGTCGACGCCCTCGGCCGCGACCGACCACAGTCGCTCGGTGATGCGCTCATACAGAGCAACGTCATCGGGGTCGGTAACGGCTATTTCGGTGTGGTTGACCTCGACCGCGACCGCGTCGTCAAAGCTGGCGTAGCCGTGCATGGTGATGGTCGGCAGCACCGTATCCAGCGGCAGCACGCCGAAACGCACGTGCGGCAGGCCGCAGAGGGTGGTGAGGCGGTCCAGCTGGGCTCGCATCACCGGAGCGGAACAGATCGGGTATCGCAACGCGGTCTCGGCGACGATGATCTCGATACGCTTGTCAGAGTCGTACAGCACATCCTGGCGGCGGATCCGCTCGCGCACTGCCTCATCGGTGTCCCTCGGGGTGTCGAACCGCTCGGCGGCGATGGTGAGCACGGCCCGTGCGTAGTCCGCGGTCTGCACCAGGCCAGGGACGAGGAAGAATTCGACCGCCGTGATCCGCACTGCACGCCGTTCGGTGTCGGCCTCGATGCGCTGCCGGCCTGCGTGGCCATGGCGTAGGTGCCGCTTCCATCTGTCGCGCGCGATCCGAATCCCGTGCATGTCATCACGCATTGACACCGCGATTTCGGGTGATGCACCGACCGCGCCGACCCACGCCTCGACGTCGGCGAGCGTGGGCAGCGTGCGGCCGTTCTCGATCCGCGACACCTTCGATGCCTGCCACCCGATCGCCTGAGCGAAATCCTTGCCCGTTGGGTAACCGGCGGACGCGCGCAGCCTGCGCAGACTCTCCCCGAACTCCAGTTGCTGCTTCTCGACGTTCACAGCGTCATGTGGTCGTGCGGGATCGACACGGAGCCCAGATGGGCGAGCTTCACGATTCCTCCTCACTGACGTGGAATCTACAGAATCCATGCAACCACACGCCAGAGGTAGCCCTAATCTAGCGACAATCAGGCGCCACTCATGACTCCACGTGTTCGCGCGCCACACCATTGTGCATTCTTGCGCAACTATTCTATAGATTCTATTGCCCTAGCGCCTGGTGTGTCGCAAGCTCTGGTCCGGACGGCCGGCGAGCGCGCTGAACGAAGGGGGGCCCGTGGTGATCAAGCGGAGCTACCACGGCTGGATGCCGGAGGCGACCGACCTGCAGCGCCCACACCGACCGGCGCATTACGTGCCCGAGGGTGCCCGCAGGGTCGACTATGTGCACGGGTTCGCGCTGATTGCCCGATGCGGCGCGGAATGCCTCCCCTTGTACCCCGGAGCGGACAACCGCCGCATTGTGCAGCACCCCAAATGCCCCGAATGTGAGTCACCGGGCACGCACGCAGCCACTTACCCACGACCGGCGATGTTCACCAGGATCGGCGAGTGACCGGCCGATCAGTACTCGGTGAGCTCGGACTGGTCCACCTTCGGCGCCGCCGCCCCGATCCGGCCCATGATCCCGAGGAAATCGAAGATCTCGGGATACACCACCGGCTTGCCGCTGGTGATCAGTCCAACCGACAGCCCACGCGCCGGATCGGCCCAGCCGAGGATGTTGGTGAATCCGAGGTGGCCGAACACCTGCTCGGTGTCCGGCCCGAACAGACTGATCCGCTTGCCGCCCAGCATGAATCCGAAGCTGTAGCCGATCGGCACACCGAAGGTGAAGTCGACCTCCAGATGGGTCTGCTTGGTGATGGCGCGCCGGATCGTGCGGGGTTCCAGGATGTGCAGACCGTCCATCTCGCCGCCACGACGGAGCAGTTCGAAGAAGCGGGACAGTTCGTTCGCCGTCGAGACGATGTTGCCTGCCGGGACAACACCGGTGAGGTAGCGCGGGTCGTTGCTCAACTCGACGGCCTCGCCGACCGGCGCACCCAGCAGCCTGGTCAGCATCGTCGACAACGGTGGCAGCACGGGCGCACCGGTGACGTAGTTCGTGGCGACCTTGGGGACATCCTCGGAAGCGACGCCGTAGTTGGTCCACCGGAACCCCAGTGGCTGGAGGATCTCGGTGGCCAGCACTTCCCGGATGTTCTTGCCCATGACCCGCTCGACGATCTCACCGAGGACCGCTCCTCCGGACAGTGCGTGATAGGCGACGAACTGGCCTGGCTTGGAGAACGGCTTGGCCTCACACAGCAACCGCAGCATCAGCTCCCGATTGCCCAGCTGATCGAGGTCGAGCGCTTCGCGCGGATGGTTGGGGATGCCCGAGCGGTGCGCGAGCACCTGCCCGATGGTGATCGCGTCCTTACCGTGCTTGCCGAATTCGGGAATGTACTCGCAGACCCGGTCGTCGATGTGCAGCTGACCGCGTTCGTCGAGCAGGTGCACGACGGTCGCGGTGATCGCCTTGGACGCCGAGTACACGCAGAACGGCGTGTCGGTGCCGACGGCCACCATGTCCGCGCCGGGTGCGTCCCGCGGGCCGTTGCCGCGGGCGTGCCCGATGGCCCGGTCCAGCACGACCCGGCCAGCGCGGCGGACGCACAGCGCAATGGCCGGGTGAGCCCCGCCGCGATAGACCCCGGCAACCCCCTCCCAGATCCGCTCGATCCCCTCGGAGGTCATGCCGACGTCAGCCGGATCCGCCTCGATCCCCCGTGCGGTGACCGACTCGACATCTTTGGGCACGCGCGCGCGGCGCAGTGGGTCCGGACCGAACGGCAGTCGAGGCAGGGGCACCCGCTGAGAATAGCCCTCAGCGTTCCGCGGGCTTGCTGAACACAGTGATCACGTCGCCCGGATTGGGCAGCACGAACGTGCCGCCGTCACCCCAGTTCTTGAACTGGCGGACCAACCGCAGTCCGTTGTCCCGCAGCAGATCCGCGAACATCTCCACCGTCATCGCGGACCGCCAGCCCGCTGCCGAGCCACCGTCACCCGGGTGATGGATGACGGCTACCCCGCCTGGCCGCATTACCCTGCCCAACTCGGCGAGGTACCCCTTCTGATCCACCGGGGCGATATGCAGGAAAACGTCGAAGGACCACACGAAGTCGATCGATTCGTCATCGACGCCATTGAGGCTCTGACCATCGGTCACCAGGTAGGACACGTTGTCGCAGCCGCCGAACCGCTCCCGGCACAGTTCGATGGCACGCGGACTGATATCGGCGAGGATCAGCGAGGCGGACCGTGGCTGTAACTCGACGGTCCATCGCCCGCCGCCGGGTCCGATCTCCAGCGCGGCGGGCTTCTCCGGCATCTGCGGGAGCATGACCTCATCGATCACCGACTGGCGCCACTCGACGGTCGGTGTCCATTCCTCGCCCGAGTGTGACCAGTCGTAGTTGGTCCACAGCAACCGGTTGTAGTCGCGGGTGTTGACCCCGGGCAGGTCCCTGGCGCGCTCGCGGGCCCGCGCGCGACCGTCGAAGTACCGGCTCACCTTCGCAGCCGTCCTGTTCAGCACGTGGTAACCGAGCCAGATCGGGTCATTGGCTCGGAGCCGGTCGCGCAGGACGTTCCACGTACCCGCGGGGAGCGCATCGCGGCCACTGTCGCCGGATACGGCCGCACGGGCCAGCTCCGGGGAGCTCGGGTTCTCGCCGGACTCGGTCATCGCCATAACAACACTCCCACGAATTTTTGCGGTCGACTGACATCTTCCGCGCCGCCAGCTACATCGATACGTAACGAGTGAGACCTGCCGTCGTTACGCACATTGATAGCGCCGCGAAGGGCCGAGCGACCACGTCGGATAAAACGTGAAACTCGCTTCGATGGAAATCACATTAAGGAGTTCCTATGGGTGATACACCTACTTCAGTGCTGGTCACGGGGTCGGGCGGGTTCATCGGTGGACACCTGGTGCACACCTTGATCGAACAGGGCAATGCCGTTCGCGCGGTGGATGTGAAACCTCTTCAGAAATGGGAACAGACGTGTGCCGACGCGGAAAACCTAGTGCTTGATCTGAAATATCTTCCGGATTGCCGACGGGCCGTGGAAGGTGTGCGGCAGGTCTACAATCTCGCGGCCGACATGGGCGGGATCGGGTTCATCGAGAACAACAAGGCCGAGTGCATGCTGTCGGTGCTCATCAGCACCCACATGCTCCTCGCCGCCCGGGATGCGGGCGTCGAGCGGTTCTTCTACTCGTCCTCCGCGTGTGTGTACGCCGCCGGCAAGCAGGATCGCCCGGATGACCCCTTCCTGGCCGAGGACGACGCCTACCCGGCCATGCCGGAAGACGGCTACGGCTGGGAGAAGCTGTTCACCGAACGCATGGCCCGCCACTTCCGTGAGGACTACGGGATGAGCACCCGGGTCGCGCGCTACCACAACGTCTACGGCCCCTACGGGACATGGGACGGTGGCCGGGAGAAGGCGCCTGCCGCTATCTGCCGCAAGGTCGCCACGGCCAAGCTCACCGGTAACCACGAGATCGAGATCTGGGGCGACGGGGAGCAGACCCGCAGCTTCATGTACGTCGATGACTGCGTCACGGGCAGCATCAAGATCGCCGGAGGGAACTTCGACCAGCCGCTCAATCTGGGCAGCTCCGAACTGGTGACGATCAACCAGCTCGTCGACATGGTCGAGGACATCGCGGGCATCAGGTTGCGGCGCGACTACCAGCTCGACGCGCCACAGGGTGTGCGCGGGCGGTGCAGCGACAACACCCTGATCTCGAAGGAGTTCGACTGGGAACCCTCGATCAAGCTGCGGGACGGTCTTGCCGCCACCTACGAGTGGATCGAGCAGCATGTCGCGGCCACGCGATGACGTTCGCCCGGATGACGTTCGCCCAGATGAAGTTCGCCCGGATGAGATTCGCCCGGATGAGATTCGCGCAGTACTACCCCGGTGCGGCAGGCCCCCACTCCGGTGTGGTGGCAGGCATCGCCGCGTGGACGAACGCCCTGCTGGCCGCGGGCCAGGACGTCGTGGTCCTGCACCCCGGAGAGCCGCCTGACGATTCCCGGTACGGCGACGCCCAGCTGCGGCCGGTACGGCACGCCGGCCGGGGTCGCGCTGCCCTGGTGCCCGTTGGCCTCGCCAGCGCGTTGCACGACGTGGACATCCTGGTTCTGCATGAGGCGTGGTTCACAGCCAACCTGGTCGCCGCTCGCGCGGCACGGCGCGCGGGCGTGCCCTACGTGGTGGTCCCGCACGGCGTTTTCCAGCCCACCTGGGTCAGCTACTTGAGGCAGCCGAGAGCCCTGCGCCGATCACTCGAGGCGTCCGTGCTCAGGGGTGCGGCCGCGGTGCACGCCTTCTTTCCCGCCGAGGCCGAACACGCCAGGCTGATCGAGCCGTCGGTGCGGTCTGTCATCGCGCCCATGGGGTTCGACGTTCCCGCGCAGCGGTGGCGACCTGGCGGTGACTATCTGGCGTGGTACGGCCGTTATGCGGTCCGGAACAAGGGCATCGACGTGCTGCTCGAGTCCCTCGCCGCAGTGCCCGCCGCGCGCAGGCCACGGCTGAGGATGCACGGCCTCGACTACGAAGGCGGATTCGCGCGTACCAGGGCGCTGGTCGCCGAACTCGGCATCAGTGACTGGGTCGAGGTGTCCGGCCCGATCTGGGGCGAGCAGAAACTGGAACTCGTGCTGGGCAGCGCGGGGTTCGTGCACCCGTCGCGTTGGGACTGCATACCCATCGCGGTCGCCGAGAACCTCGCGCTCGGTGTGCCCTGCCTGGTGTCGGACCAGATCAATCCCGCCGCGGATCTGGCGACCGCCGGTGCCGCGCTGGTCACCAGCCTCGATCGGTGCGCACTCAGTACCGCCCTTGCCGAGTTCCCGGGTCGCGGGCAGGAGTTCTCCGCGCGCGGCCGCGCCTTCGTGACCGAACAACTGGCATGGTCCGCGATCGTCCCCAGCTACCTGAACCAGATTGGGTCGGTGCTCGGTGGCCGTACGGCCTGAGACCACGACGGCCCGCCGGTTGAGCGGCTATGTGCTGTCGCTCGGCACCGCCGAGGCGGTCGGCAGAGGCCTCTCGTTCGTCGCGATGATCGTCGTCGCGCGGGTACTCGGGCCGGAAAGCTTCGGGCAGCTCGCGCTCGCCCAGGTGGTCGTTCTCTACCTCGCCGCACTCGGCGACGGCGGTCTGACCTTGTGGACCCAGCGCGAGATCGTCCGGCGGCCGGACGACCTGCCCCGGCTGATCGCGCAGACCCTCGTCGCCCAGATGGTGCTCGCCATGCTCGCGATGGGCGCCCTCGCGGTCATCGCGTTCGCGGCACCGTTACCCGAAGGTACGTCGATACTGATCCTCGCCGCCGCGCCTACCGCGCTGGCGCAGGCGGTGAGCACCGTCTACGCCCTGCAGTCGCTGGAGTGGATGCGCTCGGCAGCGCTGGTCAAAGTGATCACCCAGCTGATCGCGGCTTCATCCGCGGTGGCACTCGTGCTGCTCACCCACCAACCGGTCTGGGTGATCATGACGATGTGGCTGGGCCAGCTCGCCGGTGCCGGGCTGGCGTTCGGCATCCTGGCCCGGGGTGGGCGGTTGCACGTCGCGCTCCCGGCGGTGGCGGATGTGCGGACCACGCTGGTCGCCGGCCTGCCCATTCTGGGCAGCATCGCGCTCGTCCACTACTCGCAGATGATGGACACGGTGGTGCTCGGCTTCCTGCGCGGCAGCTATGACGTCGGCATCTACGCCGCCGCGGCGCGGTTGATGGTGGTGGCCGGGGTGCTGGCGTTGGTGATCTCCAATGCGCTCTATCCGGAAATGGTGCGCAGGCACGCCGAGAGCGACGAGCGGCTCGGCGAGTTCAGCGGTCGCGCGCTCGCGCTCGCGTTACGAATCTCGATCGCCGTCGCGGCGCTGACGGCGGCTTTGGCGCCGGTCATCATCGACTTCCTGTACGACGCCAGGTTCGCCGAGAGTGCCGCGGTGCTGCTGATCCTGGCGTTTCTGTTCCCGGTCCTCTGCTGCAACAGCCTGGGAACGCAGGTACTGATGGCGGCGGGGCTGCGTAAGCGCCTGCTGGCCGGGGTGGGGATCGGGGCCGTGTTCGCCACGGTGGCGATTCCGGTGGGCGCGGCCACCTTCGGCGTTGCAGGCACCGCTGTGGCGCTGGTTGGCTCGATGCTGGTGCAGTGCATCGCCTTCACGGTGCTGGCCCGCGGTCCGCTGACGACAGGCTGGCGCTCGCTGCTGACCAAGGAGATCGGGTTCGGTCTCCTCCTGTGCGGCGCGGTGTTCGCGGCGCATGCCATCACTTCGGGTGAGAGTCCGTTGTTGCTCGGCGCCACCTGGCTGGCCGCGTTCGCGATCATCGAAGCGCTCAGGGGTTTTCCCACGGTCGCCACGCTGGCGCCGCGCACCCGGGCACGTTTCTCAGCGGAGCGCTGATGGCCGTTGACGTCAACGCCGGCGACTTGTCGACACCGGCTCGCTGGGTGCGGTGGGGAGACACGCACGCCCGGGCCGTCGCCCTGTGCGCCGTCGCCCTGTCGGTCGCCCTCGCCGGTGGCTATGCTCTCGTGCTCGGCGACATCCTGCGGTTCGCGGACGAGCAGGAGTACCTCGAGCTCACCAGAGCGCTCGCCGAGGGGCAAGGCTATGCGTTCGAGGGACAGCCGACCGCCTACCGGCCGCCCGGCCTGCCCCTACTGCTTGCCCCGGTTCATGCCGCCACCGGCGGCAGCATCCTGGCACTCCGGTTGGTTGGCGTCTTCGCGCTCGCGGCTTCCGTGTGGCTCGCCTACCTGCTGGGCCGCCGAATGCACTCGCCAAGCACCGGAGCGCTGGCGGCTGTCGCGACGGGCTGTTATCCGCTGTTCGTCTATACGGCGACGACGTTGTACCCGCAGGTGCCTGCGATGGCGTTACTGCTCGGGTTCATCGAGGCATCGCTACGGGTAGCCGACGCCGGGTCCGGATTCGGTTGGAGATGGGTGCTCGCGGCCGGGCTGGCTGGGGGGATCCTCGTTCTCACCGTGCCCACGCTGGCCCTCTCGATCCCCGTGGTGCTCGGGTGGATCTGCTGGCAGCGCCGTGGATCGAGCACCCGCACAAGGCTCTGCCGCGCGCTCGCGGCGGTGGCGGCCTTGGCGATCCTGGTCCCTGGTGCGTGGACCGCGCGCAATGCGTTCACGATGGGCGCCTTCGTGCCGATCTCGACGAACAGCGGCGTGAATCTGCTACTCGGCAACAGCGGCAACGTGACGGCCGACAGCGGCTCGGCCGGGGACATCGTGGGGTACTACGAGAAGGTCGGTGCGCTCGGTCTCGATGAAGTGGAAGCGAATCGTTTCTACACCCACAGCGCGCTGGATTGGGTGCGGGCGCATCCCGGGCAGGCCGCGCGGCTGTACGCGGAGAAGGTCGTGCACACCTTCGCCTACTCCAACGACTTCTTCACGACCGGGCGCGGAAACTCGTTGCGGGACATCGTCTCGGCGGTGACCTTCTATCCGGTGCTCACGCTGGCACTGGTCAGGTTGGCGCTTGCGCGATGGCGACCGCTGCGCCCGGAGGAGCAGCAGCTCGCCGGTCTGATCATTGTCAACGTCCTGCTGCTGGCCGTGTTCTTCACCCGCATCCGGCTGCGGCTGCCGGTAGACGGAATGCTGATCATTCTGGCTTCCTCCGCGACGATGCAGCTGCTGGCCCTCCGCGTACGGCGTCGGAGGGCCGGCAGCGCTGAAGATCCCGTCAGCGCACGGTGATCACGTGCTCGGCCGAGCTCGCCTGGCCGTCGGTGCCCCAGACGATCCGACGCCGGTTCCCAGCTGACGATGCCGCCGTTTCCGGTAAGCGTGCTGCCCTCGACCGCGACGTAGTCGGGCGTATCGCCATTCTCGTCGAGCGCTTTGCCGAAATTGCCCGTGACCGCGAGACCGTTCAGCGTGACGTATCGATACGGTTCCGGCGAGCCCGTAGTCCAGGCCACCGCCGCCGCCATCTGCCAGGTGCGCCATCACGCGCCCCCCGTCATCGTCTGGACCGCCATCGTGGCGAGTTCTTCGGCCAACTCACACGGCTTGGTGCGGTACGGGTTTTCGGTACCCAAGGAGAGTGTCAGGATGTAGGTGAGATCATCCCGCACGCCCACGTTGAGCGTGCAGTCACCGTTCTTCCGATTGTCGGTC
>JBOHER010000347.1:0-3193 GCA_050701115.1 Haloechinothrix sp. | reverse complement strand
CGCCTGGGTGACCTGGCCACTCTGTGAGACCGGCAGCCCACTGTTTGGAAGCCGGCAGGACCTGTGGCATGATGCCGACATGGCTTTCCATGCCGCGATCATTATTCGCACGCGCGCCGAGTAGGTGTTCAGTACAGAACACACGGCGCGCTGACCTCTCGCATCCGCGGGAGGTTTTTTGTTTGTCCAGGCCTGCCCCGGCCCTCCCAGGAGTACCCGTGAACCGATCGGACCCTGCCGATACCCCTCTCGGCGACGTCTTCCACGTCTACGACACCACGCTGCGCGACGGCGCGCAGCGGGAGGGAATTTCCTACTCGGTGACCGATAAGCTCGCGGTCGCCAGGCTGCTCGATGAGCTCGGGGTCGGCTTCATCGAGGGCGGGTGGCCGGGCGCGTTGCCGAAGGACACCGAGTTCTTCGCGCGGGCGACGGCGGGGGAGCTGCAGCTCAAGCACGCCGCGCTGGTCGCGTTCGGTTCCACCCGGAAGGCGGGCACCGCCGCCGCGCAGGACAAGCAGGTGCAGGCGCTGCTCGACTCCCGTGCGCCGGTCATCACGCTGGTCGCCAAGTCCGACCGCAGGCACATCGAGCGTGCGCTGCGGGTGGACGTGGACGAGGCCTGCGCGATGGTGCGGGACACGGTGTCCTACTTGGTCGGCGAGGGCCGCCGGGTCTTCCTGGATGCCGAGCACTTCTTCGACGGCTACGCCTACGATCCGGAGACCGCGATCCGGGTGCTGCAGGCAGGTGGCGAGGGCGGCGCCGATGTGGTGGTGCTCTGCGACACCAATGGTGGTCAGCTTCCGCTCTGCATCGCCGAGACGGTGCGGGAGGTGGCCGAACGCACCGGGCTGCGGCTGGGCATCCACTGCCAGGACGACACGTCCTGCGCGGTGGCCAACACCATCGCCGCGGTGCAGGCGGGTGCCACCCATGTGCAATGCACCGCCAATGGCTACGGCGAACGGGCGGGCAACGCCGACCTGTTCGCGGTTGTCGGGAACCTGGTGACCAAGCTCGGCATGGATGTGCTGCCTACCGGCGGCGCAGCCGAGCTCACCCGGGTCTCCCATGCTCTTGCCGAAATCGCGAACATCGCACCCGACACCCACCAGGCTTTCGTCGGGTTCTCGGCTTTCGCCCACAAGGCGGGGCTGCACGCGAGCGCGATCAAGGTGGATCCGTTGTTGTACAACCACATCGATCCAGCTGTCGTCGGCAATGACATGCGGGTACTGGTCACCGAAATGGCTGGCAGGGCCAGCCTCGAACTCAAGGGACGTGAGCTCGGGGTCGACCTTGCCAGCCGGCCCGAGGCGTTGACCAACGTCGTGGACAAGGTCAAGACGCTGGAAGCCAGGGGATGGTCGTTCGAAGCCGCAGACGCCTCGCTGGAACTGCTGCTCCGCAAGGAGATGGATGATGCGGCGCAGGCGGGGGACGGCGAACTCGCACCGGTCGCGCCCTTCGAACTGGAGTCGTACCGGGTGGTCCTCGACCACCGTGCCGACGGTGAGGTCGTCTCCGAGGCCACCGTCAAGGTGCACGTGGCGGGCCAACGGGTGATCGCAACCGCCGAGGGAAACGGGCCGGTCAACGCGCTGGACGCCGCGCTCCGTGAGGGGTTGAGCCCACACCTGCCCTGGTTGGACAGCGTGGACCTGGCCGACTACAAGGTGCGCATCCTGACGCCGGGGGCCGGCGCGCCCAAGGGTGAGGCACACCCGGGAACCGACGCGGTGACCAGGGTGCTGTTGGAGAGCACCGACGGCGTGCGCGAGTGGACCACCGTTGGCGTGCACGAGAACATCGTCGAGGCGAGCTGGATGGCACTCTGCGATGCCCTCGTGCACAAGAGCATGCGCGCGGCCCGTTGAGGGAAAGTCACAGGCGACTTGCCGTTAGGCTCCGCGTATGCGTCTGGCTCGAATCGCTCATCCCGCTGGTGTCGCGTTCGCTTCGCTCGAAGGGGAGGGGGCCGATGCCGGCGATGTCACTGTCGCCGAGATCGCCGAACACCCCTTCGGGCAACCGACCTTCACCGGACGCCGCTGGCCGTTGGCCGATGTGCGGCTGCTGGCACCCATCCTTCCGACCAAGATCATCGCGGTAGGCCGGAACTACGCCGCGCACGCCGCTGAGTTCGACAACGAGGTGCCGGAGACCCCGCTAATCTTCCTCAAGCCGTCGACCAGCGTGATCGGCCCCAACTCCGCCATCAAGCTGCCGCCCAGCTCGGCTCGGGTCGATTTCGAGGGTGAGCTCGCGGTGGTGATCGGCCAGCCGGTTAAGAACGTGCCCGCAGCCCGCGCCGCTTCTGTTGTGCTCGGCTACACGATCGCCAACGATGTCAGCGCGCGCGACCAACAGCGCTCTGACGGACAGTGGAGCCGCGCGAAGGGCTATGACACGTTCTGCCCGCTCGGCCCCTGGATCGAGACCGCGGTCGATCCGGCGGATCTGGCCATCCGCACGGAGGTTGACGGTGAGATCAAGCAGGATTCCCGGACGTCGTTGATCGTGCACAAGATCCCCGAACTGATCGAGTTCATTTCCGGCGTGATGACCTTGCTGCCCGGTGACGTGATCCTGACCGGCACCCCAGATGGCGTCGGCCCGATCACCGATGGACAGCGCGTGTCGATCACGGTGGAGGGCATCGGCACACTGGAGAACCCGGTGCAGGCCGGCTGACGGACGGGCTGAAAGGCGCTGTGAGCGCGTTGGGTGCACTGAAAGCGCCGTTCACTGCACTGGACGCGCTCACAGCGCCTTTCAGCCCGTCACGAGCGGCGAGCGAAGTCGGGGGCGTGCTCGGGCCGGACGCCAACGCCGACCAGGTAAGCGGGGACGACCGCGGCCTGGGGCACCGCCTGCATCAGCCGGATCACCGGCTTGGGTGGGCCGTCACGGCGTCCGTCGATCACCGGCTTGATGACCGCATGGTGCAAGATCCGCTGTAGGCCCTGGACCACTGCGGTGGGCAGCAGGCGACGCGTCCTGACCTTCGCGAGATCGCGCGCGTCGACATGCCCGCGACGCAGTGGTTCGGCCAGTAGGTGCGCGGTCGCCACAGCGTCCTGCACCGCGAGGTTGATGCCAACGCCGCCAATGGGGGACATGGCGTGGGCCGCGTCGCCGATGCAGAGCAGGCCGTTCACATGCCACTTGCGCAGCCGGTTGAGCCGGA
>JBOHER010000346.1:0-2239 GCA_050701115.1 Haloechinothrix sp. | reverse complement strand
CCGCGGCGATCGCCACCGGATTCAATGCGGGCGCCGAAGTCCCGCTCCCAGTCTCCGATGCCCGGCTCGAGGAGACCGCCGCCGCCGTGCTGTGGCGAGTGCCGGACGGCGAGGAGCCCCGCGGGGTGCCGGACACCCGGTTCGTTGACCTGCAACGGGACGCGACGGTCTCCGATGTTCTGCGCGCCACCGGCGCGGGATTGCGCTCCCTGGAACACATCAAGCGCTACACGACCATCGGCACCGCGCACGACCAGGGCAAGACCTCCGGGATGATCGCCGCAGGCATCGTCGCCGAGGCACTGGGCGTGGACATCGCGGAGCAGCGGCCTACCACCTTCCGCCCGCCGTACACCTCCGTGCCCTTCGCGGCCCTTGCCGGCCGCGATCGGGGAGAGCTGCACGATCCCGTTCGCGTCACAGCGCTGCACCCATGGCATCTGGCCAACGGTGCGGAGTTCGAGGACGTCGGCCAGTGGAAGCGTCCGTGGTTCTATCCGCGGCCGGGCGAGGACATGCACGCCGCCGTGCTGCGCGAGTGCCGCGCGGCGCGGGAAGGCGTCGCGCTGATGGACGGCTCCACCCTGGGCAAGATCGACGTGCAGGGCCCGGACTCCGGCAAATTCCTGGACATGCTCTACACCAACATGATGAGCAACCTGAAGGTCGGCCGGATCCGTTACGGGGTCATGTGCGGTGTCGACGGCATGGTCATCGACGACGGCACCGTTATTCGGCTGGCCGATGACCGGTTCCTGGTGACTACCACCACCGGGAATGCGGCGAAGATCCTCGACTGGATGGAGGAGTGGCTGCAGACGGAATGGCCGCACCTCGAGGTTTTCGCCACCTCGGTCACCGAGCACTGGGTCACCGTTCCCCTGGTAGGCCCACGGTCGCGGGATGTGCTGGGATCGCTGGCCCCCGAACTGGACGTCAGCAACGAGGCGTTCGGATTCATGAGCTGGCAGGACACAGTGCTCAACCTGGCGGCGGGCATCCCAGCACGGGTCTGCCGGATCAGCTTCTCCGGCGAGCTGGCCTATGAGATCAACGTCAATGCCTGGGACGGTCCGGCGCTGTGGGAGGCACTGATCGCGGCCGGGGAGCGGTACGGGATCACGCCGTACGGCACCGAAACGATGCACGTACTGCGCGCCGAGAAGGGTTACCCGATCATCGGCCAGGAGGCCGACGCCACCGTCACCCCGCAGGACCTCGGCATGTCGTGGGCTGTCTCGAAGAAGAAGGCCGACTTCATCGGCAAGCGTTCCTTCGCGCGGGCGGAGAACAACCGGCCGGACCGCAAGCAATTGGTCGGTCTGCTTCCGGCGGACTCCGCTGTCCTGCTGCCCGAGGGGGCGCAGATCATCGAGTCCGCTCAACCGCAGGAGCCCCCGGTGCGGATGCTCGGGCACGTGACCTCCAGCTACCCCAGCGCGGCTCTGGGCAGCACCTTCGCGCTGGCTCTGGTGCGCTCCGGCCGGGAGCGCATCGGCGAGAAGCTCTATGTCCCGGTGGAAGACCAACTCGTCCCGGTCACCGTGACCGAATCCGTGCTGTTCGACAAGGAGGGAACCCGTCGTGACGGCTGAAACCATGCTCCGCCGAAGCCCGCTGGGTGAGTGGGCTGATCGCCTGGCCGAACTCGCGCCCGCCGTTCAGGTTGCCGAGCAGCCATTCCTGACCCAGCTGACGCTGCGCCTTGGAGGGTCCGATGCGGCAGCCGCCGTCAGCGCGAGCCTCGGCGTGGACTTGCCGGTCACGGCGTGCACGTTCAGTCGGGGCAGCGGGTCGCATGGCGTACTCGAAGTGCTCTGGATGGGGCCGGACGAGTACCTCGTCCTGGCTCAGCCGGGAGTCCAGCTCGAAGTGGAGGAAGCCCTGCGTGCGGCGCTCGGTGATTCCCCGGGTGCGGTCGTGGACGTTTCGGCGCAGCGCACCGCGTTGACGCTGTCCGGGCCGCGAGTTCGCGATGTGCTGGCGCACGGGTGTGCCCTCGACCTGCACCCCTCGGCGGCTCCGACCGGCACCTGCGTGCAGACGCCGCTGGCCCGCGCGGGGATCGTCCTGCTCGTGCGCGATGCGGAACGCGACGAATTCGGTGTGCTGGTCCGCTCGTCGTTCGCGGCCTACCTCGCGGCGTGGCTGATCGACGCGAGCCTGGAATACCGGGCGGGCCCGGCATGAGCCTGAGCGTCTTCGATCTCTTCAAGGTCGGCATCGGCCCGTCCAGCTC
>JBOHER010000345.1:0-22568 GCA_050701115.1 Haloechinothrix sp. | reverse complement strand
TGGCCGGGCACGCCCCGGACGAGGTGGACCCGGTCGAGGCACAGCCCATCGTGGACCGGGTCGCCGACACCGGAAAGCTGGAGCTGGCTGGTGGATACGTCATCGAGTTCTCGGTCAGCGATGACGTCGTCCTGCACCGGCGTAAGCGACTGGAGTTTCACAGCAACGGAATGATGTTCCATGGCTTCGACCGGTCCGGGATGCTGCTGTCGGTGCGGACCTATTACTCGGTCGGCGGGGGCTTCGTTCTCGGCGAGGACGACGCGGGCGGGAGAAGGATTGTCGAAGACAGCACACCCGTTCCGTTCCCGTTCTCCACCGGAGAGGAACTGATCGCACACGCGACCCGGACGCGACGCTCGATCAGTTCGCTGATGATGGACAACGAGAAGGTCCGCTCAGGCGAGCCTGAGGTCCGCGCCGGCCTGCTGAAGATCTGGTCAGTGATGCGGGAATGTGTGGACAGGGGAAGCGCGGCAACCGGGCTGCTGCCCGGCGGGCTGAAAGTGCGGCGACGGGCGGCGAGTCTGCAAAGGCAACTGGTCGAGGCAGGCGATTCCGGCGATCCGCTGCGCGCGATGGAGTGGGTGACCATGTTCGCGCTGGCAGTGAACGAGGAGAACGCCGCGGGCGGGCGGGTCGTGACCGCGCCCACGAACGGCGCAGCGGGGATCATCCCCGCCGTGCTGCACTACTACTGGATGTTCGTGCCGGGAGCATCGGACGACGGCATCGTGGATTTCCTGCTCACCGCGGGGGCCATCGGCATGCTGTTCAAGCAGAACGCCTCCATCTCGGGCGCCGAGGTCGGATGTCAGGGCGAGGTCGGCTCGGCGTGCTCGATGGCCGCGGGCGGGCTCGCCGAAGTGCTCGGCGCCACCCCGCAACAGGTGGAGAACGCAGCGGAGATCGGGATCGAGCACAACCTCGGGCTGACCTGCGATCCGGTGGGTGGCCTGGTGCAGATCCCGTGCATCGAACGTAACGCGATCGCCTCGATCAAGGCCATCACCGCGGCGCGGATGTCGGTGCGCGGAGACGGCGTGCACCACGTGAGCCTGGACAAGGCGATCAAGACGATGCGCGAGACCGGTGCGGACATGAAGGACAAGTACAAGGAGACCGCCCGAGGTGGGCTGGCTCTTAACGTCGTCGAATGCTGAAACCCCTGAAACCAAGGAGAACATCGTGGCGCGCCTCTTCACCTTGACCCTGAGTTGCCCCGAGCGCGCAGGGATCGTGCACGCGGTGACGTCGTTCCTCGTCGATCGTGGCTGTGACATCGTCGAGCACCAGCAGTTCGACGATGATGTCCGAGGCGCGCTGTTTCTGCGCACGTCCTTCTCCTGCCCGGCATCGGAGGTCAGCGTCGCCGACCTCTCCCGGGAATTCGCTGCTGTCGCAAGGGATTTCGAGATGGAGTTCCGGCTGTCCGACGAGCGGAAGACCCGCATCCTTGTGATGGTGTCGAAGGCCGGTCATTGCCTCAACGACCTGATCTTCCGGTGGCGAGCGGGCAGTCTCGGCGCGGACATCGCGGTCGTGGTCTCCAATCATGCGGACCTGCGTCCCATGGCGGAAGCCGCCGGTCTGGAGTTCGTGCATGTTCCCGTGACGCCGGAGACCAAACCCGAGGCCGAGCGCAGGTTGCTCGAACTGGTCGATGAATACCAGGCAGACCTCGTGGTGCTCGCCCGCTACATGCAGGTGCTGTCCAATGACCTCTGCACCAAGCTGGAGGGCCGAGCGATCAACATCCACCACTCGTTCCTGCCGGGTTTCAAGGGCGCCAAGCCGTACCACCAGGCGTACGACCGTGGCGTGAAGTATGTCGGCGCCACCGCCCACTACGTGACTCCTGATCTGGACGAGGGGCCGATCATCGAGCAGGAAGTGTTGCGTGTGGACCACGGCTACGACCCGCGTGCCCTGGCGACAGTGGGCCGCGACGCGGAGGCGTTGGCGCTGTCCCGTGCCGTGCGCTGGCACTGCCAGCATCGCGTGCTGCTCAACGGCAACAGCACCGTGGTGTTCAGGTAGTTCGCCCCCTTGCCGCTCACACAAGAAGGATGTGCCTTGATGCGTGACCAGACGATGAATGACTTCCTGACCACACTCGCCGCGCGGGTACCGGCGCCGGGCGGCGGCACCACGGCGGCCCTGCACGCGGCCCAAGCCGCTGCGCTGCTGGGCATGGTCGCTCGTTACAGCAATGGCGACTCCTACGCCGAACACGCCGGCACCATCGACGGGATTGTGCTCGGCTCCGATCAGCTGCGGATGCATGCCTTGCGGCTGGCGGAGAAAGACGCGGCCGCGTTCACCGCGGTGTCCAAGGCCTACGCGCTACCCAAGGGCACCGATGCGGACAAGAACGCCCGCTCTCAGGCCATTGCCGAGGCGCTGCTGGGCGCGTGCCAGCCGCCGGCGGAGGTGATCGAAGCCGCAGCCGACGTTGTTTCCCTGGCCGAGCGGCTCCTGCCCATCGGCAATCGCAACGTCATCACCGACGTGGCAGCCGCCGCGGAAGCCGCCCGCGCGGCCGCCACCACAGCCCGCGTCAATATCGAAGTCAACCTCGGTGGCGTCACCGACGACCACGCGCGAGGGAAACTGCTCAGCTCGAACAGCAGCGTGGACATCATCTCCGACCGCGCGGACAAGATCACCGCCGCAGTACGAGCCGGTATCGGCGCATGAGCGCGAGTGTTCTGCCCAGCGAGCAGCTCGCGGTTTCCCTGTCAGGCACACAACTCGCTGCCACGATTCGCGCGCACAGCGCCGAGGCGGCCGCCGAACTGACCGCGAACGGGACCCCACCGAAGCTCGTGGTCGTTGTCGCCACGGACGACGGATCCAGCGTGTGGTACGTCCGATCGATCGCCAAAGCCGCGGAGAAGGCCGGCATTACCTGCGACATCGTGGACCTCGGGGCCACCGCGACCGCGCAGCTGATTCACGACACCCTGACCACGTTGAGCAACGACAGCACGGTGCACGGAATCATTCTGCAGACGCCCTTGCCAGCCGGTGTCGCGCTGCCCGGCCTCGCCTCAGCCATCCACCCGGCCAAGGACGTCGACGGGGCCAACCCCACAAGCCTGGGGCGGCTTGCCGCCGGGTTTCCTGCGTTCGCGCCCGCCACCGCGGAGGCAGTCATCGCGATACTCGATCACTACGGGGTAGAGCTCGCTGGCCGTCACTCCGTTGTTGTGGGCCGTTCCACCGTCGTCGGTACTCCACTGGCACACCTCCTGCTGGCCCGGCACTCCACCGTGACGGTCTGTCATTCCCGCACGGCGGTGCTGGCGACGCACACCTGCTTGGCGGACGTGGTGATCGCCGCGGTGGGTAAGCCCGGCCTGATCGGCGGGGAACACATCGCATCCGGTGCCGTCGTGGTGGACGTCGGCACCAACCCCACCGAGGATGGAAGTCTGGTCGGCGATGTCGACGCAGAGCGGGTCGGACAAACAGCAGGGGCATTGACCCCGGTTCCCGGCGGAGTTGGCCCGGTCACGACGGCGTTACTGCTGAGGCACACCGTCGAGGCGGCACGGGCCAGCGTGTCCTGAACCCGCGCGTTGTGCGATCAACGCCGTGCGGCAGGTCAAGGGCGCCGAGCGCGGATCGCTGTCAGCCGACGCGTTCCACCGAGCTCAGGTCCCGCCCGGACAGCCGCCCCTGGAGATCACGGGCCGCCGCTTGGGCCGCTGTGCAGGCGCTCTGCACCATCTCGTCGTCGAGGTCCTGGACGAAGCCGGTCACCGAGATCGCCGCCCTGCAGTGGCCTCCGGCTCCCAGAACCGGGACCGCGACGTCCGCGATGAGGGGGTCGAGTCCGCCGGCGGAGAACGCGTATCCCTGGTCACGGATCTCGTCGAGTCGCGCGAGCAAGGTTGGCACATCGACCCCGGCTTCCGCCGCAGGCTCAAGGAAGGGTTCACTGTGCGCGGGTCCGCTGAAGGCGAGCAGCACCAGCCCGCTCGCTGACCGCCACGGTTCGAACACCTCGCCACCGAATCCGAGGAAGCGCTGATAGCGGGCCGATCGCACGGTGTCGATGACGCGGCATCCGCCCCGCTCGAGAACTTCGATCCCGGCGATCCGGTCGATTTCCGTCGCCAGGCGGGTGAGTACCGGGCGCGCCACATCACCAAGCGCGTGCCGTGCCGCAGGGCTCTGGGTCATCCGGAGCAGGGCCCAGCCGAGGATGTAATGGTCGTTCTGGTCACGGACAACGAAGTTTCGTGCCGTGAGCTCGGCAAGCGAGCGATATGCGGTTGCCCGGTGCAGGTCGGCCCGTTCGGCGAGCTCGGACAGCCGCAGCGGGCCATCGGCGTCCGCGAGCGCGCTCAGCAGGTCGAGCGCCTTGGCTACCGCGCTCCGGTCGGTTCGCGCCACGTCGGGTCCTCTCTTGTCCAACCGTTCACCCCAGCAGTAACGTTATACGAAACATGTGTTTCCGTCTACGTAACGGAGCTTTGATGTCTGATAGCGACCTCATCCTGCACTCCGGACGAGTGGCCACCTTCGACGACCGCTCGATCATCGCGGAGGCCGTCGCAGTCAAGGATGACCGGATCGTGGCGGTCGGGTCCAACCGGGAAGTTCTCGAACTCGCCGGACCGCGGACCAGGCAGGTTGACCTGGCCGGAGGGTCTGTCCTACCCGGCATCAACGACTCACACGTCCACTTGCAGTTCTTCGGGCTCTCCCGGCCGCCGTTCAGCCTCGATATCAGTGACCGCGTCGTGTCGACCGTTCGCGGTATCCGACATCTGGTCTCCGAACGAGCGGCCGGAGCGCCCCCGGGTTCGTGGATCCGCGGCTGGGGCTGGACGGAACGCAACCTTGCTGAGCTCCGTGAGCGTGGCTCGGGACCGACCCGCGCCGACCTCGATGACGTCAGCCCGGACAATCCGGTGCTGCTGAACCATTTCTCGGGTCATGCCGCCTGGGCCAACTCACGCGGATTGCAGGCAGGTGGAATCACCGCGAGCACCCCCGACCCCGAAGGGGGCCATATCGTGCGTGATCCGGTCACCGGCGAACCCACGGGTGAGTTGCATGAGTCGGCCGTCGCGCTGGTCGCCGACATGATCCCCGATCCAACGCCCGAGGACCGGCAAGCCGCGACTCTCGCGGCGATGCGCGAACTCAACGCGCTGGGAGTCACCAGCGTCACCGACCCGATCGTGACCCCGCCGATGCTGCGCGACTACGTCGCTCTGCACAACGCCGGGAAGCTGACCACCAGGGTCACCACGCTGCTGAACTGGACCTGGCCGTCGGTCAGGACGCCGGTGAACATCATCGAGGACGCGATGCGATTTGTCGGTTCGTCGACCGGTCTCGGTGATGACTGGCTACGTATCGGCGGGTGCAAGCTCTTCGCTGACGGCATCCCCGTGCTGCGCTCCGCCTGGATGTCTCGGCCCTACGACGACGGCTGCTGTGGCTCGCTGGTCACCGAAGGCACTGACGACGACACTCGCCTGGCGGCACTGACCTCGGTGGTAGAAATGTTGCACCGCAACAGATTCCAGGTTCAGGTGCACTCGACGGGGGACCGCGCGTGCGATGCGGTCGTCGATGCCTTCACCGCCGCGATGGAAGCCGATCCCTGGCCAAGCGCGCGGCACGTGCTCATCCATGCGAATCTCCCCAGCCTGCGCGCGATACGGCTGATGGCCAAGCACGGCTTCGTGGCCAACACGAACGCACTGATCAAGTGGCAGGCCTCTGATGGCCTGCGCGGGATGATCGACGACGACACGTGGCACCGCAATATGCCGGTGCGCTCACTGGTGGACGCGGGTGTTGTGGTCGCAGACAGTTCGGACGCGCCGGTGACCTACCCGGACTGGCGACAAGCGATCGAAACCCTTGTCCTGCGCGAGACTCGCGGATCGGGCACGGTGAGCGGACCGGCCGAACGGATCACCCGGGAGCAGGCGCTGCGTGCCTGGGCCTGCGCGCCCGCATACCAGGAGGGTCGCGAGCACGAGAAGGGCCGCATCGCGCCCGGTAACTTCGCTGACCTCACAGTGCTGGCCGAGGACGTGTTCGCGGTCGATGACCACGAACTCCACAACGTCACTCCGGTAATGACCGTCATCGGCGGTCGTGTGGTGTTCGAGGCTTAGGCCGAGTTTAACTGTTGCCCCGCACTCAGGGCATTCAAACTCGATGGCCATACCGCAGCCTCTCAGCGCTTGCGGAGTCACCTCACGAATTCGTCTGCTGGAACGGGTCCGCCTCAGCAATACCGCAGACGAACGACGCTACCTTCTGACTTTCGGCTGCGCTCCCGTACTGGGCGCGCGCGTTCTTGTCGAAACTGCTGATCCTGCGCCGTCTCGCGCTGAACCGGAACCGTCGAGTACCCTGCATACGTCAGAGTGCGGATAGCGAGTATGCGACTACACCGAGATACAGGGGGAGCGGTTCATGGCTAGGGGAGAGCCGACGCATTCCGGTGCAGGTATCGCGTCGGCCATGGTGCGCTTGGACGACTTGCGCGAGCGGCTACCGGAGCGGATTATTGTTCTACTGGCGCCTGAGGGTGGGCTTGAACTGCGGTAAACGCCGCGGAACGAACTGATCGCTGTGGCCTACTCGACGATCTCAGCTCTAGTTGAGGCTTGCGGCGCTGGCCAGCCGTATGTGCACATGAGTTCGGCGGAGTTAGCGAGCGCTGTGACTGATCTTGGTCACGTGGTGATCGCGCTGAATATGCCAATCCCGGAGGGGCATCGCTACCCGGAGCCTGATCCGCGCGAGCAGCCGGATCTGGAATCGGTCGTGCTCGAGATCCTGGATGTTTCCGTGCTGTGGATGCCCTCTCGGGCGGTTCGCGTCGGTGATCGGCGAGTGGACCTAGAGCTGTTCTGCGATGAGCAGGGCCACCCATTGTTGGCGGCTTACACCTCTCTGGACGAGCTTCGTGCCGGGTGCGGGCCACAACAACCCGCTGCGGCGATCGGGGTGCAACACGTTGGTCTGGTCGCAGACGAAGCCGGTGCGCATGGTGTGGTGTTCAACGCGGTGGTCGATGAGCAGGCGCGGCGCGCTGAGCCGGTTGTGGACTGGTCACGACGGACTTATTTCCACTGAGAAGGGGGAAGCGTCATGCGGATCGGACCACCGGGACAATCGCCTGGCGGCGACGGGTTTGGCTACGAGCCGGGGGCACTACGTCAGATCGTGGGTCACCTCGGAGCCGGTGCCGGCGCACTGGACAGGGTGCTGGCTATGGAGGTCGCACCGGTCGACGCCGGCGCGAGCATGTCCCGTTGGACCACGCGGCGAGCGAGGGGAGGACCCGATGACGGGACAGCTCAACACCACAGTCAACGGCAGCTCGGGCACCTGCCTCGACGGCGCGCACTGGCTGCGCAATCTCAACATCGGCGCATCGGATGCCGCGGACAAGGTTTACGACGCGCGGAACACCGCGTACTCGAGCTGGCGCGGCCCGGCCAGCCAAGCGTTTCACGACTCGATCCGCGGAGTGGGTCCAGATACCGACGATCTAGCGTACACGGCTGAGAAGTACGGTCGCGCGCTGTGTGAGTTCGCCGATGCGCTGGATTCGGTGCTCAGACGGATGGACACCGCGATAGACAAGGCAACGGCGGGCGGACTGGAAGTCGAAGGACCCTTCATCCTGCCGCCCGCTCCGGTTGGTCCCGCTCCGGGTCTGCCGCCGACTGTCCTGCCCGCTGGCCGGGCGGCCAGTGTGTTCGCCGAGTTCGAGCGTCAGTCGGCCGCGCATGCGGCGAAAGTCGCTGAGTTCAATCGCAGGGCAGCGGTCTTCAACGAGTGCCGGGCCTTCGTGATCGATGCCCGCAACCGGGAGGATGAGGCGCACGCCGACCTGCGACAGGCCCTCGCAGCGCCCGAGGGCTGCAGTATCGACGCCTGGGAGGTCGGTAACACGGCGGCGTCCCGGGTGATCAGCGCGATCGGATCGCTGGAGAACACGCGGTATGCGGCGCTCGTCAACGCGGAGCGACTCGGCGAACAGTCCACCACCTACCAGAAGTGGGCGATGGGGACACTCAGCGACATGAGCGAGGCCGATCGGAAGTTGTTCTACCGCGCGGCGGCCAAAGCCCAACTGGGGATGCTGCGGTATCAAGTCCGCGTCAACGAGTTCGAAAGCTACGTCAAGGGTGTCCCAGAGAAGGTGCGCAAGGCCTTGGCTTACTACCCCGGCAAATCGCCCGATATGCACGTTCCGAGAGCCGACGCGAGCCCTGGGATGAAAGCCGCCAGCCAGGTCCTCCGCCGTCTACCGGCAGTGGGGAGCGGCCTGGTCATTTTCAACGAATCCGTTGGTGCGGCTAAGGGTGAGCAGACGTGGACCAAAGCCGCCGTGGATTCGGGCGCCGTCATCGGTGGTGGCGCGTTGGGGTCGGCGGCGGCTCTGGCGGGGTGGGGCGCAGCCACCGGGTCGGCGGTCGGGCCGGTGGGCACGGTGGTCGTCGGCGGCGGCGGTGCCGTGCTGGGCGCGATCGGGGGCGAAGCGGTCGTCGACTTCTTCACGCCAGGGGAAGACCCGCATCCCGCGCCGGTCGAACCCATGAAGCCCTACACCGCCGTCGACTTCTCCGACGATGCGGGAGGTGGGCGATGAGCACCGACGAGCACGACAGGTTCGCCAACCTTCCGCCACGCCCGGATCCGCAAACGGGCGAGCCGTTCCCGCCGCAGGGCCGAAGCTTCCTGGGTAGTGACACGAAACCCGAGGACGACCCGGACCGCGAGACAAGACTGGCCCACAGACCAGAGCCGCCAGAGGGGATGGGACCCGTACTGGCCTGGCACAAGGAGAACTTGCGGGGCAAGGCCGGACTTTTCCTGACAACCGTCGGCATTTTTGTGGTCGGATTGACGATCCTTTCCCTGCTTCGGGGTGACGGTGGGTTCGATTGGGCTCAGTTCTGGTTCATCTGGCTAGGGATCCTTGGTGTCTCGTTTCTGATCACCAGGCCGTTCAGCTACTGGGTGACCTCGGCGGGGGCCGACTGGCTGCAGATTCAGCGCATCCGGTGGGGCGCGACTCGTGGCAACTACGTCAAGCTTTACGAGCTGGCGAAGATCGACGCCTATTACGGCGGTGGGAACATCTTCCTCACCCTGTGGGACGGTGAGCGCGGGACCGAGCAGAGCTTCCACGACCTGCAACAGGACCGCCGGATCTGGGACCTGATCTACAACGGCATCCTGCACTCGGTCGCGGCGGGCGCGGAAGTCAGCAGGCGAGCTTGGGGAATCCTGTCCCTCAACGAGGTGCGGGGACTACGGTTCCCTGCGGGTGAGAAGGAGGTCGACATCGCGAGTATGTCTGACCAACAGGTCCGCGAGATCATGGACTACGAAACCACGCGCGAATTCCTGGACATCCTCAATTTTCCACGAGACGCCACACCCGACCAGTTCCGTACGAAGTTCCCCAAGCTCACCGAAGAATTTCTCCCTCCATCGATACGATCCACCCCGTCGCCCGGAACAAGTGACCAATGACCCCGGCCGCAAATGTCCGAACTCCCACCGTCCTATGCGAAAGTCCAGCTATGCACGCTCGTCGGTGCACCCGCCGTTCGTGTCTCACCTGCATCCAGCCGCCACCAGCGGGCCTCCGCGAGCCGTCAAGCGGACACTCGCCTGGCGGCACTGACATCGGTGGTAGAAATGTTGCACCGCAACAGATTCCAGGTTCAGGTGCGCTCGACGGGGGACCGCGCGTGCGATGCGGTCGTCGATGCCTTCACCGCCGCGATGGAAGCCGCCTGGATCTGCGCCCGCATATCAGGAGGGTCGCGAGCACGAGAAGGGCAGCATCGCGCCCGGTAACGGCAGCGTGGTGTTCGAGGCTTAGTCCGAGCGGTCCATCAGCCCTTGGGCTCGGATGTCCGGTACGCGCGGATGATCAGTGCGATCACCGCGGTCACGATGATCGAACCGGCGATGACCTTCTTGCTGGTGCTACGCGATGCCATGGGTGTCCTCCTGGAGACTCTCGATCCTGCGGAAAGCCGATGTATCGGTAGCAGCGCTCCGAGGCTTGAACGTTACTAACTCTGTGGTGCGCCGTTTCACCCGAAGGACGGCCGTGCTCGGGCGCATTCGCACCTATGCCCACACGAAAGTGCCATCAGCTCGCCACGGTGGGGTGGTCTTGATCGTATAAGCCGTTTCATGCCTCGGCGTTGTCTCGCCGCTGCGCCACCATGGCCCGCACGAGATCGGCCACTGCGAGCGTGTAGGGCAGCCCGTCTCATTGTCCGCGGCGCCGGCCGCTCATTCCCCGCTTACCACTTGATGGAGTCGCCATGGTTCTTCCCATTGTCCGGCCACTACCACGGTGGCGGCCCGCGACGTTCGGGGCATCGCCCACCGGCGAACGCCTGCAGCGCATTATGCGATCCCCGCAGTACGTTGACGGTGCGCTGCGCAATGGTCTGCCAACCGCAGTCATCAAACCCGGTTCGAACGCGCGCGTGGCCTACGTTCAGTTGACCGGGTGGCGACGGCGCCAACCCGGCATCCGCATTCCGGTGTATCCGTTCCGGGCCGCGGACTACGCACGAGCCCCGGCGTCGGGCCTGCGGTTGACGTGGCTGGGACATGCGTCGGTGCTGGCCGAAGTGGACGGACGACGTGTGCTGTTCGATCCAGTGTGGAGCGCGCGTTGCTCCCCATTCACCTTTGTCGGCCCCAGCCGGTTTCATCCGGTCCCAATCTCGCTGGCCGTACTGCCGCCGGTGGATGTCGTGGTGATCTCCCACGACCACTACGACCACCTCGACATGCCGACAGTGCGAACGCTTGCCCGCTCGACGTCAGCGCGCTTCGCCGTCCCGCTTGGAATCGGCGCCCATCTGCAGCACTGGGGTGTTCCAGAAGAGCGAATCACGGAGTTGGATTGGCACGAGACGGCACAGGTGGCAGGGCTGTCGGTGACGGCGACTCCGGCTCGCCACCATTGTGGCCGAAGCCTGCGACGGGACCGCACCGTGCTGTGGTCGTCGTGGGTCGTCGCCGGTGAGTCGCACCGGGTTTTCCACTGTGGTGACAGCGGATACTTCCCTGGGCTGGCCACAATCGGTGCGCAATATGGCCCGTTCGACGCAACCATGATCCCCGTTGGGGCCTACCACGAATACTGGCCCGATGTGCACATGACTCCCGAACAAGCCATACACGCGCACCGCGACCTGGATGGCGTGGCGATGTTGCCGATCCACTGGGGTACCTACAACCTCGCGCCTCATCCCTGGGCCGAGCCGATCGAACGCACCGTCGGCGCCGCCCGCGAGGCGAGGGTCACGCTGCTCACTCCCCGGCCCGGTGAACCGATCGAACCCGTTGATTGCGGGCTTCCTGTGGCGAACACACCGTGGTGGCGACCCGAGCATGCGGCGCCGCAACCATCTCGTGGCGCGATCGAGGTGGCTTCAGCGCGCTCGGATCAGCTCGAACACCCTGCTGCGCAGGTCGGTGAACCTGGGGTCGGCCTTGGTCCGCACCTGGTCTCGGGGAGCCGGCAGGTCAACCGGGATAATCTCCCGCACCTGGCACGGTGAGCTGCCGAGCACGACAACCCGGTCCGCGAGATAGACGGCTTCGTCGATGTCGTGCGTGACCAAGACGACGGTGATGCCGAACCGGTCACGCACGCTGTGCGCCAGGTCTTCGAGTTCGAACCGAGTTTGCGCGTCAACCGAAGCGAACGGCTCGTCCATCACCAGGACCTCTGGCTGATACGCGAGCGCCCGGGCGATCGCGACACGCTGCTGCATGCCACCGGACAGTTGCCAGGGATACTTGCTGGGTACGTCCGCGAGTCCGACCGCGTCGAGCGCTTCCCGGGCGCGGTCCCGCTTGTCTCGTTTGGACAGTCCCTTGTTGATCAAGGGCAGGGTGACGTTCTTCTCCACCGTCAACCACGGCATGAGTGATCGGGTGTACTCCTGGAAGACCAGCGCCAGCTTCGCAGGCGGCCCGTCGATCGGCTCACCGTCAAGGTAGGCCGTACCCGAGGTGGGCGGCATCAGGCCGGCGAGGCACTTCAGCAGGGTCGTCTTGCCCGCACCCGACGGACCTACGATGCACACGAACTCGCCGCTGCGAACGTCGAAGCTCAAGCCATCGAGCACCGTCTTCGCGTTGGCACCGGTGCCGTAGGTCTTGCGTAACGCGTCGATGACGAGGCGGCGCTCCCGCTGCTGCGGAATGTTCTGTTCGGTCACGACTTCGGTCATCATACTCTGCCCCTAACGGGTTGTAGCCTGCGCGCGCATGCCGATGTGCCAATGCAGGACTCGGCGCTCCGCCAGGGTGAATGCAAGGTTGAACAGGTAGCCGAGGGCACCGAGCAAGAGCATCCCGGCCCACATATCGGTGATCGCGAATGTCTGCTGAGCAAGGATCGTCAAGTATCCGATTCCTTCGGTGGAGGCGAGCATTTCGCTGGTGATCATGACGACGAAGGCGATCTGCAAACTCACCTGAAGGCCGCCAAGAATCTGCGGTGCTGCCGAGGGAAGGATGACCTTGAACAACCGGTCCCGCCCGGAGATCCGGTAAACCTTGCTGACCTCGTCGAGCAGGGGATCCGCCGCGCGCACACCATCCAGGGTCGCGATCAGCGTGGAGAACACGGCACTGAAAGCGATGATCGCCATCTTCATGTCGGCACCGAATCCCAGCACCAGGATGGCGATCGGAACCAGCGCTACCGGCGGTATCGAGCGCAGAAAGTGCACTAGCGGTTCGAGTGCGTTACGGGCGATCCGCACCTGGGCCACCACGATGCCCAGCCCCACTCCGATGATGACCGAGACGGCGTAGCCGATGAGCATGTTGCGCAGACTGGGCAGCACATCGGTGAAGAACCGATCGAACAGCCACAGCTCGCGGAACCGCTGCAGAATCTCGGACAACGGCGGATAGAACGCCAGGTCGGCACTCGCGGACCAGTTCCACCACGCGACGATGATGAGCACCGGCAGCCACAGTTCGATGGCCAGCGAGCGGATGCGCTTGGTCATACCAGCACCTCCCTACGCACCGACGGATGCCAATGCAGCATCCATTTCTCGAACGCGCGCAACGCGTTGTTGAAGCCAAGTCCCACGATGCCCATCACGAACACCAGCGCGTACATCTCGCCGTAGAGGCCCGCGCCTTGTGCGATGAACAGGACCCGGCCGATGCCCGGCGCGCCGCCAACGAGTTCGGACACCACCGCGATCACGAAGGCGGCGGAGCCTGCGATTCGGACGCCGGTCACGATGAACGCGGCGGCACCGGGAAGAACGATCCGTACCGCGCGTTGCAGCCGGTCGAGTCCGAACGAGCGCGCGGTGTCGAGCAGAACCGGGTCGGCGTCGCGTACTCCCACCACGGTCTGGATCAAGATCGGCCAGAGACATCCGTAGAACACGAGGAGCACGCCCATCTCGGTGCTCGGCCCGAGCAAGAGGAGTACCAGCGGCATGACCACGATGGGCGGGATGGGTTTGAGCACCTCGATGACCAGCCGCGCGCTCCGGTACGCGAATTCGACCGATCCCAGCAGTACTCCCAGCACCACCCCTGCCACGGTGGCCAGGGCCAGCCCGATCAGCGCGGTGACGAGGGTCTCGGTGAGCGCCGACCAGAACGCACCCTGCGAGAGCAGGCCCAGCAGCCCACCCGCGATCGCAGGCACGGTGGGGAACGGGCCGCCCGACAGCGGCCCTCGGGCGACCAGCTCCCAGATCGCCAAGCAGCCGAGGATCGCGGCCCCCGCCACCACCGGACCCGGGTACCCGATGGCGCGCAGCCTCGTCCGCACCTTCGGGCGCCCGTCAAGTGTGTTCGCCATGGCGTGGCCTACCGCGCGACGAGCTCGTCGAGGGGTGGCGCCTGGTCCAGATATCCGAGCTCCACCATCATCTTCGCCGGACGTTCCAGATCGGCGACATCGACGCCTTCCGGCCAGTACGGAGGCTCACCGGCCTCGAGGATATCGACCGGGATCTTGGTGATCTCCGATGCCTTGGCGTAGGCCTCGTCCAGATGCTCGTTCGCGTACTCGTTCGCCTCGTGCACGGCCCGCTCGAAGCGTCGCGCCACATCCCGGTTGCCCTCGAGGAACTGCGCTGAGGTGACCCACAAACCGACAGCGCCTTCACGGAACGCGCCAAGGCCGGGATGCGACAAGACGCGAGCTCCCTGCGATTTGGCCTGTTCGATGAACGGCGTCACCTCGCCGATGGCGTCCACTCGTCCCCCGGTGAGTGCCGGAATCATGTCTTGGAAGCTCAGCGCGATCCACTTGATCTTCGACGGGTCGCCGCCGTCCTGTTTGACCACGGCGGCGATGGTGATCTCCATCTGCGCCTTGCGCGCGGGCACCGCCACGACCTTGCCTTCCAGGTCGCGCGGGCGGGTGATGTCGCTGTCCTCGGCGACCAGTACCCCGGTGTCGTCGGGTGAGGACTCACGGCCACTGGCGACCCACTCGTCGTAGGCGCCCTCCGGGTACCCGTCGGCCGCGGCGGCCACCTTGAGGTCGATCCCTTGGGAAACCGCGGTCAACATCGGCATGGACGGGGTGTAGGCGAACTGCACCTGGCCGCCCTGCAGGGCGGCCATCGCCCCTGCCGGGTTGGGGATCGACGCAACGGTGACCTCGAGGCCCTCGTCGGCGAAGTAGCCCTTGTCGATCGCCAATCGCAGCGCGGCCGTGGAACTGATCGGCAGAGCCCCGACCGTGATCGCCTGCTTGCCGTCCGCACCCTGGCCTGCACCGCCGGTGTCGGACTGGCTCGGTCCGCAAGCCGTGAGCACACCGACGGCCGCGGTGGCCAGGAGCGCCACGAGATATGTGCGTGATCGCATCGTTCTCCTCAGGGTTTGTCGTTGTCCCGACCCTCTGCGGGAGCGCTCGGCGAGCTGTGACCCTGTTACCGAGACCGCAATACTTGTTACCTGATACGAGCAGTAAAACATGTGCCGGACGTCACGGGAAGGGGCTGCGACGGTCGATAAGGCCGTGATCCCAGACGACTTTTCGAGCGCTCCGGTAGACGTCGCCTATGGCTCCCGGTTGACGCGCCGGACTCGACTGACGTACTTGTTCGGTGTGGAACGCCGCCAGCTCGAATACTTCCTCGCCGTGGTCGATCACGGTGGATTCACCGCGGCGGCCAACGCGCTCCATGTGGCCCAACCATCGCTGTCCCACTCCATCAAGGTCCTCGAACGGGAGCTGGGCGCCGAACTCTTCCATCGACTCCCCCGGGGGGTGCGCGTCACGGCCGCAGGAGAGGCACTCATCGACTCGGCCCGCCGGACGTTGCGCGACATGGAGACCGCTCGGGCAGCGGTACGCGAGGTCGCCGGGCTGATGGCGGGCAGGCTCGATCTGGTCAGTCTGCCCACGCTCGCCTTGGACCCGCTGGCCGAGGTGATCGGCAGATTCCGGCGCGACTACCCGGGTGTCCAGGTTCGCCTCGCGCAGTCCGAGTTGGGCGAAGAAGTGCGCGAGGCGGTGCGCACCGGCGCGGCTGAGTTGGGGCTTGCCGATGCGTCAACCCGGCGATTCGAGGATCTGGACAGCGTGCGCATCGGCAGCCAGGAACTCGTCGTGACTCTGCCGCCAGGGACCGAACCCCCGGCCGGCGGGAAGATGAGCATCGACGAGTTGCTCACCAGGGACCTTGTCACCGGATTCGCGGGGACACTCGTCCGCGATCTGCTCGGGAACGAAGCCGAGCGGCGCGGGACCGAGCTCAAGGTCGTCGTGGAGGTCGGTCACCGCGAGTCGGCCCTGCACCTGGTGGTGGCAGGGGCAGGCTGCGCCGTTCTCCCGCGGCCGCTGGCGCGAGTTGCCGCGCTCGAAGGCGCCGTGCTGGCCTCGGTAGATCCGATCCTGGAGCGGCAGATCCACCTCGTTCGACGGCCGGGCACGCTATCGCCTGCCGCCCGCGCATTCCAGGACGTGCTGCTCGGCGGCCGCTGAGCAGCCTCAGTCCCCGTACAGGGTCTGCAGATCGACCAGCAGGAGCAGGGGGTCACGGGCGGCCGCGGAACGCAGATCCGCGTCGAATCCGGCTCCGCCGTACAACGCGAAGATGGTGTCGCGAGTGTCGAGACCTTTCCTGTGCAGGTGGTCGGATGCCTGCTGGAGCCGAGCCATGTGTCCGAGGTTCATGACCTCCCTCCACTTGGCCTCCCCAACGGACAACAGCCGACGTGGCGCGCCACCGTCCGGCACGCCAAGAACGATCACGTCGACCTGGATGTTCATCCCTCGTCGGCCGCCCTGCGCGACGCCAGCGGCGACCTCGCCGGGAAGCTCGGAGACCGCTTGAGTACCGGGTCGATCTCCCTTCGGATGAGCTGACAGTCCTGGAGCACAGCGAGCGGATAGGCGATGTCCGTGGACTTGCGCTGCATGTGGTTGGCGATTCCGCCACGCGCGTATTATGTCCAGCCGCGATCGCGCCCAGTACTGCGTGGTAAAGCCCTTCGTCGCGGATATCGCTCTCGTTGGAGAGCAGGTAGCGCGCTTCTCGCAAAAGCGGTGAGTCCAGGCTGAGCACACGACGAATGATCCAGTCATCCAAATCCGCCAGCGTCTCCGGAGCCTCGTTGTCCACGAAGCGGGTGCGATAGGCAGGTGTCCGACGATCGCATTGACTTGTGCGGCGAGCACCGGATCCGAGATCCCCCAGAATCGAGCTGCTGTCCGGTAGGAGAAGGGCTGCACTACGATGGCCGGGTTCGCTTTGATCAGGTAGGGGAACTCATCGAGGACGATCACTCGGTCGGCGCATCGATCCAGCAGAAAGACGATCGCCTCATCCTAATCTTGGAAGGCAAGCGTGCCCCCGGTGCCTAGATAGTCGGCCAGTGCCATGCCGAACTGACGCAGGGCATCAGCAGCAGTGGACTCGACGGCGACATAGTAGAACCCGCCTCGGGCCTGCGCGAGCGACTGCAGGAGGAAGGTCTTCCCCTGGCGACGTCGGCCGCTGACGACACCCAAGCGCAACTCGTCTGCGGCGGACGTGGCGAACCGCGCGAGCGCATCCCACTCACGATCTCTGGCGAAGACATGCGAGGGTACAACCAGAGATAGAGCACTTCTATCGGAAGCCTCGAAAACTGGTCTTTGCCCTGACCCATCTCGAGGGGTTCCAATCGAGGACGTATCCGGGTTTCCCCGGCGTCGCCTCGTCGGTGAGGCGAACCTGTCCAACTGGAGGTCCCCTTGACGGCGAAGCTCGTCCTTCTCGGTACGGCCGGTGGGCCGACGCCGCACGGCAAACGTTTCTCGCCTTCGCAGGTCGTGGTCGTCGACGGTGCGGCCTACGTCTTCGACTGCGGCAACGGAGTGGCCCACCAACTGGCGAGAGCGGGGATCCCGTTCTCCGCGATTCGCGCCGTGTTCATCACCCACAACCATTCCGACCACAACGCCGACGTCGGCAACCTGATGTTGCTGGGCTGGTCGGGGCTCACGCCGCCGGTACGGGTCTACGGCCCGCCCCCGCTCGGCGCGATGGTCAAACAACTCTTTGATGCCCACCGCTACGACATCGACCTGCGGGTCGAAGACGAAGGACGGCGCCCGCTGGATGACCTGGTGGAGGTCGAAGAGATCACCTCCGGTGGCGTGGTCTATCGGGATGAGCTGGTCACGGTGACCGGCACGCTGGTCGATCACCCACCGGTCAGCCCGGCCTTCGGATTCCGCATCGACTCCGCCGATCGCGCCATCGTGATCTCCGGCGATACCCGCCCTTGCGACAACCTGATCGCACTCGCCCGAGGAGCCGACGTGCTCGTGCACGAGACCATGCACGTCCCGGGTCTGGACAGGCTGCTGGCCAAGCACAACGGAACCCGGGTCCGGGAGCATCTGCTCGCCAGTCACACCCGTTCCGACGAGGTGGGCGAGGTGGCCGAGCGGGCGGGAGTGCCGCTGCTCGTCCTGTCGCATCTGACCCCGTCCGACGGCTCGGTCGATGACGACACCTGGCTTCGGGAGGCCAAGAAGCGGTATCGCGGGCGCGTCATCGTCGGCACCGATCTGCGGGAGGTCTGACGCCGTGCTGACCACAACCGATGCCACCCCGGCCGTACCAGTGCGGCATCCGCTCGGCAGCACGCCCAGCAAGATCATCGCGGTCCATCTCAACTATCTGAGCAGGGCCCGCGAGCGTGGCCGTGTCCCGGAGCATCCGTCCTACTTCGGTGGGGTGCTCGCCGAGCGCGTTCGCGCGGGCGACGCCCTGGACGGCCTGTATCCGATGGATGCGGGGTGACGCGGACAGTACGAGGCATGGCTGGAAAACCACGACAATACCGACGATCCCGGAGGAACGACGCCATGAGATTTCGCTCAGACCCAGCCAGGTTGCGTGGCGCCTATACCGCCCTGGTCACCCCGTTCGGCCCGGACGAGCAGGTGGATCTGGAGGGGTTGCGAGGCTTCTGCCGATGGCAGCTTGCCAACGGAACAGACGGTCTGTCCATCGGCGGATCTACCGGCGAACCCGGCGTGCAGAGTGTGGCCGAACGCATCGATGCGATGCGGGTCGTCGCCGAGGAGACCGCGGACACGGTTCCATTCCTGCCAGGCACAGGTTCGCTGAAGCTTGCGGAAACGCTCGAGCTGACGTCGGCCGCACGTGACCTCGGCGCCGACGTGGCGCTGGTCGTGACGCCCTACTACGCGCGACCCACCCAGGAAGCGCTGTACCAGTGGTATTCCCGGATCGCGCGGGAGTTCCCCGACCTGCCCATCGTGGTCTACAACGTGCCGGTGCGCACCGCAGTCGAGATCGCGCCCGAGACGGTGTACCGGTTGCGCCGCGATCACGACAACATCGTCGGAATCAAGGAGACGACGAAGGATTTCGAGCACTTCTCCCGGGTGCTGCACAAGTGCGGGCGGGATTTCCTGATGTGGTCGGGAATCGAGCTGCTTTGCCTGCCGCTGCTCTCCCTCGGCGGCGCCGGATTCATCAGCGCACTGTCCAATGTGGCCCCAGGTGCGGTCGCCGACATGTACCGGTACGCGACCTCCGGTGATGCCGATGCGGCGCTCGATCTGCACTACCGCTTGCACCCCCTGGTCGATTTGTTGTTCGTGGAAACCAATCCGGCTCCGGTCAAGTGGGTGCTGGAACACCTTGGTGTACTGCCGTCCGGTGCGGTCCGCCCACCGCTGATCCAGCCCACCGAAACCGGACAGCGCGAAATCCTCACCCTGCTCGACCAGGCGCGCGACCTGGTCCCCGCTCCTTTGGAGGTCGTGTCAGCATGACGGTCACCGCACCAGAAGCCAACAAAACCGCGACACCTGCCGAGATTCCCCCGCTCATCGAGCACTACATCGGCGGCACTACGGTGCCCAGCACGGGCGGCGCGAGCTTCGGCGTCCTCGACCCGGCTACCGGCTCCGAGTACACCCGCTGCGCGGCGGGCCAGGCCGAGGACATCGACCGCGCCGTCGCCGCGGCCAAGCGCGCCTTCGAGCAAGGGCCGTGGCCGACCATGAAGGCTCGGGACCGCTCCCGGATCCTCTATCGGATCGCCGACGCGATCGAAGCCCGTGGCGAACGGCTAGCCGGACTCGAGGCCTTCGACACTGGCCTGCCGATCACCCAGGCTCGGGGCCAGGCCCGCCGAGCCGCCGAGAACTTCCGGTTCTTCGCCGACGTGATCGTGGCCGTCAACGAGGACGCCTACCGGGTCGGACAGGACCAGCTCAACTACGTCATCCGCAAACCCATCGGTGTTGCCGGTCTGATCACGCCGTGGAACACCCCGTTCATGCTGGAAACCTGGAAACTGGCCCCGGCCCTGGCATCGGGCTGCACCGTCGTGCTCAAGCCCGCAGAGTGGTCCCCGCTGTCGGCCAGCCTGCTGCCCGAGATCATGGCGGCGGCCGGGGTTCCCGACGGCGTGGTCAACATCGTGCACGGCATCGGAGAGGAAGCGGGCGCCGCGCTGGTCGACCACCCGGAGGTACCGCTGATCTCATTCACCGGAGAAACCACCACCGGCAAGCTCATCGCGCGCAACGCCGCCGAACACCTGAAGGCACTGTCCATGGAGCTCGGCGGCAAATCGCCCTGCGTGGTCTTCGACGACGCCGACATCGACGCCGCGATCGACTCCGCGGTGTTCGCAATCTTCAGCCTGAACGGGGAACGCTGCACCGCCGGGTCACGGCTGCTGGTGCAGCGATCGATCTACCACGAGGTGGTCGCGCGGGTCGCCGAGCGGGCGGGCAACGTGCGGGTCGGTGCGCCCAGTGACCCGGAGACCGAACTGGGCGCGTTGATTCACCACGAACACTACGAGCGTGTGCTGGACTACGTGCGCATCGGCCAGGAGGAGGGCGCGCGGCTGATGGCCGGCGGCACCCGGCCATCCGAACTGCCGCACGGCAACTTCCTCAACGCGACGGTATTCGCCGATGTCGAGCCGACCCATCGGATCTTCCAGGAGGAGATCTTCGGCCCGGTCTTGTGCATCACCCCCTTCGACACCGAGGAGGAAGCGCTCGAACTGGCCAACGCCACCTCCTACGGGCTCGCCGCCTACATCTGGACCAACGACTTGAGGCGTGCCCATCGGATGGCCCAGCGGGTCGAAGCAGGGATGCTCTGGATCAACTCGCAGAACGTCCGCGACCTGCGCACGCCGTTCGGCGGGGTGAAGGCCAGCGGAATCGGTCGCGAGGGTGGTCGGCACAGCATCGACTTCTACTGCGAATCGCATATCGTCCACGTCGCCATAGAACACCTGCCTGTGCCGCGATTCGGCATCGCGGACCACGGCGCGGATGGAGGTCGGAACTGATGGGCATCGTGCTCGCCGCCAAGATCACCCACGTGCCGTCCATCTGGCTCTCACTACAGGAAGGCAAGCATCACGGGATACGTCGTCCCGCCGAGGACGCGCTCCGCGAAGTCGGCCGCCGGGCCCGCGAACGCGGGGTGGACACGCTCGTCGTCGCCGACACGCACTGGCTGAACTCCTCGGGGTTCCACCTGAACGCGAAGGCCGTGCACTCGGGTTCCTATGCCTCCCACGAACTGCCACATTTCATTCGCGACCTGTCCTATTCCTATCCAGGCGACCCGGAGCTCGCCGAACTGATCGCCGGGGAAATCCGGGCGGGCGGCCAGAAAGCGCTGGTGCACGACATCGCCGACCTCGGCCTCGAGTACGGGACTCTGGTGCCGATGCACCTGATGAACCGCGACCAGCCGCAGATGCGGGTGCTGCCCATCGGCTGCAACCAATACTCGACCATCGCCGAGAACCTGCGGGTGGGGGAGGCGATCACCCGGGCGGCGCAGCGCAGTGATCGACGGGTGGGTTTCCTGGCCAGCGGGTCGCTCTCGCACGCGTTCCCCACCAATGAGGACACCGAGCGCTACCTGAACACCATCAGCAAGGACTTCAACGGGCAGATGGACCGCTTGGTGCTGCGGCTCTGGCGTGACGGCGAAATACGGCAGTTCCTCGAAATGCTCCCTGATTACAACGAGAAGTGCACCGGAGAGGCCGCCATGGTCGACACCGCGATGCTCTTCGGGGTTCTCGGTGGCGAGTGCTACACCGGCCACGGGGAGCAGCTGTGTGAGTACTTTCCCAGCACCGGAACCGGTCAGGTGGTCGTCGACTTCGCGCTGCCGGAGAGCGTGGCAACCCCCGCAGCTACTTCGCGTTCCACACCGGGCGACTCGTCCTGAACGCTCGGCTCAGATGATGCGAGCACCCGCGAGCGTCGCGACACTGGCCGGGCGCGGAAACGTCTTGTCCGTCCCGGCTCAGGAGCCGATGGTCGATTCCAATGGGAATCAGCGAATGAGTTCAATCCGGCACGGCAGCCCAGGTGCCTTGCTCAACCGGATGTCGCCGGTGAGCAGCGGCAGGCCCAGCACGGTTGCCAGGGCGGCGTACAGCCCGTCGTAGAAGGTGATTGTGTGCCGGACGGTCCAGGCATGGTTGAGCAGTTCGCTGTGGTCGTACCGTTCATCGATTAGCCCGCGCAGCGCGAGCAGCCCGGTGAGTGCGTCGTTTTCGGTTACGTCGCCGCGGCGTTCGAGGCTTCGGAGTGCTTGGCCGACCTCGGCGTCGATCAGGTAGGGTGCATGGGCACGGCAGCTGGCGATTACCTTGCGGATGGCCATGCCCGCAGCGTCCTTGCGTGTCAGGGCCGCGACCATCGCGGACGCGTCGACCACATACTCACTCACCCCTTGCCTCCCGCAGCGCCTCGTCGATTGACTCAGCGGTCGCGCCGGGGGCCGTGCTCTGGGCCAGGCTCTGCTCGATGATCTTCAAGTAGTCGTTCTTTGTGCGTTGGCGAGCGGCCTCGATGAGGTACTGGCGCATGAAGGCTTGCAGGGACTGACCGGCTTCAGCTGCGCGGCGCCGGAATGTCTCGGCGACCTCCTCTGGGAGGTCTTTCACCTGGATCGTTGCCATGACGCTATTCTAGCGCCAGAATACATGTATTTCAACGTCAAGCCACT
>JBOHER010000344.1:0-14880 GCA_050701115.1 Haloechinothrix sp. | reverse complement strand
GGTGAAGGCCACGAACGCGCAACGCTCCACACCCACATCCCGGATCCGGATACCGAGCAGGCCGACGAGGCGGAGCCGGAGTTCGTCGGCCTCGACAAATAAAGCATGACACTTGTGCAAGCGCGACTGTCCGAAGAGCGCGCGCGGCAACTCGACCACGATATCGCCGCACTAGGCCTCAAGAACCGCTCTGATGCGGTCCGCGAAGGCCTCAAGCTCCTGCACCGGCGCGCCGCGAATGCCAGGCTCGCACGCGAGTACGACGACTTCTACGGCACTGATCAGGCGCCGATCAGCGACGTAAGCGCCGCCGGAGACGAGATCGCAGCAGGCGCCATGCTCGCACGCGAAAGTAACGAGTGACGCGGTGTTCAGGGGTGATCTATGGGACGTGCAGTTCCCGCAGCCGATCGGATTCAGGTCGTGCGTAGTGCTCACGGTCAACGCGCTGATTCCCCGCCTGGGCGCGGTCACCGTCGCTGAGGTCACCGGCACCGAAGGCCCGGCATCGACCCACATCGAGATCAGCGGGGAATCCGGGCTCACCGGACGAGACCGCTTCTTCATCAACGCCACCGCGCTGCACACCATCCCCAAGGGCAAGCTCCGCAGGCGGCGAGGCCGGCTCGCTCCGCCGGAACTCGACCATCTCGCGAGCGCCCTTCGCCTCTACCTCGACGGCGACACCGGCTAAGTCTCGCGACTTGGCGGGGCGATGGTTCGCAGGCTCCCTTGTCGTCAGGAAGGCATCGGTTTGCGCGCGACAAGCCGCTCGACGAGGCCCAGCTTGAAACGCTGCACGCGCTCGACGTCGAAGCCTGCCGCGCGCACCTTGGTGAGCGGCCTGCGCAGGAAATGCTCACCGCCGAGCGGAATCGTGGCAAACTCCAGCAGTCGTTGCACGCCGCGAGCCAGCAGTGACGAGCTCTCGATGTGGTCGACGAGGATGAGCCTGCCACCGGGCCGCAGTACCCGGCGCATCTCGTCGATCGCCGTGTCCATATCGGGAATCGCACAGAGGCCGAGCGTGCACACCACTGTGTCGAATGTGGCGTCGCCGAACGGCAGTGCGTCCGCGTTGCCCTGCTTGAGATCGACGTCCCGATCGAGATCGTCCGCTCGTCTGCGGGCGACGTTCAGCATCTCCTCGCTGAGATCGAGCCCGGTCAGGGTGACGGACTCGGGGTAGACGGCGAGGTTGAGGCCGGTCCCGATCGCGACCTCGAGAACCTCACCGGTGGCCTGGGAACAGGCCCATTGCCGCGAGTCGCGGAGCAGCGCCCGGTCCCAGAACCGCATCTCCCGGTCGTAGGTACGCGAGTGCTTGTCCCAGTTCCGATGCCACCGCTCAGTGCGGTCAGCCGATGCAGACATCGCGCGTCTCCTTCTTCCTCGACCTGTCGCTCGACCAAGCACACTCCGCTATCCGGCTCCGCGCATCAGGGGTCAACCCTGAGATGACCCCGGACTCGACCCCGGCCGGTAGCGTTGCGCCGCCTACGCCAACGGTTGGAGCACGGTGAAGGTCTTACCGTTGTCGGTGGAATGCTGGATGCCCTCGTCGGTGGCGACATACATCTCGGACTTGCCGTGCGCCAGGATCGCCTGCGGCCCGCCGGGCACTCGGCCCTGCTCCGTCCAGCCGGTGCCGCCATCGTCACTGACGTACACCACTCCATCAGGGGAAACGCCCACCAGCACCTCCTTGCCCGGCCAATCAAGAAAGATCAGGACGGGCGCACCGTCGATCGGCGTGAAGCTCCGTCCGCCGTCGGTGCTGCGCGCTGGGCCCTGTTGGGTTGTCGCGAGTACCACATCGGGATCGTCGGGTGACACGGCGATGTCGGCCAACGGAAGGCCGGCGCGCTTGTCCCACGTCTCCTTGTCGTCGCTGACCATGATCTGGCCCGACAGGCTGTCATAGCCGTAAACCTTGCCGTGTTTCGCTTCCAGAGCGTGGAAGTCGACCTCACCGGACAACGACAGCGAATGCCAGCTCGTGGCGGCATCGGTGCTCTCGATCAGCCCTACGTTCGGTGGTTGATCAGTGTCCTGGGGCCCCGGGTGGCCGCTGCCGAGGAAATGATCCGGCCCCACGACGGTGAACCCCATGAAGTCCTGCGTACGGTTCGCGATCTGCTCCGGCGCGCCCTGACCGGTCACCAGGAACACGCCATGGTGACTGGCCACATACAGCTCGCCATCGGCCGGATTGATACCCAGCCCGTGGATATGCTCCAGGCTGACCTCGCCACTACCCGGATCGCTGTCTTGATCGTTCTGGGCACCGCCCTGACACCCGCTGAGGAGCATCGCCGCGACACCGGACATCGCCAGCCAGGCAGCCGTCCTCCGCAGCCTGGCTAGTCGCGCCCAAGATCGTGTCGCCATGTGCTGCTCCTCGTCGACAGCGGCTCAACCAGGTGATCCGCTCAGCAGCTTAGTGGATCCGTTGAGCGCATCCATGTGCCGCTGGTACTCATCCTCGGCTGCTCAGGTCGACGCGCCGCAGCAGTTGGGCGTTGAGGGCGACGACGACGGTGGACAGGCTCATCAGCACCGCGCCCACGGCCATCGGCAGCACGAAGCCCGCCCACGCGAGCACCCCGGCGGCGAGCGGCATCGCCATCAGGTTGTAGCCCGCGGCCCACCACAGGTTCTGCACCATCTTGCGGTAGCTGGCCGCCGACAGGCGTTTGACGGCGACGACGGCGCGCGGGTCGTCGGAAGCGAGCACGATCCCGGCGGACTCGATCGCCACATCGGTGCCCGCGCCGATCGCGATGCCCACATCGGCGCGGGCCAGCGCAGGGGCGTCGTTAACGCCGTCACCGACCATGGCCACGGTGTGCCCACGCCGTTGCAGATCGGCGACCGCTGAGTCCTTGTCCTCAGGCAGGACCTCGGCGAACACCTCGTCGATGCCGAGGTCGGCTGCCACGGCGTCGGCGACCTGCTTGGCGTCACCGGTGATCATGGCGACCTTCACCCCGAGCCGGTGCAGCGCGTCGATCACGGCGCGGGACTCGGAACGTACCTGATCCTCCAAGGCCAACGACCCGACGATCCGGCCGTCACGAACCACATGGAGCACGGCAGCACCGCGTTCGCGCCACCGCGCAACGTCATCGCCAAGCTGGTCCGGGATCTCCAGCCCGCGCTCGCGCAGCAACGCCGGTCCGCCCACCGCGACCGTGGTTTCCGCCACGTCGGCCTCGACGCCGCGCCCGGTCATCGATCGGAAACCGGTGGCCGGGGGAAGCGCGGCACCCCGCTCGCGGGCGGCGTTGACGATGGCGCGGGCCAGCGGGTGCTCGCTGTCGGACTCGACCGCACCGGCCAGCCCCAGCAGGCCGTCCTCCCCAAGGCCGCTTCCATCGGCGGCGGTGACACCGGTGACCGCATGCTCTCCCTTGGTCAGGGTTCCGGTCTTGTCGAACAGCACCGCATCGACCTTGCGCATCCGCTCCAACGCGAGCCGGTCCTTGACCAGGATGCCGCTGCGCGCGGCTTTCGATGTGGAGATCGAGGTCACCAGCGGGATCGCCAGCCCGAGCGCATGGGGGCAGGCGATGATCAGCACGGTCACCGACCGCACGACGGCGGCATCGGGATCGCCCAGCAGCGCCCACACCGCGACCGTGACCGCGGCGGCCGCGATCGCGACGTAGAACAGCAACGCCGCCGCCCGGTCGGCAAGGACCTGGGTGCGCGAGCGGGACTCCTGCGCCTGGGCGACCAGCCGCTGGATGCCTGCCAGCGCGGTGTCCTCCCCTACCGCGTCCACCCGCACCCGGATCGAGCTGTCGGTGGAGACGCTGGCCGCGATCACCCGCTCGCCCTCGCCACGGGCGACCGGGCGGGACTCGCCGGTGATCATTGACTCGTCGAGGTCAGCGGCGCCTTGAACGATCGTGCCGTCCGCGGGAACCCGTCCACCGGGGCGCACGAGCACGACATCCCCGACGGCGAGGTCGGTGATGTGGATGGTCTCCACCGCGCCGTCACCGGTGACCCGCTCGGCCTCGTCCGGCAGCAGTTCGGCCAGCGCCGCAAGCGCGCCTTGCGCCTGCCCGATGGCGCGCATCTCCATCCAGTGCCCCAGCAGCATGATCACGATCAGTAGGGACAGCTCCCACCACACCTCGACCGCGAACAGGCCGAGGCTGGCGGTCATGCTGGCCACGAAGGCCACCGTGATCGCCATGCCGATCAGCAGCATCATGCCGGGCTGCCGATTACGCACCTCGGCGACGGCGCCGACCAGGAACGGCCAGCCGCCGTAGAGGAAGATCACCGTGCCCAGCACCGGCGCGATCAGATCCGAGCCCGGAAAGTGCGGCGCGGTGTAGCCGAACCACATCTGAATCATGTGGGCGTAGCCGACAACCGGAATCGTCAGCACCAGCGACAGCCAGAACCGGTCCCGGAACATCGCCGGAGAGTGCCCCGCGTGCTTGTCGTGCGCGCCGTGGCCCGGGTGCTCACTGTGCTCGGCGTGGTCGTGGCAGCGATGGTGACCGTGTTCGGTCTGCGCGCCATGACTGTGCACTGCTTCTCGCGTATCCATCACGCGCCTCCTCGGCGGTCTCTTGTGGTGTCCCGGTTCGTTTCTACCACATACCCTATGGGGGTATCAACGCTCGTTCCAAGATACCCATTGGGGTATTAGCGCAACCGTGCTAGTGCACCGAACGCGGTGACGTAGGCATTGAGCGCTCGCGGTGGTCCGAGGATCTCGATCCCGCCGTTCTTCTCCGCCGACGCGCGGACGCCACGCGGTAACGCCTACCCGGGCTCAGCGCTTGGTGATGTCAGCCAGCGGGATTGACGGGTCGGCGAGCCGTTCGCGGTCGACCGGTGCGCGGCTGCGGATGAGTTCTTGCACGGGTGTGATGCCCTCGTCCCAGAGGTTCACGTGCATCCCGGCCACGACCTGGCTGCCGGTCACCCAGAACGCGTGGAACGCTTGCCCGTCGAGGTCTCCCCGGGTGATGACCGCGTCGTAGCCGCCCGGCGGGAACCAGCCGCAGAACTCCATGCCGACGTCGTACTGGTCGGTGAAGAAGTACGGTGCTCGGTCGTAGCTGACTTCCTGCCCCAGCATCGATCGTGCGGCGGCCGGTCCGCCGTGGAGCGCGTTGGCCCAGTGCTCCACCCGGATGCGCGTGCCGTAGAACGGGTGGAACGCGTTCGCCACATCGCCCGCAGCGTAGATGTCGGGGTCATCGGTGCGTAGCGCCTTGTTCACGAGGATGCCGTTGTCGACTGCGATTCCGGCTTGCTCGGCAAGCTCGGTGTTGGGCCGGGCGCCGACACCCACGATAACGAGGTCCGCGGGGATTTCGCTGCCGTCGTCGGTCACGACCGCTGACACCCGCTCGGTGCCGCGGAATTCGGTGACGCCGCGGTTGACCTGAAGGTCGACGCCGTGCTGGCGGTGCACGTCGGCGAAGAAGCCACCCACTTCGGGTCCGAGCGTGGAATACAAGGGCGTGGACTGCGGTTCCATGATGGTCACTTCGCATCCGTACTGTCGCGCCGCGGCCGCGGTCTCCAGCCCGATCCAGCCCGCTCCGACAACGACAGCGCGCAGGCCGCCACCACTGATGGCTTCGCGTAGCCGCTCGGAGTCCTCGATCCGACGGAGATACAGCACGCCGTCGAGGTCGCTGCCGGGCAGGTCGAGGTGGCGGGGGGAAGCGCCGGTGGCGAACAGCAGCTTGGTGTAACCGATCCGCGCACCGTCATCAAGTTCCAATTGGTGGGTGGTGCGGTCGAGACGGGTCCCGCGGGCGCCGAGCAGCAGCTCCACCGCGTTGTCGGCGTACCAACCCTGGTCGTGCACGTAGGTCTTGGCTTTCTCCTCGGTGCCGAGCAAGTAGCCCTTGGACAGCGGGGGCCGTTCGTAGGGTCGTTCGGGCTCGGCCCCGATCAGCACCAGGCGACCGTCGAATCCTTCCGTGCGTAGCGTCTCGGCGGCCTTCGCGCCGGCCAGGCTTGCGCCGACGATGGCGAATGTCTGTTCGTTGGCCATAGATTCGTGTCCTCCACGATGTCGTTGTTCCTCAGGTACCGGTTCCGGCGAGTGCGAAGAACTCCTGCCGGGCGCGCGAGTCCTCGCGCAGCGCCCCCTGTAGCGCGGAGGTCACCGTGCGGGATCCGCCTGCCTGCACGCCGCGCAGCGACATGCACATGTGCTCGGCCTCGATCACCACCCCGACCCCCTTGGGCGCCAGGTGTTCCTGCAACCAGTCGGCGACCTGTTTCGTCAGCCGTTCCTGAACCTGCAGATCCCGGGCGAACAACTCGACGACCCTGGCCAGCTTCGACAGGCCGAGGATGCGCTTATCGGGCAGGTACCCGACGTGCGCGATCCCGTGGAACGGCAGCAGATGATGCTCACACAGCGACTGCACCGGGATCCTCTTGGCGAGCACCAGTTCGTCGTATCCCTCGTCGTTGGGGAAGGTCGTGAGGTTGAACCCGCGCGGGGTGAGCAACTCGGCGTAGCAGGAGGCCACCCGCAGCGGGGTGTCGGCCAGATGCTCGTTGGACGGGTCCTTGCCCAGGGCCACCAGGAGGTCGGCTACCGCTCGCTCCGCGGCGCGCAGGTCCACACCTTCCCGGCCGTGGACCACCCGCAGCCGCGCGGCTCCTCCACGCTCAGGAAGGGGTTGCTCGGCTTGCTCAATGCTCATGTCGCTGATCCTCGGCGCTTCACTTTACCGCCATGCGGCCGCGGGGATACCTGGTCGCGAGCCGGGCCAGCGCCACAGCGGCGACGAACAGACCGAAGTCGCGCAGCGCGATGTCGTAGAAGCCGGGAAGGGTCAGCAGGTTGACGATGATCCCGGCCAACCAGGCTGCGACGAGCCAGCCGCCGAACCGTGGGGCCAGCGCGACCACGATCCCGGCCAGGATCTCGACGACGCCGACCGCGTACATCGCCTGCGCGGCGGTGCCGGGCACGATGCCGTCGATCCACGGGGCGAGATAGCGCTGCCAGTCCACCAGCAGGTTCGTGAACTTGTCGAGCCCGAACAGGATCGGCGCCACGGTAAACGTCGTTCGCAGCGCCAGGAAGGCCTGGTACGCCGGGTCGGACAGCGCAGCTGAGGTGGTTGTCTCGGAGGCAGATACGTCGGTAGTCATGGGGTTCCTTCTTCTAACGTTGGTTGATGTTCACGTTAGAACACGTCAGACTCTTCCGTCAACAGGAATTAGTTTTAGAATGGCGACCGTGGACGAATCATTGACGGCCCAGGTCTCCGCGGTCGCGGCGCTGGACGAGCCGAGCAGGCGCCTGCTCTACGATCACGTGGCGCGGCAGCCGGGGCCGGTGAGCCGCGACGAGGCCGCAGCGGCGGTGGAGATGCCGCGCGCGACCGCTGCATTTCACCTCGACCGGCTCGTGGACGAGGGACTGCTTGAGGTCAGCTACCAGCGGCGCACCGGCCGGACCGGTCCGGGCGCAGGCCGGACAGCGAAGCTATACCGCCGCTCGGGGCGACAGGTCGGCGTGTCCTTGCCGGAGCGCCGGTACGACCTCGCAGGTCGCCTGCTGGCCTCTGCCGTGGCCGAGGCCGAGCGCACCGGGGACTCACCGCGGGCCGTCCTCGAGCGGCGAGCGCACGAACTGGGCCGAGAACTCGCCGACACGGCACGCACTGAAGGCGGTCTGTCGGAGGACGAGACCGCGGTCCTGCGGGTGCTCGAGGCGTATGGCTTCGAACCGCGCGCAGAAGGCACCGACGTGGTCCTCGCGAACTGTCCGTTTCACACACTCGCGCAGGAGCACACCGAACTCGTCTGCGGGATGAACCTCTGCCTGCTCGACGGTCTCCTCGGCGGACTCGGCGACACCGGGCTGTCCGCCCGCCTCGACCCGAAGCCGGGCCACTGCTGCGTTCGCCTGGGGCCCGACCGGAGACCGCGCTCCTGAGCCAAGCTGTCACCTACCGTGACGGACGAGCGCAGCTCGTGCTTGGTGCTCAGAGCACAATCGACTGGCAAGTAGGCGGTTGCTCTACTCGGCGCCCCCGTCGCCGTAGTACGGAATCGACCGCATCGGCCCGGACGTTGTGAACCGGTTCCCCGTCTGCTTCATGAGCGGCTGAATCTCTCCCGCTGGCGTGCCATCGGATGCGAGGTACGGCGGGTTGAACCGGACGTGCTCGATAGCTCCGATGACGATCCCGTGGTCGCCGCCAACGTCGGTTCGCTCGATCGTGCGGCAGGCGAGCCAGCCGATGCCGTCAGTCAAGACCGGGCCGTAGCTGGATGCGTCATAGTCGAGCGCAAGGCCGCTGGCAGCTAGCTTGGCCGCAGGTTCTGTTGTAGAGAAATGTGAGTATCGTGCTCCAAGCTTCCACACACCTTCTAGCTGGCTAAGCGACGGCACGGAGACGGTGAACCCGTCCGCTCTGAGCAAGTTCCGGTACGTCGTCCAGTGCTTGTGCACCGCCACAAGCACGTGCTGCGGTTGCGTGGACACCGAGGTGACGTTGGAGACCGGAATCAGGTTCGGCACTCTGTCCGTGTCCTTGGTACCGATCAGGTAGGCGATGCGGGGGGCAAGGAGGCGATGCGCCTTGTCAACAGGATGGCTCGTCATCAGCAAGGCCTAAGCGTGGGGCTGGAAGTTGTCGATCGCTTCGTCGAGGTCGCGCGCTGCCGGCAGCCCTGCGGCGGGAGTCGCCCGGAGTTGGCGGCGGAGGGTGCGCAATGCCTGGGATGTCTGCGGTATGCGCTGTTCGCCTGGAATGGCCAACACTGGCTGCAGGGCGTCGAACGCCCCGTCTGGACCATCCGTATGCAGGCGCGCTTGGGCGAGGTGCACCTGCGCTAGCGACATCGTGACTGGCCACTTCTTGGAGGCAGCGGGATGGTCATACAAGCCGATGACCGTCTCGGCTTCACGTCGCACGGCGTCCCAGTCACCGCTGTGTGCGTAGGTCGCGGCGTTGTAGTAGTGCTGGCGAGCGAGTGAGAAGGAGAACGCTTCACCGAGGTCTCGCAAGCTGCCACCACCGCCATCACGGAGTTGGTCGCGCTGTTGCTGGGCAGCATGTACGAGGTTAATCGCCTCGTGGCGGTTACCAAGTGCGCGCACGCGCAGTTCGGCTTACCACAGCGGCGATAGTTCTCACTCACGCTGCCGCGGCAAAAGTCACCGGTACCGGTCAACCGGGCGTACAGCCGTGCCCGCTGCTCTTCCAGCTCACCAAGCGACGGATCGGTCATGACCAACTCCTGTCTGGTTATTTGATCCACAACCAGACTTCCCCACGACCAGCATCAACCCTGACATTCGTGTCGCACACCCATCTGTCCACAAGGGAAGCCTGGCCAGCTGATCAGCGAACTCGCTTAGCGTTCGCGCGTATGTCCGACCGGAAATCCGCGTAGCCGCCTACGCGTGAGCTTCTCCAACCGCCGGCAGATCCTTGCGTTTGACGTCCCGTACATGCTGCGCCGCCGATGCGGCGCCGCTCGCACTCGTCACCTGGAAACCAACAACCTTGTGGAGCAATCATGAACAGAACCCGTGCGGTCATTGCGGCAACCGCGATTGCCGCGATCGGACTCACAAGCGGGATCGCCTACGCCGCGATTCCCAGCAGCGACGGCGTGATCCACGCCTGCTACAACACCACGAACGGCGCGCTGCGAGCCGTCGAGCAGGGCACCGTGTGCAGGGAGGGCGAGCAAGCGCTCATCTGGAACCACACCGGCCCGCAGGGCCCGCAGGGCGAGCAGGGCCCGCAGGGCGAGCAGGGCGAGCAGGGCCCGCAGGGCGAGCAGGGCGAGCAGGGCCCGCAGGGCGAGCAGGGCGAGCAGGGCGAGCAGGGTGAGCCTGGTCCCAAGGGTGATCAGGGAGCGCCGGGCGAGCATGGGCAGAAGGGCGACCGCGGCGACCCCGGGCCCGCAGGCCCGTCGGATGCCTATATCGGGCGTGGCGGCGCAGTCCTCAGCGGACACGTGCAGACCAAGGTGGCAGTGGTACGGCTGCCCGCGGGTGTGTACGCCCTGTTCGGCAAAGCACAGCTGAGAAACAATGACATGGACAACCAGAACGCGAGCTGCAGGCTCAGCACCGGGGAGGAGTCCTCGACGAGGATCGGTGGACGCATTGTCGGCACCTTCATGAACGTCGTCGCGGTACAGGACCTGCTGACGCTGACCGCGCCCGGTGCGGCCACGTTGAGCTGCGCGACGTTCAACGGCGGGGCGGAATTCGCGAAGATCACCGCGATCAAGGTCGGCGCCATCCACGGCTGACGTCCACCTTTCCTGCCAGTGCGCGGCGGGGTGCGCTCACGGTTCGGAATGGCGGACTGTGGGCACACCCCGAGTCCTCGCCGGGCCGGAGCGTAGTCGAAGTCCACCGCTGACGCCGTTTGCTTTTCCTGGGCTCCCGGTGACATCACGATCTTGTGCTGATGTCTACCGTTGAGGAGCATTACGTTGTCCGACCATCCTTCGTCCGATTGGTATGCGGACTTCTTCCAACGAATTCTGGCGCCGTGAGCGCTACTCAAAACCGACCCAGCGACGGTGTCCTCCAGGGCCCGCCGGGCCAGGGCGAGCGGTCGGGGCGGGTAGCAGCACCGTTCGCAACCACCCACCGCGTGAATAGCGCGAGTTTTGAATGAGACGCACTGCACTGCCCAACGAATTCTGGCGCCGTCTCGTACCGGTGGAAGCCACCATCGCCGATGTCGTTCATCGAACGCAACCTAAACCTGGCGCCAGGATCCCGGATCCTTGAAGTGCCCTGCGGCAGCGGCAGACACACCTTGGCGTTGACCGAGCGCGGCCACCGCGTGTCCGGCCCGCGCTCGGTGATAGCCACGGTCGGCCAGGCGTGAGTACCTCGACGGAAGCGACACCCTCCGGATCCGGCGGGGCGTCAACCGATCATGACAGCAACATCGAGGCCTCCGCCGCCATGCGGTCAACGATCTCCGATGCTGGACAGATGTCCGTGACGTCCGCGACGCCCATCCCGCAGTACATCGCCATGGCTGCGATGTCGCCTGTCATGAACGTTGTAGGCGGCTGGGCGGACCAGCGCGCGACGTCCCAGCGCTTGTCACCGAAGCGCGCACATCCGACGACTTCGGTGGTCAATGCGGCGGCCGCGTCATATGCGGCTCGAAGGACCCGATGGGGCGCGTCCGGCCAGCCTCTGCCGAACGCGGTCGTGCGCATCGTCTGCTCGGCGGCCGCGGTGAGCAGCGCCGCCACGTAGTCCGGATGGGCACCCGATTCGGGTGTCGCCAGGAACCGCGTCCCCACCCGCACAGCCGAAGCGCCCGCCCTGAGCGCCATCGCCATCGCCCTGCCGCTGGCGATTCCGCCCGCCGCGACGACCGGCACTCCGAGTACCGGCATGACCTGGTCGAGAAGGTCGATCAGCGGCGTTGTGCCGCGCACGTGCCCGCCGGCCTCGACGCCTTGAGCAACAACAGCGTCGCACCCGGCGTCGACCGCGGCCAACTCCAACTCCGCGACCTTGGCGGGCAGGTCGAAGCCGAAAAAACCCACGCCAAGCGGCTGGTCCGTCCGCTCACGCGCCCAAGCGAGCTGCTCGCTCACAGGTTGCGGAAACGACGAGGAAAGCATGCCAAGCCCGCCGGCCTCACTCACTGCGACAGCCAAGCCAGGAGTGCCTGCGCCCCCGCCCATGACCGCGAGCTGGATCGGCTGCCGGCATCCGACCAGCTGGGTGAACGACGTCGTCAGCGGCTGGGCCGGCACCGAACGCATGTCACGACTCGCATCCATCCTCTGATCCTGGCGCGCTCGTCAACCGATCAGCTTTCCGCCATGGCGCAGAAGTCGGACGTAGCCGGACGGACTGGGTAGCAGTCGGGGGTAGCGGCTGACGGCGCCCGCTTCCGCCGCGCGCCGCCACGCGGCCAGCGCCTTTACCCAATCCTGACTGGACCTTGACCCGTCCCCTCGACCATCTCAAGCGGGCACGCACGAGAGGACGACGACCATGAGGGTGCGAATACCATGTCGGGCAATGGGGCGCTACGGGCTCAGTTCGCTGAGCACTCGCGAGCGCGAGGTGCTCGGCCTGCTGGCCCAGGGGTTCAGCAACGCGGCCATCGCAAGCCGGCTCGTGGTGTCGGAGCGCACAGTGGACTCGCATCTGGCCGCCATCTTCGTCAAGCTCGGCCTGCTGCCGAGCCCGGAGCAGAACCGCCGCGTCCGCGCCGCGCTCGCCTGGTTGCGCGACGCCCGGCCCGAGCCGGATCGGGCTGCTGCACCCCCACCCGTGCGCAGTGCCAGGCCTTTCTCGCTGGTGCCGGGGAAGGCCAGTTGACGTCCCCACCGGGCTGGTGTCCGGTGGGCTGGAGCACCTTTACCCGACCATGACTGGGCCTTGACCCGGCGGTGTGAGCCTTGCCATCAGTCGACAACCCGGAAGGCATCCACCATGGCAACGACAACCCCGCAGACCAGTCCCCAGCTCCAGCTTCCGATGCCCGCGCGCTACGCGATGGCCGCGTGCGCTGTCCTCGCCCCGGTGTTGTTCGCCACCGCGGGCGCGCTCCACCCGGTCGAGGTGGGGGCCGAAGGCCGCGAATTTGTCCAGCAGTTCGCCGACAACCTCGACGCCTACACCGCGCCGAGCTGGCTGTACCCGATCGCTACCTTGCTGTGGGTCCCCGCCCTCCTCGCGGTCGCCCGAGTTGCCCGCTCCCAATCCTCGAGCCTCGGCCTGATCGGCATGGTCCTCGCGTTCGGGCTGGCGATCCCGGTCGGCCTGGACTCCAACGACCTGGCCTACGTCGCGCTCGACAACGGCCTCGACGCCGCGACCATCACCGCGCTCATGGCCTCGGCCGACACCCTCCCGTCGAGGATCCTCGGGTTCACCTGGCTGGCTGGGTTGATCGGTCTCATCGTGCTCGGCATCGCGATCCTGCGCGGCAGGTCAGCCCCGATATGGGCCGGGGTCGCCCTCATCGTGGCGCCGCTGGCCATCCCGGCGTCGTGGTTCTCCGGTTGGGCGATCGGCCTCACCGCCGCGTGGGTGCTGCTGGCCATCGGGTTCACCGGCTGCGCCCTGTCCCTCGTCACGCGGCGAGAGCCGCAGTCCACCCACGTCATCGGAGGTGCGGCGTGATCGCCGCGCTCACGGTGCTGCAGGAGATGACCGCGCTTGCGCTGACGCGCCCCGGTATCAACGCGTCGGCCGACTCGGTCGCCGATTGGCAGGAACGCCGAGCCGCGATGTTGGAGCACATCGCCGCAGCTGGTGGCCCCGACGCCAACCACGCACACCAGCTGGCCGCACGCGCCCGTCGGCGCGCCGCCGAGCTGACCGCCAACCAGCGGACCCTTACCCGCCCCTGATTCTCGGACATCTTCCTCACCCTCGCTCGGCGGCCAGCGCATCGATGCGCCCGAGCAGCCCGACCGCCCCAAGCTCGCGGCAGGTCTCGGCGGCGGCACGCAGCTGCCGGGACGCGCCGTCCGGGTCCCTGGCCGCCAGCAGCGCCTTGGCAAGGTAGAAGCGGCACTCCGCCATCTCGTACGGCAGCTCGGCACGCTGGTCGATGGCCACCTCCCACAGCGTGGGGTCGCCGCCGTCGAGCCTGCCGCGGTGCGCGCGCAGCAGCGACAACGGATTCTCGGTCAGCCTGGGATCCGGTGTCGCACTGGCGCGCTGTTCGACCCGGTCAGCGACGGCCAGCAGCGCAGCCGGGTCAGCGATGTCGATGCCCGCGTCGCGGGCGTCGGCGAGGGCACCAAGCCCCCTGGCGACCAGTAAGGACTCGAAGTCGGCGAAGCCGGACTGCGGCGGAAGGTCGGCGAGGTTCTCCACGCAGACAGCGACAGCAGCTGCCGGATCCCCTTGCGCGAGGCTGGCCTCGACCATCGCCACCGCGATGAAGGCCCGGCCGAGCGCATCCGTGGTCACCTTGATCGCGAGCTCCAGCCTGCGCCGGGCGAGGTCGAGGCGGCCCCGCGCGATATCGACCCGGGACTCCAGCGCGACAGTGCCCGCCGTCGCGTCGTTGATGGCGAGGGGTTCGGCGTTGGCGAGCTCTTCGATGCCGTCCCAGTTCCCGCCCTGCCACCGGCACAGCACGAGCGTCTCCCGCGCCCACACCCCCCGGATGCTGGTGCGGACACCGTGGTCAACCGCGTAGTCGTAGGCGGCCAGCGCGGAGCGCTCCCCTTTGACCGTGTCGGTCGGCCACCACCAGTCGGCCAGCCTGGTCAGCACCCACAGCCCGGTCTCGATGTCGTCGCTGGCCGTCGCGGCCTCTGCCAACGCCACCTCCTCCGCGGGATCGCCGTCACCGAGCTGGCACCTCGCCAGGAACGCCGTTGCCCTTGCCCCGAGCGCGAGGTCGTCGAGGCCGAGCCTGCGACCGTCTGCCGCAACCTTGTCAGCGAGCGGAATCGCGTCGCCGAATCGCCCGGCCAGCAGGTGCGCGCGGGCAAGGATGAACCGGCCACGGGCCACCAGCTCACGATCGTCGCCTGCTTCGGCGATCGCGGTCGTTGCCACCGCGATCTCTTCGGTGGTGTCCCCGGTCACCAGTGGCGTCAGCAGCGGAGCGAGGGTAAGCCCGGCCTGGGCGCGCTCGCGCTGGGTCTGGGCTGACTCGATGGCAAGCCGCGCCAGCTCGGCGGCCCGGTTCATCGCACCCGAATGGTTGGCCGCGTCCGACGCCCTGCGCGCGACTTCGCTCAGGCTGCCCGCTCTGACCCGGTCGCCGTAGGTGGCATACGGCCACAGCTCGATAACCCGTTCCCAATGGGCGAGGGCGTCGTCGGGCGCCGCGATCGACGACGCTTCCTCGGCTGCGTCGACGCTCCACGCGAACGCCCCCGGTAGGTCTGCCG
>JBOHER010000343.1:0-45696 GCA_050701115.1 Haloechinothrix sp. | reverse complement strand
CGGTCATTCGCGGCGCAGCCGCGAGCTCCTGAGGGCAGGCTCGGACCGTCACCGGCCACGCGCCCAGCCGCAGACGTCAGCGCAAACGTGACCACCCACCTCGGCGGTCCGAGGCTGGCCTCACTAGAAGGCTGCTGAAGGTAGGTGGGCTCGAACGCAGGACACGTGTGCTCGAACGCAGGACACGTGTGCGCGAAGGCAGGACACGCGTGCGCGAACCGCGGACACGATGCATGCGGCAGGATGGTCGACCGTGTCGGTATCGAAACGCCCATCCCGCCCCGCGCCACCACCCGGTCTGCTGATCGTGGACAAGCCGGGCGGCATGACCTCCCATGACGTCGTCGCCCGGGTGCGGCGGATTATGGGCACGCGCAAGGTCGGCCACGCGGGCACGCTGGACCCGATGGCCACCGGCGTGCTGGTGCTGGGCATCGAGCGGGCGACCAAGCTGCTTGGGCATCTGGCGCTGGACCGGAAGTCCTACCTGGCCACCATCGCGCTGGGCGCGGCGACGACCACCGACGACATCGAGGGCGAGGTGCTCACCGAAGCGGATGCCGGTGCGCTGGCGACGATCACCGTCGAACGGTTGGACGAGTGCATCGCCGGCCTGACCGGCGACATTGCGCAGGTGCCCAGCGCGGTGAGCGCGGTGAAGGTCGACGGCGTGCGGGCCTACGCCCGGGTGCGCGCGGGCGAACAGGTGGAACTCGCCGCCCGGCCGGTTGCCGTGCACCGCTTCGACCGGCTCGCGCTTCGGGCGGATGCCGAGCACATCGAGCGGGGCAGGGTCGAGCTGGACGTGCTGGTGGACTGTTCTTCCGGCACCTACGTGCGGGCGCTGGCGCGTGACCTGGGGGCGATGCTGGGCGTAGGCGCGCACCTGACCGCGCTGCGCCGGACCACGGTCGGTCCATTCGGGTTGACCAGGGCGCGCACCCTTGAGCAGTTGAAGGCCGAGCCCACGCTGTCGTTCGGCCTCGACGAGGCGGTGGTGGCCGCGTTCGGCGCGCACCGGGTGGACGCGGCCGACGCGCGCGCGGTCGGATACGGACAGCCCATTCCCGCGGCGGGCATCGAGGGCACCTACGGTGTCATCGACCAGGATGGGCGGGCACTCGCGCTCGCCACCGACGAGGGCGAGCGGGCGCGTTATCTGGTGGTCCTCGCGCCCGCCTGAGGGTCATATGTCGACAGGTGACCGGCGCAGTTACGCTCCACGCGTGCAGCGTTGGCGTGGATTGGGAGACCTGCCCGGGAGCTGGGGTCGTTGTGTCGTCACCATCGGCGTGTTCGACGGGGTCCATCGTGGCCATCAGGAGCTGATCCGCAGAACGGTCGAGGTGGCGCGCGAACGCGGCCTGCCCAGCGTGGTGCTGACCTTCGACCCGCACCCCTCCGAGGTGCTGCGACCCGGGAGCCATCCCGCGCAGCTCACCACGCTGCGGCGGAAGGCCGAACTGGTCGAGGAACTCGGCGTCGACGTGTTCTGCGTGCTTCCGTTCACCCTCGAGCTGTCCCGGGTGACCGCGCACGAGTTCGTGCACGAGATCCTGGTAGATCAGTTGCACGTCGCCGTGGTGCTTGTGGGGGAGAACTTCACCTTCGGAGCCAAGGCCGCAGGCGATATCGACCTGCTGCGCACGCTCGGCAGGCGGTTCGGATACGTCGCCTACGGGGCCGAACTCCAAGGGGCCTCGGTGCAGGGCGGGCACGCCGCAGGCGACGAGGTTTCCGGCGAGATCACCTTCTCCTCCACCTACGTGCGGTCCTGCATCGACGCCGGCGACGTGGTGGCCGCTTCGACCGCTCTCGGCAGGCCACACCGGGTGGAAGGCATCGTGGTGCGCGGCGATGGGCGCGGGCACGACCTGGGGTATCCGACCGCGAACCTTTCCGCCCCCCGCTATGCAGCTGTCCCCGCCGACGGGGTCTACAGCTGCTGGTTCAACTCCGCCACCAAGCCGGGCGAGCGGCTGCCCGCTGCCGTGTCGGTGGGCAGCAACCCGACCTTCTCCGGTCGCGAGCGCACCGTCGAGGCGTTTGTGCTGGACGTCGACGAGGACTTCTACGGCCAGCACGTTGCCCTGGATTTCGTCGCCCGGCTACGGGACATGGTGCGGTTCCCGACCATCAAGGCGTTGGTCGAGCAGATCGACGACGATGTGCTGCGGACAAGGGAGATTCTCGACCTGTCCCGCTGAGTCGCCGGGCCACCCGGACGAGTGCGATCGCGAACGCCTTGTCCATTCCGGCCCGACGGTGCCTGGCGACCTGGCAATATGCTTAAGCGCGGTGCCGAGCGGATGACACTAGGGGAGAGGCCAGGCGTGGAGGACTACAAGATCGTCCAAAAGAACATCGACCTGCAGCGACAGTGGTACGGGGAGCCGCTGGGTGACCGGGTGCGCCGCCTGGTTGTCGCCTTTGATGTGTCCCAAGCCTTCCTCGCCGACGTGCTCGGCATCAGCGCGCCCATGCTCAGCCAGGTGATGAGCGGGCGGCGCGCCAAGATCGGCAATCCGGCCGTGCTGGCTCGCCTGATCATGCTGGAACGCAAGATCCTCACCCCGGGGGTCGCGGCGGGGGATCCGGAAGCGATCAAGGCCGCAATGGAGGACGTGCGTGGGTCCAATCCCACCGTGGGCCGGGACAACTTCCCGGTGCACGCGGGGATCTCGGAGCCGACTCTGCTCGCCGCGCTGCGCGATGTGGCGGAGAACGAGAACCTGGTCGAGGCGGCAGATCAGCTCGACGAAGAATTTCCGGCCACCGCCGATCTGCTGCGCAGGGCGGGCAAGGGCGCCTGACTCGCCGATGCGCCTGTTCGCCGCGATCGTCCCGCCGGAGCACGTGCTCGATTCGATCCAGGCCGAACTCCACCGTCTCGGCCCGGACCACGACAGAGAGGAGTTGCGCTGGGCGCCCCGCTCGCGGTGGCATCTCACCTTGGCCTTCTACGGCGAGGACGATCCCGAACGGCGCGCGGAATGGCTGGCCGAGCGGCTGGCCGGGCAGCGAGCGGTCCGGTTGTCGATCGAGGGCGCGGGCGCCTTCCCCGGCGTGCTCTGGGTGGGTGTGCGGGGGCCGTCGGGCCCGCTGGCCGGCGCTGCCGGTGGCGATCAGGTGGATCGTCCCTATCACCCGCACCTGACCCTCGCCCGATGGCGAGGTCACGGTCAGCAGCGGGCTGCGCGGCACTGGGCAGCGGAACTGGCCGGCTATCGCGGTCCCCGGTGGCGGGCGGCCGAGGTGGTGTTGATGCGCAGCGAACTGAGTCGCGCCGGGCCCCGATACACGGTGCGTGAGCGGTTCGGGCTACTCGACTGAGATGGCCCGCACCGAAGTGCCCGGCCAAGGTACCTGCGATGGCGGCGTTTCGAATGCAGCCTGATACCCTCGGCGTTGGGTTCGGCTGCAGTCCGTGGCGGCCGCGACCGACGGGAGGGCCCGCTTGCGGGGTCCGACCATCAACACAGATCAGCACGGTACGTACCCAAGGAGAAATACGAGTGGCGCTGTCCACCGAAGAGAAGAAGTCGATCCTGGCCGAGTACGGCTTGCACGACTCGGACACCGGATCCCCAGAAGCTCAGGTCGCTCTGCTGACGAAGCGCATTGTCGGACTCACCGAGCACCTCAAGGAGCACAAGCACGACCACCACTCTCGCCGTGGTCTCCTGCTGCTGGTCGGCCGTCGCCGCCGGCTGCTGGACTACGTCAAGAAGGTCGACATCATGCGATACCGGACGCTCATCCAGCGCCTCGGCCTTCGCCGATGACACACTCCGAGGGGGAGCACCCGAGCCGGGCGCTCCCCCTCGGCACTACCAACTAGACACAGGGCACATGCCAAGCGCACGCGAGGACGCCTTCGCCGGTCCTCGGTAGTGGTTCCCGGGCACGCGGTGTTGACCGCGGCAGCCCCGGGGACTTCGATCGAAGACCGGCCTCGTCACTCGGGCGTACCCCATCCTGGGAGGGTGGGATACCGGCGTTGCCCGCATTGATGAGGAGAAAACTCTCTATGACTGAAGCCGTTGTACACGAGACGGAAGCCGTCATCGACAACGGAAAGTTCGGCACCCGCACCGTCCGCTTCGAGACGGGCAGGCTGGCCAAGCAGGCCGCCGGTGCCGTGGTTGCCTACCTTGACGACGAGACCATGCTGCTCTCCGCGACCACCGCGTCCAAGCAGCCGAAGGAGCACTTCGACTTCTTCCCGCTGACCGTGGACGTCGAGGAGCGCATGTACTCGGTCGGCCGCATCCCCGGAGCGTTCTTCCGCCGCGAGGGCCGTCCTTCCACCGACGCCGTACTGACCTGCCGCCTGATCGACCGGCCGCTGCGCCCGTCGTTCACCGACGGCCTGCGTAACGAGATCCAGGTCGTCATCACGGTGCAGAGCCTGCACCCGGACGACCCCTACGACGTGCTGGCAATCAACGCGGCCTCGGCGTCCACCCAGATCGGCGGCCTGCCCTTCTCCGGCCCGATCGGCGGCGTGCGGGTCGCGCTGATCGAGGACCAGTGGGTGGCGTTCCCGACCTGGCAGCAGCTGGAGAAGGCCACGTTCAACATGGTCGTCGCGGGCCGGACCATTGGCGATGATGTGGCGATCATGATGGTCGAGGCCGAGGGCACCGAGAACACCTTCGAACTGGTGGCGGGCGGTGCCAAGGCGCCGAACGAGCAGGTGGTGGCCGAGGGCCTGGACGCGGCCAAGCCGTTCATCCGGGTGCTGTGCGAGGCCCAGCAGGCGCTGGCCGACGCGGCGGCCAAGCCGGTCGGTGACTTTCCGGTGTTCCCTGCCTACCAGCCCGACGCCTTCGATGCCGTGGCCGCGATCGCGACCAAGGATCTGACCAAGGCGCTGGCCATCGGCGGCAAGCAGGACCGGGACAACGCCACCGACGAGGTCAAGGCCGCCGTGCTGGCCAAGGTCGGTCTCGGCGAGGGCGAGGCCTTCGAGGGCCGCGACAAGGAGATCGGCGCGGCGTTCCGCGCGCTGACCAAGAAGCTGATCCGCCAGCGCATCCTGCGCGACAAGGTGCGCATCGACGGCCGCGGGCTGACCGACATCCGGTCGCTGTCCGCCGAAGTCGCCGTGGTCCCGCGGGCGCACGGTTCGGCTTTGTTCGAGCGTGGCGAGACCCAGATCCTGGGCATCACCACGCTGAACATGCTGCGGCTGGAGCAGTCGCTGGACACCCTCTCGCCGGAGACCACCAAGCGCTACATGCACCACTACAACTTCCCGCCCTTCTCCACCGGCGAGACCGGCCGCGTGGGTACCCCGAAGCGGCGGGAGATCGGCCACGGCATGCTCGCCGAGCGGGCCCTGGTCCCGGTGCTGCCCAAGCGCGACGAGTTCCCCTACGCCATCCGGCAGGTCTCCGAGGCGCTGAGTTCGAACGGTTCCACGTCGATGGGTTCGGTGTGCGCCTCCACCATGGGGCTGCTCAACGCGGGTGTCCCGCTGAAGGCGCCGGTGGCCGGTATCGCCATGGGCCTGGTCTCTGACGAGGTTGATGGCAAGACCGAGTACGTCGCACTGACCGACATCCTCGGCGCCGAGGATGCCTTCGGTGACATGGACTTCAAGGTCGCGGGCACCAAGGACGTGATAACCGCGCTGCAACTGGACACCAAGCTGGACGGCATCCCCTCCGATGTCCTTGCCGCCGCGCTGAACCAGGCTCGGGATGCCCGGCTGACCATCCTGGAGGTCATCGCCGAGGCCATCGAGGGTCCGGACGAGATGAGCCCGTATGCGCCGCGCGTCACCAGCGTGAAGATCCCGGTGGACAAGATCGGCGAGGTCATCGGCCCGAAGGGCAAGATGATCAACTCGATCACCGAGGAGACCGGCGCGGACATCTCCATCGAGGACGACGGCACCATCTACGTCGGTGCCGTCGACGGACCGTCCGCGCAGGCGGCGATCGACAAGATCAACGCCATCGCGAACCCGCAACTGCCCAAGATCGGCGAGCGGTTCCTGGGCACCGTGGTGAAGACGGCGGCCTTCGGTGCGTTCGTCTCGCTGCTGCCGGGCAGGGATGGCCTGGTGCACATATCCAAGCTGGGCAACGGCAAGCGCATCGGCAAGGTCGAGGACGTGGTCAACGTCGGTGACAAGCTCCGGGTGGAGATCGCCGACATCGACCAGCGCGGCAAGATCAGCCTGATCCCGGTTCGCGACGAGGAGGACAAGCCCGCCGAGGGTGCCCCTGCCGCCGACTCCGGCGAGAAGAGCGAAGCCTGATCGGCTCGTAGCTCAGCGCGTCTACCGAGGGCGGCCATATGTCGACATGTGGCCGCCCTCGCCATACCTGAGGTGTCAATGACCACTGAACTGGACAACGGTGTGCGGCTGACGGTGCTGCCCGGTGGCCTGCGGGTGATCACCGAGCAGGTACCGGGCATGCGTTCGGCGACCGTGGGCCTGTGGGTCGGTATCGGTTCGCGTGACGAGGACCCCGCCGTAGCGGGCGCCGCGCACTACCTGGAGCACCTGCTGTTCAAGGGCACAGCGCACCGTAGTGCCGCGCAGATCGCCGAGGAGATCGACGCGGTCGGCGGTGAGTTCAATGCGTTCACCTCCAAGGAGCACACCTGCTACTACGCGCAGGTGCTTGATGCCGATCTGCCGCTGGCCATGGACCTGGTCACTGACGTCGTGTTCGACGCCGCGTGCGCGGACTCCGATGTGGACACCGAGCGCAGTGTCGTGCTGGAGGAGATCGCCATGCGCGACGACGACCCGGAAGATCAGCTGCACGAGATCTTCCTGGCCACCATGCTCGGTGATCACCCGCTGGGCAAGCCGGTGCTCGGATCCGAGCTGTCGATCACCGAGATGGATGCCGCCGCGCTGCGACACTTCTACCGTACGGAGTACAGGCTGCCCAGGATGGTCCTCGCCGTTGCTGGGAACGTGCAGCACGATGACGTGCTTCGCCTGGTGGACAAGGCATTGGGCGACAAATTGTCCGCGGTGGACACTCCGGAACCACCTCGTGCCGGCCACGCCGAGATCGTTGTGCCTCGCAAGTTGGTGCTGCACACTGACGACACCGAGCAGGCCCACGTCATGCTCGGGCTGCACGCGGTGAGCAGGCACGACGACCGCCGATTCCCGTTGAGCGTGTTCAACGCCGCCCTCGGCGGGGGGATGAGCTCACGGCTGTTCCAGGAGGTCCGCGAGCGTCGCGGGCTGGCGTACCAGGTTTACTCCTCGATGGCGTGCTACGCCGACACCGGTCACTTGTCACTTTATGCCGGATGCCAGCCGGATCGGCTCGGCGAGGTGGCCAGGGTGATCCGCGAGGTCCTTGGCGATGTCGCGGACAACGGCCTCACCGACGCAGAGGTCGCCCGCGCCAAGGGGCAACTGCGTGGTGGCCTTGTGCTGGGACTCGAGGACACCGCCTCCAGGATGACCAGGATCGGCAAGAACGAACTGAACTTCGGCCGGTACCTCAGCGTGGACGACACGATCGCGCGGATCGACGCGGTGACCTCCACCGAGGTGGCCGACCTGGCAGGCGTGCTGCTGGCTCGGCCGGGTGGCATCTGCTCGGCCGCGGTGGTCGGGCCGTACGCTCACCTCGAAGACCTTCCGGACGATCTACCCGAGGTGGTGGCGTGAGCAGCAACCCGATTCGAATCGGCGTAGTCGGCGCGGACGGGCGGATGGGCTCGACGGTCTGCGAAGCCGTCGACGCCGCGTGCGACCTGGACTTGGTGGCCAAGGTCGATGCGGGCGACCCGCTGTCCACGCTCACCGACGCTTCCGTGGACGTGGTGGTGGACTTCACCCACCCCGACGTGGTCATGGACAACCTCAAGTTCTGTGTCGACGCGGGTATCCACGCGGTGGTGGGCACCAGCGGATTCGGCGCGGACAAGCTGGCTACCCTCGAGGAATGGCTGTCGGCCAAGCCCGGCGTCGGTGTGCTCATCGCGCCGAACTTCGCGCTCGGCGCGGTGCTCATGATGCGATTCGCCGAACTGGCCGCTCGGTACTACGAGACGGTGGAGATCATCGAGCTACACCACAACCGCAAGGCCGACGCCCCGTCCGGGACCGCTGCGCACACCGCGCGCCTGGTCGGCAAGGTGCGCGCGCAAGCCGGGCTGGGCGAGATCCCCGACGCGACGACCTCGGCGGACGAGGGCGCGCGTGGGGCTCGGGTCGCCGACATCCCCGTGCACTCGGTGCGCCTCGCCGGACTTGTCGCGCACCAGGAAGTGCTCCTCGGCGGCGAGGGCGAGACGCTGACCATCCGGCACGACTCGCTGCACCGCTCCTCGTTCATGCCGGGTGTGCTGCTCGGCGTGCGGCAGGTTTCCTCGCACGCCGGCCTGACGGTTGGCCTCGACAAGTTCATGGACCTGTGAGGAACAAGACGCTGGTGGCCGCGGTGTTGCTCACCGCGGCCGTGCTGATCTACCTTGTGCTGCTGGCCGGGCGTGCGGTAGCGCTGCTGAGCACCGGCGACACCATACCGGTGCTGCTCGGTGTGGGTGTGCTCCTGTTGCCGTTACTCGGCCTGTGGATCGTGGTTACCACCTGGCGCTCCGGGCTGCGGATTGCGCGGCTGGCCGCGAAGCTCGCCGCCGAGGATGGGCTGCCCGATGTGTCCTCGTTGCCGCGCAGGCCGAGCGGACGGGTGGATCGCGCCGCGGCCGATGAGTGGTTCGCCGAGCGGCGTGCCGAGGTCGAGGCCGATCCGGAGGACTGGCGCACGTGGTATCGGCTGGCGCATGCCTACGACATCGCCGGTGATCGGCGGCGCGCCAGGGAAATCATGCGTCAGGCGATCGAGTTGGAACAGCGCGACTGACCGCCGCGGGGTCACTCTCGTAACCGCAGCTCCAGCCCGCCGGTCAGCCGCATCTCGCGGATGGTGCGATCTCCGGTGTCCAATGTCCGCACGGTGCCGTCCGGGTTCCAGCCAACTCCGCGATAGAAACTGAGCGTGGCCGAGTCCGATTCGGACACCCAGGTCACGGCCCGCTGGGCGCCACGGGACCTAAGCGCCCTGGCGGCGGCGGCGAGCAGCCTGCCCCCGTGGCCGCGGCGGCCCCACCGTGGCTCCACCAGGACGGTGGCGATGAATCCGATGCGCACGGCGTCCTCGGGCAGGCGCCCGTCCGGGTCGGCCAGCTCGTCCGAGGGTGCGGGTCCGGACACACAGAACCCGACCGTGTAGCTGCCCTCGGTGGCCACGAAGACATCCGTGTCCGGGTGACCGATCGCGGCTGCCCAGCGCTGCTCGGTGGCCGGCCCGTCAAGTCGCGTCATTGCGTCGGCGCCGAGGAGGTCGGCGTATGCGGCCCGCCAGGTGTCGCGTTGGATCCGGGCGATCTCGGGTGCGTCCTCGGGACGAGCCAGATGTACGTCGGGGCGGGCCATGGCGTGCAACCTACCGGGCTGGCCCGCATTGTGTCGGTGGCGGATGGCAGCATGCGCTCATGCGAATCCTCTCCGCTCAGGTGGCGCGCCGAATAGCGTTGGCGGCTCAAGGCTTCGCCGACGCCAGGCCGTCGGGGCCGGTGACCCGACGGCACCTGAAGACGGTGCTCAGCCGAATCCAGTTGCTGCAACTGGATTCGGTGAACGTCGCGGTGCGCGCGCATTATGCCCCGCTGTTCGCTCGGCTCGGTCCGTATCCACCAGCACTGGTGGACGACGCGGCCTGGTCGCACAGCGCGCGGCAGCCCAGGATGCTGGTGGAGTACTGGGCGCACGCGGCGAGTTTGCTGCCCGTCGCGGACTGGCCGCTGCTGCGTTACCGGATGCGTGCATACAACAGAAGGTTCCTGGCCGACCCTGAGTCGATCGCGAACACCGCACCGCATCTGGCTGACGAGGTGATCGCTGCGGTCAAGGACTTCGGCCCGGTGGGCGCCGGGACGCTGGAACGCGAGCTCGGTGCCACCGCGGGGCGCACGAAGGGCGGCTGGTGGAATCGGTCGGAGGTCAAGCTGGCGTGCGAGTGGTTGTTCGCCGCGGGGGAGCTGACCACTGGTTCCCGACTAAGTTTCGAGCGGCTCTACGACCTGCCCGAGCGGGTGTTGCCCGCTGACGCGCTCGCGGCGCCTGAGCTGGACGAAGCTGACGCCGCACGGGAGCTGATCGCGCGCTCGGCGACCGCGTTGGGCGTTGCCACCGAAGCCGATCTGCGAGATTACTACCGGCTTCGGCCAGAGGCGAGCAGGCTCGCCGTGGCGGAGTTGATCGAGGCCGGCGTGCTCGAACCGGTGCGGGTGCGTGGTTGGCAGCAGCAGGCTTACCTGCACGCCGAGGCGCGGGTGCCACGGAGGATCACCGGCCGGGCCCTGCTGTGCCCGTTCGACCCGCTGATCTGGGAGCGCGCCCGCACCGAGCGGATCTTCGACTTCTTCTACCGCATCGAGATCTATGTGCCCGAGCCGAAACGGGTGCACGGCTACTACGTTTTCCCGTTCCTGCTCGACGGTGCGCTGGTCGCGCGGGTTGACCTCAAGGCGGATCGGGCGGCAGGTGCGCTCCGGGTGCAGGGCGCCTTCGCCGAACCCGGCGCCGATCATGGGCGGGTGGCCGTCGAGCTCAGTACGGAACTGCGCACCATGGCGCACTGGCTGGGACTGGACGACGTCGTGGTGGGGGAGCGAGGGGATATTGCGGCAGCCCTCCGCGCTGCTGCCTGAGGCGTCCACTCAGGCGGCCACCGCCGCGTGCTCGGCGTCGTAGGTCCCGGTCATGCGCAGGCTGGCCGCCAGTGCCAGGGCGTCCTCGATGCCCTGATTGGCACCTTGGGCACCGAACGGGAGCATCGGATGTGCGGCGTCGCCGACGATCGTGATGCTGACGCGGGTGTTCTAGCGAGCCGCCGGGTGAACCAGCCGCGCCGCGCGCGGTCCGGCTTGCGGCCCGGGTCCCGCTATTCGGGGCGCAGCTGTCCGCATGTTCCGCGCCGCTGGCGAATGCGCGCCGCAACCGCTCGGATTCTGCAGTCCGACCCACCAGGATCGGGCTGACCACTTGCACGCTCATGATGCCGACCAGCGTAGCGGGGTCCTCGTGCGTGAATGTTGTCTTCCCGACGACCCCCTCAGCACTCACGACGGGGTCGCGCGCGTCGTGAGTGCTCAAGGTTGCCCATGCAACAACATTCACGCACGACCGCTGGGTGCGTAGCCCTACTGCAGGGTGCGGGTGACTACTGCGCGGCCTGAGCCGGTGCGGGCGCGAACCCGGAGGGCGACGTCGTCATCGGGTGGCGTGTCGGAGACGTCGAGTTCGCTGGACACAGTGCCCGAACCCGACGACAAGTCGATCTCGGCCACCACCCCGGCCCGCACGCCGATCCTGACCTCGCCTGATCCGGAGAGCAGTTCGACCGAACCCGCGCCGGCGTCGGCCACCGTGATATCACCGCTGCCGCTGCGGGCCAGGACGTCACCGTCGGCGACGCCGACCCACACCCCGCTGGTCCCGGTGGCCACCGTGGCCGAGCCGGACAGGCTGGCGGCCCGGACTTCTCCGCCGCTGGTGCGCAGTTGCAGGGTCCCGGGGACGGAGCCGAGCGTGATGCCGCCTGACCCGGAGCGCACGGTGACCGAGCCCTGGGTTCCGCCCAATTCGATATCGCCGGAGCCGGTGGCGATGTCGACCCGGTCCGCAGCCCCGCGCACCGTGACGGCGGCCGAGCTGGTCTTGATCTTCAGGTTTGATCCGGTCGGGGCCCGCACGGTCAGTGCGAGCGGAATGTGCCGCAGTGGCAACGGAGTCGGTGCTCGCACGATCAACCGGTTGCCGACCATGTCGATCGCGGCCTGAGCCACCGCATCCGGTGCGGAACCATGCAGATCGGAGCCCAGCTGATCGCCGAACTGCTCGTTGACCCAGTTGAGCATGCTGGACATGCCTTGCGTCCACGGTGATCCCGCGTTGGGATCGTGCCGTAGCTCGACCCGGACCCGGCCTGCCTCGCCATCGTCCGAAGAGGACAGTTCGATGTCGATCCGGCCCGCACCGAGGGCGAGATCCAGTTCGACCGGCCCGTCGGTGTCGAAGTCCTGCGACCGGACGAAGTCCTCGCTCATCCCTGCACCCACCCGTGCAGCCTGCTGCCGCCGCCGGAGTTCCAGCCGCGCCCGCCTGGTGGCCCCCACGGCCCCTTGCTGCCCTGCCTGCCGCGCCCGTGTTCGCGACCCCTGCCGTGCAGCGCGCCCTGAACCGCCTGCGAGACGAAGGTATTGAGCGAGACGCCCTGCGCCGCCGCCGCTTGCTCCGCCTTGTTCTTGATCTCCTCGAACAAGCGCAGGGTCATCCGGCTGATGTCCCCGCCATCAGCTGGAGGAGGCGGCGGGGGAGGCGGACCCTCGGAATCGATGTCGTCGGGCGTGCCGGTGGAGGTGACGACGACGCGCACATCCCGGCCGTCCAGTCGCACCTCGACCACGTGGTCGTCCAGGTGTGCGGTCACCTCGGCAGCGAGATCGGACAGCGCGTTCATCAGCGCCAGCCGCACCGCGGGCTCCAGGGCCGCCGACAGCGTCGCCGCGACGCGCCTGGTCTGGTCATCTCCGGCCGAGGCCGTTGTAGTGAGGTCCTCGCGAAGACCGGCGATGTACGGTGTCAAGTCCATGACACCACTATGGCGTCATAGATGGCGTCAGTCAACCGCGCAATGATGTCACGCGACTCGCTGTCCATGCCGTTCGAGAATCGTGGGCGCCGCCGGTTAGGCTGCCCGAGTCAGGCCCGCAGCGTGGGTACGAATCGACAAAACGGGGTCGGTGGAAGTGGCAGAGACGGTCTCGCCGAAGGTTCAGTTGATCGCGAAGACGGAGTTCTTCGCCCCGGAAGACGTTCCGTGGTCCACCGACGCTGACGGTGGGCAGGCGCTCGCCGAGTTCGCGGGCCGGGCCTGCTACCAGTCGTGGAAGAAGCCCAACCCGAAGACCGCGACCAACGCGGGCTACGTCGACCACATCATCGAGGTCGGTCACCTCTCGGTGCTCGAGCACGGCTCGGTCACGTTCTACATCACCGGCATCTCCCGCTCGTTGACCCACGAACTGATCCGGCACCGGCATTTGTCTTACTCTCAGCTGTCGCAGCGCTACGTTCCCGAGCGGGACGCGGCGTTCGTCGAGCCGGATGTCATCGCCAGCGACCCCGAACTGCACGAGAAGTTCCTCGCCGCGGCGCAGGCCAGCCAAGATGCCTACAACGAACTCCTGGCCGGCCTGGAGGACAAGTTCGCCGACGCGCCGAGTAAGACCCTGCAGCGCAAGCAGGCTCGCCAGGCCGCTCGGTCGATCCTGCCCAATGCCACCGAGACCCGCATCGTGGTCACTGGCAACTACCGCGCATGGCGGCACTTCATCGCTATGCGCGCCACCGAGCACGCCGACGTCGAGATCCGCGCTCTCGCGGTGGAATGCCTGCGGCAGTTGCAGAAGGTGGCCGAGAACGTGTTCGCCGACTTCACCATCTCTACGCTGCCCGATGGCACCGAGGTCGCGTCCAGCCCGAAGGTGCTCGAAGGCTGATGCGGCGTCTTGCGATCGACGTCCAACCGGGGGAGTACGTGGTGGCGCGGCTGGACCCTGCCGACGGCGCCCCCGCGAGCCTGTTCGCTGAGGTGGAGGGCGCACTGGTGTCGGTGACCAAGACTGATAAGGAGGTGTCGGTGATCTGCCCGCTCGCGGTGTGGCGAAGCGCGATCGGCGAAGGGCCGGCCACCACCGAGGGCGGGTGGCGCCTGCTGTCCGTGCGCGGACCGTTGGAGTTCACGCTCACCGGCATCATCGCCGCGCTGGCCAGCGAACTCGCCGCAGCCGGAGTGGCCTTGTTCTCGCTGTCCACATTCGACACCGACCACGTGCTGGTCAAGGAAACCGATCTGGCGCGCGCCATCGACGCACTGGAGATCTCCGGCCACGAGGTCCATCGCGGCTGACCTCAGATGGGGCCGCATAGGCCGGTGAGCCCGCGCTGTCCAGGTTCGCGGAGAGCCGATGCGCGAGGTGCGCTGAACGCCACGCCACATCGGCTCAGGTCGGCGGCGTGTTGGATGGACCAACGCGGTACCGTCAAGACATGTCGATGCCAGCTCCCACAGCCGCGCCCGGGCGTCCGTTCGGCCGCGTGCTCACCGCCATGGTCACCCCGTTCGACTCCGACGGCGCCCTGGATCTGAAGCGGGCCGCTGAGCTGGCCGAACACCTGGTGGACCTGGGTAATGACGGACTGGTGGTCAACGGTACCACCGGTGAGAGCCCCACCACTTCCGACAAGGAGAAGGCCGAACTGGTCCGCGCCGTCGTCGAGACGGTGGGCGCCAGGGCCACCGTCGTGGCCGGTGCGGGCACCTACGACACCGCGCACAGTGTCGAACTCGCCCGGCAGGCGGAGAAGGCGGGCGCACATGGCCTGCTTCTGGTGACGCCGTACTATTCCCGGCCCAGCCAGGCCGGTCTGTACGCCCACTTCACCACCGTCGCCGACGCCACCGAGTTGCCGGTGATGCTCTACGACATCCCGCCCCGCTCGATCGTGCCGATCGAGGTGGACACGCTGCGCAGGCTCGCCGAGCACCCGCGGATCGTGGCCGTCAAGGACGCAAAGGGGGACCTGCTGGCCGGCAGCGAGGTCATCGCCAACACACACCTCGCCTACTACTCCGGTGACGACGCACTGAATCTGCCGTGGCTCTCGGTGGGGGCCGCCGGGGTGGTCAGCGTGATCGGGCATGTCGTGGCCGGCCGGATCGCGGCGATGATCGACGCCTACGAGACCGGTGATACCTCGACCGCGCGCACCAACCATCGCGGCATGCTGCCGGTCCTGCGGGCGTTCTCCCGGGTGGGCGGCGTGGTGTTCGCCAAGACCGCGCTGCGCCTGCGCGGCTACGACGTCGGCGATCCGAGGTTGCCGATCGTGCCCGCGACGCAAGACCAGGTTCAGGCGATCGCCAATGACCTCACCCAGGCGGGCGTTCCGCTGGAGGCTTTCTCGTCCGACTGGCACAGTTCGCGCGTCGCGCACGCCGATGCCTCGGCCGCGTACGTCGCACCGACGACCCACACCAGCGTGGGGAACCTACCGGAGTGAACTCGCCCGCAGAGTTGGTGACGGGACCGGGACCGACCAACGCCCCACCGACGCTGCCCGCGGGCGGCCTTCGGATCGTCGCGCTGGGCGGGATCGGCGAAGTCGGCAGGAACATGACCGTCTTCGAGTTCGGCGGCAGGCTGCTGATCGTCGACTGCGGCGTGCTGTTCCCCGAGGACGAGCAGCCCGGTGTCGACCTGATCCTGCCGGACTTTCGCGCGATCGAGGACCGGCTGGACGATATCGACGCCCTGGTGCTCACGCACGGCCATGAGGACCACATCGGCGCGGTGCCGTTCCTGCTTCGCCTGCGCCCCGACCTACCGGTGTACGGTTCGCAGTTCACCCTTGCCCTGCTGGCCGCCAAATGCAGAGAACACAGGCAGCGACCGACGCTGGTGCACGTCAGCGAGGGAGACCAGCGCGCGATCGGTCCGTTCGATCTCGAGTTCTTCGCGGTCAACCACTCGATCCCGGACGCGCTGGCGGTCGCCATCCGCACCGAGGCCGGGCTGGTCCTGCACACCGGCGATATCAAGCTCGACCAGTTGCCGCTGGACGGCAGGCTGACCGATCTGGCCGGGTTCTCCCGGCTGGGTGACGAAGGTGTCGACCTGTTGTGCATCGACTCCACCAACGCGGAGGTACCCGGCTTCGTCACTCCCGAGCGGGAGATCGGCCCGGTGCTGGCGAGCGTGCTCAGCCAGGTCAAGCAGCGGGTCATCGTCGCCTGCTTCGCCAGCCATGTACACCGCGTGCAGCAGGTGCTGGACGCCGCGGTCGCGCACGGTCGCCGGGTGGCGTTCGTGGGCCGCTCGATGGTGCGCAATATGGGCATCGCCGCCGAGTTGGGCTTCCTGAACGTGCCGGACGGTCTGCTCATCGACGCCGACGAGGCGGCGAATCTCCCCGGGACCAGGGTGTTGTTCGTCTCCACCGGGTCGCAGGGGGAACCGCTGTCGGCACTCTCGCGGATGGCGCGGGGCGAGCACCGCAACATTACCCTGCGCCCGGGGGACACCGTGGTGCTGGCCAGTTCCATGGTTCCCGGTAACGAAACCGCTGTCTTCAATGTGGTCAACGGGCTGGTGCGGATGGGCGCCAACGTCGTGCACCAGGGCAACGCAAAGGTGCATGTGTCCGGCCATGCCTCCGCGGGGGAGCTGTTGTTCCTGTACAACGCGATCCGGCCGAGCAACGTGATGCCGGTGCACGGGGAGTGGAAGCACCTGCGCGCCAACGGCGAACTCGCCGTCAAGACCGGCGTCGATCCTCGCAACGTGGTGATCGCCGAGGACGGCGTCGTGGTCGACCTGGTCGACGGACAGGCGAGTCGCACCGGCCGGGTGGAAATCGGTCACGTCTACGTCGATGGTCTCTCGGTGGGTGACGTCGGCGAGTCCACGCTGTCAGATCGGCTGATCCTCGGTGAAGGCGGTTTCATCGCGATCAATGTGGCCATCGACCACAGCACCGGGCGGGCGGTGACGGCGCCCACCGTGTCCGGCCGAGGCTTCTCCGACGATCCCAAAGCGTTGGACGCCGTGCTGCCGCTGGTCGAGATGGAACTGGCCCGCACAGAGGCTGAGGGCATCACCGACACGCATCGCATCGCCCAGGCTGTGCGGCGGGTAGTCGGCCGGTGGGTCGCGCAGACCTACCGTCGCCGCCCGATGATCGTGCCCACCGTCATCCCGGTCTAGCGGTGGCGCGATGACGCGGGCGGTGCCGCTGATCATGACGAGCAGACCGGCAAGTGCCACCACCATTCCGCGGGTGGGCAGCAGACCTGTGCAGCGCGGCCGGTGTCTTTCCAATCGCCGCGGATTTAGGCCGAACGCCGTTCAGCAAGCCGAGATCGTCGAGATGAACACGCTGCTGGAGGGCTGAGCTCGGGTGGGTGTCGTGAGCGGACTCAACTGCCGCTCACGACCTCACCGGGTCGGGCAACGGCTCCGCCGGAGTCGGCTGCTTTCCCGGGGAGTTCAACTGCACGATCGTCGCGCCGGTCAGCAGCACTCCTGCTCCGATGAGCTGCAGGATCGCCAGCGATTCGCCCAGCAGAGCCCAAGCGAGAGCGGTGGCGACCAGCGGTTCGCACAGCCCGAGCACACTGGCCACCGACGCGGGCAGGTGGCGTAGCGCGGTGATCCCTGCGAGGTAGGCCAGCACCGTCGAGATCAGCGTCAACGCCACCAGCAGCGCCCATACCGGTGGCTGCCACGGGCCGAATGCCGCGCTGCCGCTCAGCACATCCACCGGCCAGGTCCAGGGCGGCGCTATGGCGCACACCGCGAGCGCGCCGATTACCATGCCCCAGGTGACCATGCCGAGCGGGTGACGTGTGCTCACACCATGCTCGCCAAGCAGGAAGTACGCCGCCGAACACACAGCGGCCAGCATGCCGGCGAGCAGGCCGACGGCGTCCAACCGCAGGCCGTCCCACACTTGGGCGACGAGCGCGAGCCCGGTCATCGCCAGCCCGATCCCCGCCCACATCGCCCGGGGGAGCCGGATACCGCGCACGAAACGGACCCACAGTGCGATCAGCACCGGCGAGGTGAACTCCAGCAGGATCGCGACGCCAACCGGGATCCGCGCCGCGGCGACGAAGTAGAACAGTTGCACGCCGGCTACTCCGAGCAGACCGTAGCCCGCGAGCAGGCGCCATTCGCCCCGGCGGACGCGGAGCAGGGTGGGCCGGAACAGTGCCACGCCGATGAGCAGGACCAGCGCCGACAACCCGATCCTTGCCGCGGCGACCTGCACCGGGGACATGCCAGCGAGCATCGCGGGTTTGCCGATCGCGCCCGAACTGCCGAACAACAGCGAGGCGAGCAGGATCAGCGCGATGCCACGGCCGGTATGGGCGATGACAGGGTGCCGGACGGGCGCGGAGAGGTCAGAGGCCACCAGGAGAGGTTATGTCCGGCCACCGACATGTTCACCCGGTTTTACCACCCGCCCCTTGGCCTCTGCGCGCCAGCACTCCAGCGCGATCCAACGTCCGCACAGCCACATTGGGGACATGGGGGCACCCCGCTAGCCTGCGGCCGGTTTCCAGGGGCTTTTGCCGTCGGTGGGGCGGGTGGGGTCATGAAACCTGGGTGCGTCGAGTTCGTCCGCGCGCAGCGGTACCAACCCGTCGGCGATCGCCTGCATGATCCGTGAGTGGGCGCGCCAGGGTGCCCCCGGCTTGCCCTGTTCGAGGCCGGAGAGGTCGATCGGGTCGCCGAAATGCACCTGGAACGTCGGCCGCCGCACGGGCGAGGTCAGGCCCGAGCGTGCCAGCGGGGCGAGATCAGCCAGGCCGTTGACCGTCTCGGTACCCCAGTAGACCGCCTCGTGCGCGCCCCACTGGCTGACCGGCACCACCGGCACCCCGGCGGCTAGCGCCAGCCTTGCCGCACCGGTCTTTCCCCGCTCCGGCCACAGCCCAGGGTCGTGGCTGATGCGGCCCTCGGGGTACACCAGCACCGGGGCGGTACTGGTGCGCAGCGCCTCGGTGGCATCGGCGAACTGGTCGAGCGCGCTCGTCTTGCCGCGATCGATGCGGAGATGACCGCCTGCCCGCAGCGCCGGACCGAGCATCGGAGCGTCCAGCAGCCCGCCCGCCAGCATGAATATGGGTGCGACACCGATACGCCGGCACGCTGCCAGCAGCACCAGCGCGTCGAACACCCCGATGTGGTTGGCGGCCATCAGCAGCGGCTTGCCGAACAGTTCGGCCGGCATCCCGCCGGTGACCTTGAGCTTGCCCGCAAGGGCGACGACGGACTGGTTCATCACCAGCATGGTGCGCCAGATCCTGGGTGCTCGGTCTTCGGCCGGCCACCGGCGTGTCGGTTCGTTTTTGCTCACCTGCACCGCCACCATGGAACAGAGCATTTCATGAGGGGCCTGGCGGGTCGCCGTGGCCTTGCTTCATCATGTGTCCGTGCAGGTGAGACACGAACGGCGGGTGCACTCAACGAGCGTGCATAGCCCGACTTTCGCATGAGACCCCGACTTTCCGATGCGGCACAGTGTCGGCCCTGCCACTTCTGTTCGCTCAGCGTGCGAGTGAGCGATTCCGGCATGGGTGTGAATGATCCGACATGAGAATTCAAGGCTGTGCCGCGAGTGGCAGATGTGACGAGTGTGGCTTCAGAGTTAACGTAGAGGTATGGCGAGCGGGACCGTGACAAGAAAACGCAGCACCACACGCGGATCGCAGGGCGCGCGGCGTCCGCGCAGCTCAGGGGGTTCGTCACGGCCGCGCAACGGCGCACGGTCACGTACCGGCAAAGCCGCGTCCCGCACCCGGGCCAGATCCGGCGGTGGCCTCGGGCGCGCGGTTCGGGCCAGTTGGGGGATGGTCGCCAGGGGGGTCGGCAGCGTGGCCCGGGCGGTCGGGCGGACCCGAGACCTCGAGGCCGAACACCGCAGGGACGGTCTCGCGCTTGGCCTGGTCGCGTTCGCGCTCATCACTGCCGTGGGCGTCTGGGTTCGCGCCGCGGGCCCGGTCGGCGGCTGGATGAACGTGGGCACACGCGGTGTCTTCGGTGCGGCCGCGGTGACGTTGCCCTTGGTGCTCGTGGCGATCGCGGTAGTGCTGATGCGCACCGAACCGCAACCGGAAACCCGTCCCCGGATGGTCATCGGCTCGCTGCTGATGACGCTGGCGCTGCTCGGTTTGCTGCACCTGTTCAGCGGCAGGCCCGCCGAACACGACGACATGATGTACGCGGGCGGATGGATCGGCTGGGCCGCGGGCGACTTCCTCGCGCGGGGAGTCACGGTCTGGTTGGCGATCCCCTTGCTGATCATCGCGCTCGGCTACGGGGTGCTGGTGGTCACCGGCACCCCCGTCCGCCAGATTCCGCACCGGCTGCGCAGTTGGGGCCTTGACCCCGAGGAGTACGACGAGGTGCTGGCCGAGCGCCGGGCGCTGGCCGCCCGCCGGGCCGGGCTCGAGCAGGAAGCAGACGCCACCACAGTGCGCTTGCGCAGGCCGTCGCGCAGGCGCCAGGGCAGCGGTGCTGGGGGTGACACCGCGGAACTCCCGGTGCCCAAGGCGGACCAGTCGGCCGAGCCGAAGATCAAGCCGGCCGATGTGCCGGAGCGCAAAACCCGCAAGGTGGAACCTGCCCTGTCGGTGATCCGCACCGTCGAGGGCGACTACACGCTGCCGTCACCGGACCTGCTCACCTTGGGCGAGGCACCCAAGAAGCGCAGCAAGGCCAACGACACCATGATCGAGGCGATCACCGGCGTGCTCGACCAGTTCAGCATCGACGCTCAGGTCACCGGCTTCACCCGCGGCCCGACGGTGACGCGTTACGAGGTCGAGGTCGGCCCCGGTGTGAAGGTCGAGAAGATCACTACTCTGACCAGGAACATCGCCTACGCGGTGGCCACCGACAACGTCCGGCTGCTCGCGCCGATTCCGGGCAAGTCGGCCGTCGGTATCGAGGTACCCAACACCGACCGCGAGATGGTGCGGCTGGGCGACGTGCTGCGCTCGTCCACCGCGGGCAAGGACAGCCACCCGATGGTCATCGGCCTCGGCAAGGACATCGAGGGCCACTTCGTCACGGCGAACCTGACCAAGATGCCGCACCTGCTGGTCGCGGGATCAACGGGTTCCGGTAAGTCCAGCTTCGTCAACTCCATGCTGGTGTCGCTGCTGTCCAGGGCCACGCCGGATGAGGTCAGGATGATCCTGATCGACCCCAAAATGGTCGAGCTGACGCCGTACGAGGGCATCCCGCACCTGATCACGCCCATCATCACCCAGCCGAAGAAGGCCGCTGCCGCGCTCGCCTGGCTGGTGGAGGAGATGGAGCAGCGCTACCAGGACATGCAGGCCAACCGGGTCCGGCACATCGACGATTTCAACAAGAAGGTGCGCTCGGGCGAGATCACCGCGCCGCCGGGCAGCGAGCGGGAGTACCGGCCGTATCCCTACATCATGGCCATCGTCGACGAGTTGGCCGACCTGATGATGACCGCGCCGCGCGACGTGGAGGACGCGATCGTCCGGATCACCCAGAAGGCCCGCGCCGCGGGCATCCACCTGGTGCTGGCCACCCAGCGGCCGTCGGTGGATGTGGTGACCGGCCTGATCAAGACGAACGTGCCCTCCCGGCTGTCGTTCGCGACCTCGTCGTTGACCGATTCCCGGGTCATCCTCGACCAGCCGGGAGCGGAGAAGCTGATCGGCATGGGCGACGCGCTGTACCTGCCGATGGGGGCGGGTAAGCCGGTCCGGATCCAGGGCGCGTTCATCACCGACGAGGAGATCGCTTCGGTGGTCAACTTCACCAAGGATCAGGCGCAACCCGAGTACACCGACGGTGTCACCGCGGCCAAGGTGAGCGAGAAGAAGGAGATCGACGCCGACATCGGCGACGACCTCGAGGTGCTGATACAGGCTGCCGAGCTGATCATCACCTCCCAGTTCGGGTCGACCTCGATGCTGCAGCGCAAGCTGCGGGTCGGTTTCGCCAAGGCAGGCAGGCTGATGGACCTGCTCGAGACGCGGGGCATCGTCGGCCCTTCGGAGGGGTCCAAGGCGCGCGAGGTGCTGATCAAACCGGACGAGCTGGACTCGGCGCTGTACCTGATCCGCGGGGGCGAGCCACCCTCGGACGTCGACGAGGAGTAGTCACCTACAGCCGCAGCAACATCCTGGTGTTGCCCAGCGTGTTGGGCTTGGCGAAGGGCAGGTCCAGGAATTCCGCGACGCCGGGATCGCGGGATTGGCGCATCTCCGCATAGACCTCCGCCGACACCGGGGCACCCTCGATCTCGGTGAACCCGTGCCGTCCGAAGAACTCGGTCTCGAAGGTCAGCACGAAGATGCGCGGCAGGCCCAGCTCGACCGCGCTGCGCACGAGTTGCCTGACGATCGCATCGCCCACCCCGCGCCGCCGGACCGAACGATCCACCGCGACCGACCGGATCTCGGCCAGGTCCTCCCACAGCACGTGCAGTGCCCCGCAGCCGGCAACGGTGCCATCGAGCTCGGCGACCCAGAACTCCTGGACGTCCTCGTAGAGCGTCACCAACTCCTTCTCCAGCAGCACCCGGCCCGCATAGGAGTCGACGAGTGCCTTGACGGCGCGGACATCCGCGATGCGCGCGCGGCGAACGGTGAGGTTGTCGGGTGCGAGAGGCACCTAGGAAACCTAACCGGATAGGCGTCCGGCCTGTTCACTGACTCGCCGTAGCCGCGCGGAACCGCCCTTGCGGTGGCCGGCCGACCAGCGGCGCCAGCTACCCTGAGCTACGTGCCTTCTCCCACCACAAGCCCCCTGAACGGGCGACGCGTATCGCTGGTGACGCTCGGCTGCGCCCGCAATGAGGTTGACTCGGAAGAGCTGGCCGGGCGGTTGTCCGCGGGCGGCTGGGAGCTGGCCGACGACGCCGACGACGCCGACGTGGTCGTGGTGAACACCTGCGGATTCGTCGAGTCGGCGAAGAAGGACTCGGTGGACACCCTGCTCGCCGCCGCCGGCACCGGCAAGAAGGTCGTCGCGGTCGGCTGCATGGCCGAACGCTACGGCGCCGAGCTCGCCGACAGCCTGCCCGAAGCGGATGCCGTGCTGGGCTTCGATCACTACGCCCAGCTGGCCGAGCGGCTGGACGACGTCGTAGCGGGACGCGGCATCGCCGCGCATACCCCGACCGACCGGCGCACGCTGCTGCCGATCACCCCCGTCGAGCGACCCGCTGCCGCGGCCCAGGTGGCCGTGCCCGGCCACGAATGGGTGCCCACCTCCGGGGCGGCGCTGCCGCTGCGGAACCGGCTCGACGATTCCCCGGTGGCCGCGCTGAAGATCGCCTCCGGCTGCGACCGCAAGTGCTCCTTCTGCGCGATCCCCTCCTTCCGCGGCTCCTTCGTGTCCCGCCGCCCCGAGGAGATCGTGGCCGAGGCAGCCTGGCTGGCGCGGCAGGGTGTGCGCGAGCTGTTCCTGGTGAGCGAGAACTCGACGTCCTACGGCAAGGACCTCGGCCGTGACTGCGGAGCAGGCCGGGCGCTGGAGCTGCTGCTGCCTCGCCTCGCTGAACTGGCGGGCATCGACCGGGTGCGGGTGTCCTATCTGCAGCCCGCGGAGACCCGGCCGGATCTGGTGCGCACCATCGCGACCACGCCCGGTGTCGCGCCCTACTTCGACCTGTCCTTCCAGCACTCGAGCCCCGCGGTGCTGCGCAGGATGCGGCGGTTCGGCTCGACCGAGTCCTTCCTGGCCTTGATCGACCAGATCAGGGAGTACGCGCCGGAAGCGGGGATCAGGACCAACGTCATCGTCGGGTTCCCCGGCGAGACGGACGCTGATCTCGCCGAACTCGAAGGTTTCCTCACCGCTGCCCGGTTGGACGTTGTCGGGGTGTTCGGGTACTCCGACGAGGACGGCACCGAAGCGGAGGGGTTCGACGGGAAGCACGATCCGGATGTGGTCGCCGAGCGAGTGGCCCGGGTGTCAACGCTGGTCGAGGAACTCACCGCACAACGCGCGGAGGAGCGCATCGGCACCGAGGTCGAGGTGCTGATCGAGAGCGCGACGGAGGGAAAGCTCACCGGCCGGGCCGCGCATCAGGCGCCCGAGGTGGACGGCGAATCGATCCTGGTTGACTCCGCGGGCCGCCCGTTCGCCGCTGGCGAGATCATCCGGTGCGCGGTCGTTGACTCCGAGGGCGTCGACCTGCTCGTGCGTCCCGTCGAACCCGGGCAGGCCGAGCGGTGAACGGCCCCGCCGATCGGCCTGCGCCGTCAGTAGGTGCGGCAACGCACGTGCCGACGCTCAACGTGGCGAACGCGCTCACCTTGTCCCGGCTGATCATCGTGCCGTTGTTCCTGGCCGCGCTGTTCGCCAAAGCGGACGGCGAGCTGAGCTGGCGGATCACCGCGGCCGTGCTGTTCGCGGTCGCGGCCATCACCGACCAGATCGACGGCTGGGTGGCGCGCAAGTACGGACTGATCACCGACTTCGGCAAGGTCGCCGACCCGATCGCGGACAAGGCGCTGATCGGATCGGCACTGGTCGGGCTGAGCCTGCTCGGTGAGTTGCCGTGGTGGGTCACCGGGGTGATCGGGGTGCGCGAGATCGGTGTGACCCTGCTGCGGTTCTGGGTGATCCGGCACGGCGTGATCCCGGCGAGCAGGGGTGGCAAGGCCAAGACGATGGCGCAGGTCATCGCGATCGGGCTGTATCTGCTGCCGCTGCCCGATGCGCTGGACCCGGTGCTCTGGTCGGCGATGGGGCTGGCGCTGGTGCTGACGGTGGTCACCGGATTCGACTATGTGATCCGTGCCCTCCGGCTCCGCGCGATGGGGCGCAGGGTCCGGGCGCCCGAGATCGTCGCACCCGCGGTGCCGGGGCAGGGGCCCGCGGCGGTGCCTGCCGGGTCGGAGGCGGAGGCACCCAAGGATATCGGCGCGTGACGGCCGAAAGCCGTGCCGCGCAAGTCGTAGCCGCGCTGACCGATCGCGGGCAGACGGTGGCCACCGCGGAATCGCTGACAGCGGGTGGCGTGTGCGTGATGCTCACGACGGTCGCCGGATCAAGCGCGGTGGTCCGGGGGGGACTGGTGGTCTACGCGAGCGACCTCAAGACCAGCTTGGCCGGGGTGGATGAGGAACTGCTCGCCGAACACGGCGCGGTGCACCCCGAGGTGGCGATCCAGCTCGCCGCGGGTGCGCGTGCGCGGTGCGGCGCCGACTGGGGCCTCGGATTGACCGGAGTCGCGGGACCGGGGCCCGCCGACGGTGTGGCCGCGGGCACGGTGTTCATTGGCCTGGTCGGCCCAGCGGTGCGTACCTGCCGTTCGCTGCGTTCACCAGGGGATCGGGCCGGGGTGCGCGCGGACGCCGTCGCGGCGGCCGTTGACCTGCTGGGGGAACATTTGTGCTGACTTCCTCGTTCGCCCTTGGCAGAAGTACCCGCGAAGTTCTGCGCCGGGTGGCTCGCGCTGGGTAACGTGGGTAGCGCCTGGCATATCGGAAGGGAGGCGCGCGATGACCGTGCTGTTACGCGAGGCGATCGGTGATCGGCTTCGCCATGCCCGCACCAACCAGCGCCGTACGTTGCGTGAGATCTCCCACAGCGCCCGGGTCAGCCTGGGGTATCTGTCCGAGGTCGAGCGCGGCCAGAAGGAAGCGTCGAGCGAGTTGCTCGCCGCCATCTGCGATGCGCTGGACCTGCCACTGTCGGAACTGCTGTTCAACGTGGCCAGCGATGTCTCCGCGCTGGACCAGGTCGGCATCGCAGGCGCCGAGCTGGCTCGCGAGGAACTCCGGTCCCAGGGCGAGCAGGGCCCGGTGGGTCAGCATGGCGACGTGACCATCTCGGCGGGCAGTGTCGCGCCGAGCCTGCGCACCACGATCGTCGCGCCGAAGGTCATCATCGCCGCCTGAGCGTTGACCGGGCAAGATCAGGGCCATCCCTGAAATCCCCCGGGTCGCCTGGAAGCTCGGCCGCGGACCTGACACGATGGAACCCATCATCGGGGCAGCGACGTTGTCATGATCAGGGGGCAACGCCCCACAGGATCGCACGCCCCTGGGATTCGAGAAGGCAGGCGGAGGAGATGGCCAACCCGTTCGTGAAGTTCTGGAAGTACCTGATGGCGGCGTTCTCGGCGAAGGTCGATGAGCACGCCGACCCTAAGGTGCAGATCCAGCAGGCCATCGAGGAGGCGCAGCGCACCCACCAGGCGCTCTCCCAGCAGGCCGCATCGGTGATCGGTAACCAGCGTCAGCTGGAGATGAAGCTGAACCGCCAGCTCGGTGAGACCGAGAAGCTGCAGGCCTCGACCCGCCAGGCGCTGGTACTCGCCGAGGAGGCACGCGCCAAGGGCGACGAGAAGAAGGCGCAGGACTTCGAGGTGGCCGCGGAGGGCTTCGCTGCGCAGCTGGTGACCTCCGAACAGGGCATCGAGGACCTCAAGAGCCTGCACGACCAGGCGCTGCAGGCCGCGGGCCAGGCCAAGAAGGCGGTGGAGCGCAACGCGAGCATGCTGCAACAGAAGCTGGCCGAGCGCACCAAGCTGCTCTCGCAGCTCGAGCAGGCCAAGATGCAGGAGCAGGTGTCCGCATCGCTCAACCAGATGACCGAGCTGGCCGCGCCGAGCAACACCCCGTCGCTGGACGAGGTGCGCGACAAGATCGAGCGCCGCTACGCCAACGCGGTCGGCTCAACCGAGCTCGCGCAGAACTCGGTGCAGGGCCGGATGCTCGAGGTACAGCACTCCACCACCCAGCTGGCGGGGCACAGCAGGCTCGAGCAGATCCGGGCGTCCATGAAGGGCGATGCGGTCGCCCCTCAGGTCACCGACGGATCGGAGGCGAAGGCGCCCGCATCGGGAGACGCTGCGCCGAGCGTGAATGTGCAGCAGGAGATCCAGCGGCGCGTCGAGGCCGAGCAGCAGCAGAACAAGGCCTGACGAGCGGGTGACGGGCATGTCGGCCAAGCGTGGTTTCGGTGAGCTTGCCGCGAACCTCGACAAGCGCATCGAGCGCTTGCCCGACATTGCCGAGGTCCGGTCATCGTGGGCGAGGTGGAACGATCCCGCCGCCAGACTGGATCGCCGTAAGCTTCGCACGTCGCGCGCGCTCACGCTGTGGATCGTGCTGACGATCCTGTGCGGGATCGCGGTCCTCGCGGGCGTCGTGGGCGCCTCGTCCGCGGCCGGAATCTCGGCGTCGGTGTTCACCGCGATCGCCGGTGTCGTCGTGTTCGGTGCGCTCGGGGTGCGGTCAGGTCTGCGGCTGCGGCGGCTGAGCCGGACCACGGCGACCGCGACGGCGACCCGGGTGGCGTTGCCGTCGCGTGCCTCGGCCGCCTATGAGCCCATGCGGCGCCTGCGCTACGCCGAGGCGTCCCTTGCCGAACTGCTGGCCCAGCTGTCCCGGTCACCGCCGGGGGCGACGACGAGCGTCCCCGAGGTGTCGGTGGCCGACGCGCGAACGACGGCTGCGCAGGCCGCGGTTGCCCTGCGCGGCCTTGCCGGACGGATCGAGGCGATCGAGCGGGCCGCCGACGCCGCGCCGCACGCCGAGCGCGCTGCCCTCGATTCAGCCGTGCGGACACTGTGTGATCAGTTCGACGGCGGATTGGACGACTACGGGAGCCTGGTCGCCGCCGCTGGGCGGGCGGTGGCCGCCACCAGCAGCGGGGTGGCCAGCTCAAGGCAGGCGCTCACCGACGCCACCGACCGGCTCGCCGGACTGGCGATCGCACTGCGTGAACTGTCTTGATGGTGAACCGGCCTCGGTCAGCCTGAGCGGCGCGCGATCGCCTGGCCGATGTCCCTCACCAGGGCGGGGCCGGAGTAGATGAACCCGGTGTAGACCTGCAGCAGGCTCGCTCCCGCGTCGAGCATGCGCAGGGCGTCATCCGCTCCGGATATCCCGCCGACACCGATGATCGGCAGCTTTCCCGCGGTGTGCGAGTGCACGAACCGCACCACCTCCCGCGCCCGGGTGGTCAGCGGTTTCCCCGACAACCCGCCTATCTCCTTGCCGAGTCGCGCATCCGCCGCGTGCAGGCCGTCCCGGGACAGGGTGGTGTTGGTCGCGATGATGCCCGCGATGTCATGGCCGTCGCACACTTCGAGCAGTTCGGCGAGTGCTTCGTCGGTGAGGTCGGGCGCGACCTTGACCAGCAGCGGGGTGCGCGGCAGGCCGAGCCGCTCGGCCATCGAAGCCGAGGTGGACTGGAGCTCGCTGAGCAGTTCGGTGAGCGCGCAGCGGTCCTGCAGTGACCGCAGGCCCGGGGTGTTCGGGGAGCTGACGTTGATCGCGAAGTAGTCGGCATAGGGGTAGAGGGTGCGCAGCGAGAACTGGTAGTCGGTGACGGCCTCCTCGAGCCGGGCAGCCTTGGACTTGCCGATGCTGATGCCCAGCGGAACCGGGGGTTTCCCGTGCCCGCCGATGCGCTGGGCAAGCGCCTCGGCTCCCGCGTTGTTGAAACCCATCCGGTTGATCACGGCCCCGCTGTGCGGCAGTTGGAACAGCCGCGGCTGGGGATTGCCTGGCTGGGCAAGCCTGGTCACCGTTCCGGCCTCGACGAATCCGAAGCCCAGTGCGGGCCAGGCGTGCAGGGCGTGCCCGTCCTTGTCCATGCCCGCGGCCAGCCCGATCGGATTGGGGAAGCGCACCCCGAACACGGTCCTGGGCGCTTCGGTCGCGTAGACGCGGCGCAGCATGGCCAACGCGGGTGGCACCGAAACGACTTTGGTCAGCGCCGTGACGGTGCGCTCGTGCACCAATTCGGGGTCGTTGCGGCCGATCCGGTACAGCGCGGGCCGGACGATCTTGTCGAAGAGCACCCGCACAGTGTGTCTCATTCAAAACTCGCGCTATCTCCCGTACCGGATCAGCGCGCCGTGCGGGCAGTTAGCTCAGTCGTGCTGGTGACCTGTGACCTGGGGAGTGAACCAGCTGGGCTCGGACGCCTGCGGCCGGTAGGAGGTGGCCGAGGCGCGTACTTCACTGTGCACCGGGCTGATCTGCGCGCGGCGAGGACCTTCGTCCTGACCGCGAGCGGGCGGGTCCAGGTGGTGCCTGCCGCGGCGGGACGAGCGCAGGATTCGGGCCAGCACCAGGTTGAAGCCGAGTGCGATCTCCCGGCCGCCCGGAGTCGGCCACTCATGGATCGGCGTGCACGAACCTGCGGCTTGCTGCACGGCGAGCCGGTCGGCGAGGGCAACTGGCATGACGAGCGGCCCGAAGCTCTCGCGCAGCTCACCGATCCGGAAGTGGTGCTCGTGGGACCGGTTACGGAACTTGTTGACCAGAACACCGAGCGCGCGCAGCTGCGGGTTCTGCTCGAGCCGGGTCTCCTCGATGGCCTCGAAGGCCCGCTGCGCCCCGGACACGGCGTACATGGTCGGCTCGGTCACCAGCAGCGCCCCGGTGGCTGCCAGCAGTGCGGACCGGGTCAGCATGCCCAGCGACGGTGGACAGTCCAAGATCACCAGGTCGTACCTCGGCGCGCTCTCCGGATCGGACAACCAGGACAGAGCCCGGGTTAGGTTGTCCCTGGTGCGTGCCTGCGGCGACGGGTCGTTGAGTGATTCGACGTCTTCTGATCCGGCGAGCACATCGAGTTGGTCGCTCCACGCACTCGGCGCGATGGCCGCCTGCAGCACGGGTGGGTGGGGCGTGGTGAGCACGTCGGCGAGGGTGTACTCGGTCTCGTCGGGGTCCAGCGTGGCCGTCGCATTGCACTGTGGGTCGAGGTCGACCACGAGCGCGCGGATGCCGCGGCGGAGGGCAGCCGAGGCAAGGCCGAGAGCGACGGTCGTTTTCCCCACGCCTCCCTTGAGGCTGAGTACCGCGACAGTCTGCACGCCGGCCAGCGTAGCCGCACACGCACCGCGACGTGCCGCAGGGAACCGGGCTACCGCACGGCGGGGGTGTTGGCGTGGTTGACCACGTTGTCCAGCAGCGCGTCGAACGCCCGGCTCACCTCGCGCGCGCCCGGCGTGCGTAGCCGGTGGATCGGGGCGCAGGCACCTTGCGCCTGCTGGATGGCGGTCCGATCGGGCAGGGTCGGCTCGAGCACCTGGGTACCGAAGTTCAGTCGTAGCTCCTCGATGCGGAAGGCGTGCTCCTTGGATCGGGGCCGGACCCGGTTGACCACCACACCGGCCGGACGCAGCGTGGGATTGTGGTCGCTGCGTTCGGTGTCCACCGCCTCGGCCGCGCGTTGTACACCGGACACCGCGAACAGGTTCGGCTCGGTCACCATCAGCGCACCCTGTGCGGCGACCAGCGCCGAACGGGTGAGCCTGCCGAGCGAGGGCGGGCAGTCCAGGATGACCAGCTGGTAAGGCAGTTCGCCGTGGTCGATCAGCCGATTCAGCTCGGCAATCGCTTTGCCGAGCCGATTCAGCCGCCGGGATCCGGGGTCTGGGTCGTTGAGCTCCCCGGCCCGCTCAGAGCCGACCAGCACGTCCAGTCCCGAACCCCAGCCGCTCGGCGCGATCGCCGCGTCCAACACCGAGCGCCGCGGGGCGGCGAGCACGTCGGCGAGGGTGGCGCTCGATGCCGCCGGATCGAGCGCGGAGGTGGCATTGCACTGCGGATCCAGATCCGCGACCAGGGCGCGCAGGCCGCGAGCCTGTGCCGCGGAGGCAAGGCCCAACGCGACCGTCGTCTTACCGACGCCACCCTTCAAGCTGAGTACCGCGAGCGTGTGCACCGCTGCAGAGTAACCGGCGGGTGCGGGAGTTCGCCTGCCGTAACGGCGTGCGCGACGCTCGACCCGGCGTGTGCTCGGGGCCCTGCGCTCACCGCACTAGGGTGTGCCCATGCGAAAGGACATCGCAGCGGTGCGTGGATCGTCAACGGTGCGTCGAGTGCTGGAAGCCGAACTGGTGGCCGCCCGGGAACGAGGCAGTGTGCACCCGCGCGTCATCGACGTCGGCGGCGGCAGCGGGGTGTGGGCGGTGCCGCTGGCCGCGGAAGGCTGCGAGGTGACGGTGGTCGAACCGAATCCCAACGCGCTGGCCACCCTGCACCGCAGGGCTGAGGAAGAGGGCGTATCGGATCGGATCACGGTGGTCGCCGACGACACCGATGCGCTGCTGGACCGGGTGGCGCCCGGTTCCGCCGACCTGGTGCTGGCGCACGGGCTGCTCGAAGTGGTCGACGATCCCGCGGCCGTGATCGCCGCGATCGCCGCGACCCTCTCCGCTGACGGCGCGGTCTCGGTGCTCGTCGCCAACCGCCATGCCGCGGTGTTGCACCGGGCGCTGGCGGGCAAGTTCGACGAGGCGCGCCAGCTGCTCGCCGACCCGAACGGGATCTTGCCGGACGACGGAGACCCACTGCTGCGCCGCTTCGACAGCGCGGGGCTGCAGCGGATGCTCGCTGCCGCCGGTCTGGACATCGCCGTGCTGCAGGGCGACGGGGTGGTGGTCGATTCGGTACCCGACACCGGCGACACAGACCTGGCGGATTTCGAGCTGGAAGCGGCGCAGATCCCGCCCTTGCGTGACATCGCGAGCCGGTTGCACGCGCTGGCACGACGAGCAGGCTAGTGAGCGGGGTGCCGCGCGATGGGACGCAATGCCGATCTGCCCGACCGATTGCGGCCTTTCCGGGTCGATGAGGGTGCGCTGCCGGACTCCTGGCCGGATGATTCCGGCTGCGGGATGGTGCACATCGACATGGACGCTTTCTTCGCCGCTGTGGAACTGCGCACCCGGCCGGAACTGGCCGACCGTCCCGTGGTCGTGGCCGCGGCTGGGCCGCGCTCGGTCGTGCTGTCGGCCAATTACCCCGCACGCGAGTACGGCGTGCGGGCGGCCATGCCGGTCCCGGCGGCTCGCAGGTTGTGTCCCCATGCGGTGTACCTGCCGCCGACCCGCGGGCTCTACAGCCAGGTGTCCCGAGGGGTCATGGCGATCTTCCGCGACGTGACGCCCTTGGTGGAGCCGCTCAGCCTCGACGAGGCGTTTCTGGACGTGAGCGGGACGTTGCGGCGGCTGAACAGCACTCCGGCCGGGATTGGTGCGGCCATCCGCGCTCGGGTGGCGGCCGAACACGGCATCACCTGCTCGGTCGGAGTGGCACCGGTCAAGTTCGTCGCCAAGCTCGCTTCCGGCATGGCCAAACCGGACGGCATGATCGTGGTGCCGCATGCCGAGATGCTCGATTTCCTGCACCCGCTACCCGCATCGGCGCTGTGGGGCGTCGGCGAGCGCACCGCGGGGGTCCTGGCCCGGTTGGGACTGGACACCATCGCCGATGTCGCGCACGCTCCGTTGCCCCGGCTCAAGCGCGCGGTGGGCGCCGCCCTCGGCGAGCACCTGCATGCCCTCGCCAACGGCGACGACCCGAGGGTGGTGGTGGCCGACGCCGCGGACAAGTCCCTTGGCGCGGAACACACGTTCGACACCGATCAGGATGATCTCGTATTGCTCGGTCGCGAATTGCTGAGGTTGTCCGGCCGGGTGGCGGCGGGCCTGCGCGAGAAGGGCTTGCGCGGCAGGACCGTGACGATCAAGGTGCGATTCGCCGACTTCACCACCATTACCCGTTCCCGGTCGTTGTCCGCGGCCACCGACGTGGCCCGCGAGATCCACGCCCATGCCCTGGCGCTGTTCACCGGGAACATCACGCCGTCCACCAAGATTCGCCTGATAGGGGTACGGATCGACGGCTTGACCGATGGTGCGGCGGGTGAGCAGTTGCGGCTGGACGGCGGCGAACCTCGGTGGCGGGATGCCGAGGTCGCGGCCGATAACGCGCGGATCAAGTTCGGTGCGGAGGCAGTCCGGCCCGCCTCGCTGCTACCGTCAGAGGGAACAGAGAAGCCGAGTTGAGTAATCCGCGCCCGCCCCGGTGTGCGCTGTGACGGATAAGAGTTATGAGATCGGGTAGTCCTGGGTGCGCAGTACTCGTATCCTTGAGGCAGACGCTCCGAAATTCGGGGCGCGAGTATTGGATCCACGAGTTGCGCGGCACTGCGCCCGCGAGATGCTGCCGGAGGAGGAGGGACGATGCCACTCTCCGAGCATGAGAAACGGCTGCTCGACCAGATCGAGCAGGCGCTCTACGCCGAGGATCCCAAGTTCGCGTCGAGCGTGCGGGGGAGGCGCCTCGGCAAGCCATCTCGCCGCAAGCGCATCCAAGGCATCGCGCTGTTCGTGGTCGGTATCGCGCTGCTCCCGCTCGGCGTGATCCTTCCGCTGCGCATCGCGGAGATTCCGTTTGTCAGCGTGCTCGGGTTCCTGGTGATGTTCTTCGGCGTGCTGCTGGCGCTCACCTCATTGCGCGAGCCGTCCGATGGCGAGGACGGCAAGGGCAAGGGCGACGTGCCGGACAAGCAGTCCCGGCGCAGCTCATTCACCCAGCGGATGGAAGAGCGCTTCCGCCACCGCTTCGACGAGCAGTAGGGCGGGCGCCGCTCTGCCGCACTATCGCTTGAGAACCGAGCGCGGTAGCACCTTGTTCCGCCAGCCCAGCGGGGCGTTGCGGTGCAAGTTCTTGCGCACTTCCTCGAAGGCGGCCGCGAACTCCGGCTCGACCGTGCCGTCTGTTCCGTACCACGAGCGCTCCATGACTCCCACCACCGTGCCCAGGTGCTGCTTGCCCTCGTCGTCGAGCCGGTGATCGGTGGCCATCCGTCGTGCGGTCTCGCGCACGGTGTCGGCCTCGCGTATGGGGGCCCCGCGGTCGGCGCACTCGTCCAGTAGTTCGTGCCAGGCCGCCTGCGGGGCGGTCCGCTCGCTTATGGTGATCTCGTGCAGCCTGCGGCCGCGGCTGAGCTCCCGCAGCAGCGCGGGAGCGAGCAGAGCGCCCGAGATGAGCAGCAGGGCGATCCCCAGCAACCAGGACACCATCCAGCCGAGCAGGCCGAGGGAAAGCACCCAGCCGCCCACGGCAGCCACCGGTAGCCAGCGGCTGGCCAGCGAGATCTTCTTCCGGTCCTCGTCGCGCACCACTCCGCTGCGCAGCAGGCCGGCACGTCTGGTGGCGTGCCTGGCCGCCGCGGTGAGCGCCACCGTCAGCAGCAGGATGACCAGCGTCAACCAGCGGGCCAAGGCCGGGGCTTGGGAGAGGCCGGAGCCTTCGGCCGAACCGGTAGCGTCGCTCGGGTCCGCCGCGGCGTCCGCGGGGTCCGTCGGGTCCTCTCCGGCGCGGGGCGTTCGCTCATCCTCGGCGCTGGTGTCCTCGGACCGTTGCTGGGTTTCCGGCTCCAGGTAGGGCGGCACGGTGGCTTGGCCGTTGTCCAGCGGGGTGGGATCGAACACCACCCACCCGTGTTCGGCGCCGAAGTAGACCTCGACCCAGGCGTGCGCGTTCCGCGCGGTGATCGAGCGGTATCCCTTGGTCAACACCCCCGAGGTGAATCCGATGGCCACCCTGGCGGGCAGGCCCTGGGTTCGCAGCATGACCGCCATAGAGGACGCGAACTGTTCGCAGAAGCCCCGCCTGCCGTTGAGCAGGAAGTCGGCGAGAGCGTCGTTGTCCGACCGGGCCGCGGTGGTGGTGTCGTAGGTGAACCGGTTGTCGGCGGTGAAGAAGCGCCAGATAGCCGTCGCCTTGTCGAAGGCGGTCTGTTCGCCCTCGGTGATCCGGTTGGTGAGGTCTACGACCCTGGGGTCGATCTGGTCGATCGTGGTGTATACCGGCGGCACCTCGGCGGCGTCGACCCGCGCGGCGCGGAGTTCGTCCTCGCCGGGCTCGGCGAACGTGGTGGTCACGGTGTAGGCGGGCGGGCGTTGCCTGCTCTCACTGAACGCCGTGCCGCTTGCCGGGTCGTAGAACCACTGATCGTTGATGCCGGTGATCTCGCGCGGCGATCCGTAGAGCGGCAGCCACACGTCTCGCCAGCGGATCGGCGTGATGCGCACATCACGGGCTTTGTCGCCCGCGTCCCACGACGCGACTGGCAGTTGCCCGCCCGCAGGGACACCCGCGGGCATGGAGTTCGGGTTGGCCAGGCTCCAGCCTTCGTTGGGCCGATAGGTGTCCAGCGTGAAGGCACGCAGCAGGCGCCTTTCCTGGCCGAGGCCGGTCACCCGGAACATCTCGCTGTTGTTGTCGCGGTTGAGCATTCCCCGCAGCGAGGTGAACGGCTTCACGCCGAGCCCGCCGGTGAACGCCCCGCCGCCACCCGAGCCGGTGCCGGGGAGTTGGCCGACCGTGCCGATCGCGGTGACGGTGGAGCCGGCCAGCAGACCGAGCGTCACCGCGATCGCGACCACGGCCGCGGGTGTCGCGGCGGCGTCGCTGAACCGGCCCGCGTCGGGCGCCGGGCTGCCCCGCCAGAGCCGATGGCGATGGTTGCCGTCCACGGTGATCAAAATGGCGAAGGCACCCGCTCCGAGCACGAAGGTCCACCACGGCAGCATCTCGTCGGCCAGCGACGCGGGTACCGCGTAGAGACACAGCAGCACGAGGCCGGTGGCTGCCGGCGCCGCCGCGGCGACCGCCAGCGTATCCACCAGGACCGCGACCATGCCTATCGCGATGGTGACCAGACAGAGAATCGGGACGTTCGACTCGACCGGCGGCACGCTGGTCTGAACTTCTCGCCCCGATGCGGCGAGCACCTCGCCCAGCTCGGTGAAGGCGGCAGGGCCGGGAATGATCGCGAGAATGCCGCTGCTGGTGAACATCCCGGTGACCAGGAGGAGCAGCACGGCGAGCTGAGCGAGCCCGACGGCGATGGCGGGTGCGGCCACCGCCCGCAGGCCCAGCCCGGTGCAGGTGATGAGAACGACCGCGACCACGACGTAGCTCAACCAGGCCCACCCCGCGATGACGCCGGTCAAAGCGCTGGACGCGCAGATCGTGGCGAACGCCGCGGTGGCCGGGGTCAGGATCGAGCCCTGCCAGTCAACCGGGGCCGACATCCTGCCTGAGCCGGGGAGCTCGTGGTCGCTCACGGCATGCCTGCCAAGCGAGGGCGCCGCCCGGTCGCCCGGCACAGCTCCGACCAGGCCCCTGCCATCGAGGTATTCGGGCGCACGATGACGGTGCCCCAGCCGGCCCCGCGCAACAGACCGGCCGCCGTTTCCACCGCGACGGCGCGCTGGGTCGATGCGGTGACCTCGTCGGACCACGCCGCGGTGTCCAGCAGCACGGCCAGGCTCCTGGTGCTACGTGACCGGCGTCCGCACAGTTCGTGCACCGCCTCGGTGCTGACGCTGCCCAGCACGGCGATGAGTTCTTGGCCAGCGGCAGGGTCGTGTCCCATGGTGATGTCCCGCTGGTGGGCGGGCTGCAGGACGGCGAGCGCGTCGAGCACGAGCGGATCCATGCCGGGTCCGCTGTCCGCGGGGATCTCGGCGAGCGCTTTGCCGTGTTCGGTGACCAGCCGGACGGCCTGGCCTGCCCGGCGCAGGTGCAGGCAGGCGCTGGCGGCGAAGGACACCGCCCACTCCAGGCTCGCGGACGGACCAGTGCCGTGGTGCGCTGCCGCGCGGTGATCCAGCAGCACTGTGGTCCCGCCGTGCCGGGGCTTCTGCTCGAGCCGCACCATGATCTCGTCCCGCCGCGCGGTCGATCGCCAGTGCACCATCCGCAGGTCATCGCCGTGCCGGTACTGGCGGACCATCGCGTCGGGATCGCCCTGCCCCGCGCTGCGGTGAATGGTTCCGTCCTCGGCGACGCCGGTGCCCGACCCTGCGGGCAGTCCGGTCAGTTCCGCCGTGCGCGGGACCACGATCAGCGTCGAGTGGCCGATCAGTTCGCGGTCGAACTCGCAGAGCCCGAAGGGGTCGGTAATGGTGGCCCGCAGCGGACCGATCTGCTGGATCCCGCGCAGCACCGGCCGCAGTGGATAGCGGAGGCGAACCCTCCGGTCATGCGGGAGCCGCTCCACCAAGAAGCGCGGGCGTGCGCCAAGTGCGTAGGCGACACCGTCTTCCAGCAGCACCTCGCCTGCGGGCAGGTGGCCGGTACGCCACAACTCGAGTTGCGCCTGACTTTCCGAGCCCGCCGCGACGCGGTCGGGCAGCAACTGGCGGGCCGCGCCGATGCGCACCTTGGACAGGGACAGGTAGACCACCACGAGCAGCGGCAGCGCGACCACGAACATCGCCACCCGCAAAAGATCTCGCTCGTTGAGTGCCCACGAGCAGACCGCGGCCGCGACTCCCGCTGCCAGCAGGCAGCGACCCCGAGTGGTCAGGCCGGACAGCGCGCTCATCGGGCACTGGCTCTCATCGGGCGCCGTGCGGCACGGGCACCCGCTGCAGAACCGAGCGGACCACGTCGGTGGCCGACCTGCGGGCGGCGTGTGCCTCGGTGGTGAGCACCAGGCGGTGGGCGAGCACCGGGATGGCTACCGCGTGCAGATCGTCGGGAACGACGAACTCGCGTCCGGAAAGTGCTGCCTGCGCCCTGGCCGACCGAACCAGTTGCAGCGTAGCCCGGGGGGAGGCGCCGAGTCGAACTTCGGAGACCTGACGGGTGGCCGCGGACAACTCGACCGCGTAGCGCCGGACATCCTGGGACATGTGGACGCGGCGGACGGTTTCGATCATCCGGTGCACGGTGGTCGCGTCGGACACCGGGGTGAGGTCGGCCAGCGGGTCGTGGCCCGCGTGCTCGTCCACCATCGACAGCTCGGCCTGGGGGTCGGGATATCCGATGGACACGCGCGCGGTGAACCGGTCGCGCTGTGCCTCGGGCAGCGCGTAGGTGCCTTCCATCTCGATCGGGTTCTGCGTCGCGATGACCATGAACGGTTCGTCGAGGTGGTAGGTGCTGGTGTCCACGGTGACCTGGCGCTCTTCCATGCACTCCAGCAGGGCCGACTGGGTTTTCGGCGACGCGCGGTTGATCTCGTCCCCGACCACGATGTTGGCGAAGATCGGGCCGGAGCGGAATTCGAATCCGCCGGTCTGCCGGTTGAAGATGGACACACCGGTGATGTCGCTGGGGAGCAGGTCGGGGGTGAACTGGATGCGGCTCACGCTGCAGTCGATCGATCGGGCCAGCGCCTTGGCCAGCGAGGTCTTGCCGACCCCGGGCACGTCTTCGACCAGCAGGTGGCCTTCGGCGAGCAAGGTGACCAGCGAGACTCGAATGACATCCGGCTTACCGACCAGCACGCGCTCCACGTTCGCGGCGATCTTGGCCACGATGTCGCGGAGTTCGCCGAGCGCGACCGATCGGTCCGCGGTCGGCGCGGCCCCCGGTACCGACGTCGAGTTCGGGCGCTGGCGCGGTTGCGGCCGGGGAGTGACTGACCGTCCGCCGTTGGTCGCGGCGATAGCCGCAGACGGAGCGTCCGCATCGGTGGTCGGATACGACGCCTCCTGGTCCGAGGAGTGCCCGATCGGCGATGTGGACTGGGTTCTCGACGTCACACGACCTCCTGTGAGCTCATCCCGCGCGGCTACGCGTGGGGTAGTGACGCGCTCAGTGGGCCCGGGTAAGAGCCGCCGGCACGTCACTCTCCCAAGAAGTGTGTCAAACCTTGGCGAACTTCTCCGCCCTAACCCTCGAGTAACTGATTGTGACAGAGCTGATTTCGATCAGCTGGCGCAATCGCGCGCCGGATCAAACACCGCCCCACTATGGTCCCCACCGCGCTCCACCAGAGCCCCTGCTTCGCCCCAGCCGACCCCGATCGAGCCGATCTGGGCGCGATTCCAGCCGGTGCGCGCGCTGTTCATCCCCCATTCGAGGGATGAACAGCACAGTGCGGCGTTCATCTCCCCACCGTTCCCCACCGCCGCTCCCCGCCGGTGAGCTGCGAAAACTTCGTCATCACGAAGCTGATCACAGGCGATCTCGCGTTGACTGTGGTGAAAAGTGGGGTACGGTGGTGGTCAGTGGGGCCATAGGGAGCCCCGTGGCCGGTCCTCGGCAGCGGAGAGGGCCCGGCAGGGAGGTGGGAGCCGTGTTTCTCGGCACCCACACGCCCAAGCTCGATGACAAGGGGCGGCTCACGCTGCCCGCGAAGTTCCGCGACGCGTTGGCAGGTGGGCTGATGGTGACCAAAGGGCAAGACCACTGCCTCTACGTCTTCCCGCGCGCCGAGTTCGAGCAGATGGCACGCAAGGTGGCCGATGCGCCGTTCACCAATACGGCGGTGCGTGCCTACCAGCGCTATCTGTTCGCCGGAACTGACGAGCAACGCCCGGACGGGCAGGGGCGCATCGCGATCGCGCCCGAGCTTCGGCGCTATGCCGGGCTCAACAAGGAGTGCGTGGTGATCGGGGCGATCACCAGGCTGGAGATCTGGGACGCCCAGGCGTGGCAGGGCTACCTGGAGGAGCACGAAGACAGCTACGCCAAGGCACAAGAGGAGGTACTGCCGGGTGTGTTCTAGCCGGCCCTGACGCGGCGACCCCCACCGTCGGGGGGTGTGGGTCAGCCAAGCAGGCAGGCAGATTACTCGGAGCGGATGCCGTGAGGCCTCTGTCCGCACGTAGGACCCTGGTGCACCTTCCCCGGCACCAGGTTCGCGGCGGAGCGGACGGGGACCTGACGGCATCGGCACAGATCCTTCCCGATCGCGGGGCGGAGTGTCAGGCCTGGACAGGCGGAAGGGGGTAGCCATGGCAGGGGATGAGCGCGGCGCGGATGCCGGGCATGTGCCGGTGATGCTTGATCGCATCCTGACTCTGTTCGCAACTGCGGTCGCCGGCAAAGACGCGGTCCTGGTGGACGCCACCCTCGGCCTCGGGGGGCATGCGGACGCACTGCTGTCCGCACATCCCGCTTTGCGCTTGATCGGCCTCGACCGCGATCCGCATGCCCTGGCCCGCTCCGCCCAACGGCTTGCCCGGCACGGCGATCGGGTGCGCCTGGTGCACGCGGTCTACGACCAGATACCCCACGTGCTCGCCGAGTTCGACCTGGCGGAAGCCGACGCGATCCTGTTCGACCTCGGCGTCTCCTCCATGCAACTCGATCAGCGCGAGCGTGGGTTCGCCTACGCGCAGGACGCGCCGCTGGACATGCGGATGGATCCGGCCACCGGGCAGACCGCGGCCGACGTGCTCAATACCTATCCTGTCGCCGCGCTGACCCGGATCCTGCGGGAGTACGGCGAAGAGCGGTTCGCGAGCCGGATCGCCAAGATCGTCGCCGCGGAACGGGAAAGGGAGCCGTTCAGCGACAGCGCCCGGTTGGTGCGGCTGCTCTATGACGCGGTACCCGCGGCGAGCAGGCGGACCGGGGGGCATCCCGCGAAGCGAACTTTCCAGGCGCTGCGGATCGAGGTCAACGGAGAACTCGACGTGCTGCGGCGGGCCTTGCCCGCCGCGCTGGACGTGCTGGCGGTCGGCGGCCGGATCGTCGTGGAGTCCTACCACTCGCTCGAGGACCGGATGGTCAAGAGGGTCCTGGCTGAGCGGGCGAAGTCGCGGACGCCGCAGGGGCTCCCGGTCGAGCTCGAGGGGCACGGGCCCGAACTGAAGCTGCTGACCCGCGGTGCCGAGCAGGCGTCCGCAGCGGAGATCGACGACAACCCACGAGCCAGTTCAGTACGGCTGCGAGCGGCCGAGCGTATTGCGAAGGAGGCGGCATGACGGCACCCACGCGGTCACGCACCCACTCCGGACGTTCGCATGCCGGGCGCGGTGCCCGAACCGGCTCCCGGTCCAGGACGACCCAGCAGCGGGCCGGGCAGCGATCGGCCACGCAGCGGCAGAGCACCCGCTCGAGGCCCGTCCGCTCAGCCACCACCGAGCGCGCCGCACCCGAGGGGGGCCGCAGGTCGGCCGCGGAGAAGGCCTACGCACGCCGAGCGCACCGGACGGAGACCGTGTTGCGCGGTGCGGGGGACCGGACGGCCACCGCGCAGGAGTTCGGGAGGTTACTCAAGATTCGCCTGCCCACCACGAGGGCGGGTTTCGTGGTGCTGATGATGGGCCTGCTGACGGCAGGCGTCGCCCTCACCCTGTGGCTGTCCACGCAGGCGATCGCGGACTCCTATCGGCTGGACAGTGTGCGGGGCGAAACGGCTGCCCTCGCTGAGCGTGCGGAGCGGCTGCAGCAGGAAGTCACCCGCAGGCAATCGGCGTCATCGCTCGCCGGGCGCGCGCGAGCGCTCGGCATGGTCCCCTCCGAGGATCCGGCGCGAATCTTGGTGTCCGCCAACGGAAAGCCGAAGTTGTTCGGAGAGCCGAAGAAGGCCCAGCCGCGTCCGGCATCCGCGCCGCCGCGCCAGCCGGAGCGGCAGGAGACCGCTCGCTCATCGCGGGAAGGCGAGGCTGAACGAGGCGAGCGGCGCGAGGAGGATCGGCAGGGCGCGGACCGGCGGCAGGTGCGGGCGGACGGCGCACCGGCCGGCGACGAGGCCGCGGGAGGACGATGATGCCGAGCAGGCCGGGGTCCCGAGGGGGGAGGAGTGCGACCGGCACGGCTCGTTCCCGGGGGAGCGGTGCGGCCGGCAGGCGGACCGGCGCGAACCGGCGGTCGTCGGTCAGTGCCAAGCGCGTGAGCTCGGGTCGCAAGCGCGGGCGCAGGCCCACGCTTCGAGGGGGTGCCCTGCGGTTCAACCGGTACACCGGGGTGAGCGCGTTTCTGGTCGCGGTGCTCGTGCTGGCCGGGGTGAAGCTGGTGTACCTGCATGCGTTCCAGGCCGAGGCCTTGTCCGATCGAGCGGAGCGGCAACGCGCCACGATCATCGACATTCCGGCGCGTCGAGGGTCCATTGTGGACAGAAATGGGGCGGAGCTCGCGTTCAGTGTGGAGACCCGCACGTTGCAGGTGAACCTGCGCCTGATGCGCAAGACCTGGAATGAGTACGCCGAGAAGGACCCACGATCAGGAAAGAACTTCGAGACGCGCATTCGGGAAATCTCGCGGTTCATGGCTGCCAAGCTCCCCGACCTGACCACCGAGGAGGAACTGCTGGCCAAGTTCCGCAAGCCGGGCAGCTTCACCTTCCTGGTGGACCGGGTCGAGCCCTCGGTGGCCGCGGAGATCCGCGAGAAGTTTCCGGAGATCGCCGAGGAGAAGCGGGCCTACCGGGAATACCCCGGCGGCACACTCGCCGCCAATATCGTGGGCTTCGCCAACTGGCGGATGGACGAGCCGGACGTCTCCAAGCACAATGTGCACGGTCTCATCGGCCTGGAGAGTGCCCGCGACAACGATCTCGCGGGGCAGCCGGGCAGGCGGCTGGTGGACACCGCCGAGGGCAACGACGTGGTCATCCCCGGAACCGAGCGTGATCTGCGGCCCGCGGTCGCGGGTTCTGATCTTCAGTTGACGCTCGACTCGGATCTGCAGTACGACCTGCAGGAGCGGTTGTCGCGCTACGTGGACCGAACCAATGCCGAGGGCGGCACCGCGGTGATCATGGACGCGGAGACGGCGGAGATCTATGCGCTGGCCAACGACAAAACCTTCGATCCGAACAACATCGCGGCGGCATCGCCCGCGTCGATGAACAACCGGGCGGTGACCACGCCGTACGAGCCGGGTTCGGTGAACAAGGTCGTCACCGCGGCCGGCGCCATCGAGCACAACGTCACCAAGCCGGACGCGGTGCACCAGGTGCCGGGCACGATCCGGATCGCCGATCACACCGTGCGGGACGCCTGGGCGCACGGCACGATCGCCATGACCACCACCGGGATCTTCGCCAAGTCGTCCAACGTCGGCACCCTGATGCTCGCCCAGGAACTGGGGGAGGAGCGCTATGCCGCGCTGCTGCAGCGGTTCGGGCTCGGCCAGCGCACCGAGATCGGCCTGCCGGGTGAGAGCCGGGGCGTGGTGCCGCCCAGGAGCCAGTGGTCGGGCACCACCTTCGGCAACCTGCCGATCGGACAGGGTTTGTCGATGACCGTGGTGCAGATGGCGGGCATGTACCAGGCCATCGCCAACGACGGGCTACGCGTCGAGCCCAGGATCGTGCGGTCGAAGGTCAAGCCGGACGGCAGCCGGGTTCCCGAGCCCGCACCGCAGCGGATCCAGGTGGTCAGCCCGGAGACGGCCGACTCGGTGCTGAAGCTGCTGTTAGCTACCACGCAGCGCGGCGAGGGGCTGAACAGCGGCACCGCACCCGCGGCGGCGATCGCGGGCTACCAGATCTCCGGGAAGACCGGCACCGCGCAACAGGTCAATCCGGCGACCGGGCGCTACTCGCAGTCGAAGTACAACATCACCTTCGCCGGGATCCTGCCCGCCGACAATCCGCGGTTCGTTGTGGGCATCATGCTCGACGCGCCGGACACCACGCTGCCCGAGGGCCACTCCGCAGCGCCGTTGTTCCAGGACATCGCGTCCTATCTCACCCAGCGGTACCAGATCCCGCTGTCCGAGAAAAGCGCTCCGATCGTGCCCCTTGTCGCCGGCTGACGGTGCGGCGAGCCGGGGGGCGGGGACGACGAAACGGCTCGGCCAAGATCGTTGGGTGCCGATGGTCACTGTGGTTCGGGGGCATCTCGGCGCTTGGCCTCGGCGGTTAGGTAGCAGCCGGAGCCGAGGCTGAGCGAGGTGTTGACCTGGGCGCCGAAGTTGAGCCGAGTGCCGTTCGGGTCGCTGAACTCGACCTCGTGGTAGTTACCCTTGTCAGCGATGCGCAGGACGCCGGTGAAGCCGTAGCGCTTGGCGATCTCACCGACCTTGGTGACAGCCTCGTCCCAGCTGCCCGCGGGGATCGGGGCTTCGCTGTAGCCACCCCGGATGTTCCGCGCTTCGCCGTCGCCGCTGATATCGGGAAAGTCGAAGCCGCACCCAGCACGGCTGATCCGGTTACCCTCACGGAACTGCCATTCAGGCAACCCGTACTCCTCGCTGAGCAGGTCCCTAACCTCCTGCAGCAATTGACTCCACTGCTCCGTGGCTTGCTCGATATCGGGTCGTTGGGCAAGGGCCCTGTACTGGTCCTCAACCGTTCCCGCGTTGGGATTGTCGTTGATGTCTCTGCCCTCCGGGACGCAGCCGCACAGCAACACGGCGGCGAATAGGGATACAAGTGCACGGATGGTCATGTAGCTCCTAGATCGGCCAACCTTGAGATCGCAGCCATCCCCGCACGCCACCGGCGATGTAGTCACCGGAATCGACGGTGCGCCCTTCGACGACCAACTCCCGTTCACCGACGGCGATGGCCGCCATGTTGAACTGACTGGTCGAATCGTTCTCGAAGTAGGCGCTATGACCCTCTACGCCTACCATCTGCTGGCCGGTCAGCGGGTTGACAGCGGACTCCGACGACCCATGCCTGACACCCTCCATGAAGGTGGGGTCTCCACCGAACCGCCCAAGGTCGGCGACGACATCATTCTTCGCCTCGATGGACACCAGCCTGCCCTCACCAACGTTGAGGTTGCCGATGTCGTGGGTTCCGGGACCTGGCGAGCCGAAGATAACCGCATCGTCGACGGAAGTAGCCTGCTGCAGGGCCATGCCGGTCACCACCGACCCGTAGGAGTGGCCTATCGCGGTCAGGTGTGGCGAATCACCTGGCCGGGCGGCGTCCAACCCATCCAGGAAGGGCGCGAGCTTGGCCGCTCCCGACCTGGCAGCCCCGTCGAGAAGGGTGCTCTCCCCGGGGTCGGTCAAACTATCGATCGACAGCTGCGGCGCTTGGTAGCCGATCCAGCTCACCGTCGCCACCGTCTCGTCGGTTCGACCAGTCCGGTCGAGGATGTCCTCCATGTTGAACTTGAGATCCTGCATGTTGGCGTCGTAGTTCTCCATGCTGCCGTCCACGGTGGAGGTGACACCGGGTGTGAACGGTACGACGTGGTCGGCGGTGTCCACGTCGCCTACGGCGATGGCAGCCTGGGCCCGATCCTGGGAGAGGTCCAGCACGAGCAGTTGCCGGTCGCCCCTATCCAGTACCTGCTCGATGGTGTCCAGCGAGGCGAGTTTGTCCTCCACCTCAACTAGCCGCTCGCGGTCGATGGGCATGCCGCCACGCATGTCGACAAGTATCTGTTCGCGCTCCGCTTGCAGCCGCTCCCGTTCGAGCGGTAGCACGGTGCCGGTCTCTGCCGCCGTCCGGTGGGTTGAACACGCCGGCGCGTTCGCGATCACGGACCTCGTCAGCATGATCGATGCCGGCCAGATCGCCGGCCTTTCGCAACTGGGAGTGAAGGTACTCGTCGATCGACTCGGCTTCCGCGCACACGATCCGCACCCGCTCGGTGAGCTCGCTGTGCACCCGCTTGCGGGTCGCGATGACGTCCGCGGGCGAGTCGGAGTCACGGGAGATCGACTGGGCCTGACCGGCCGCGTCGATAACGAACTGATGGGCTGCTGCGATCGCTTCCGCCTCCTCCACCTGGCGCTTGAGGTCCCAGATTTGCGGCTCGACCTCGTCGCAGGCACGCCACACCACATCGAGACCGGCCTTGACGCGCTCCTCCGCATGCGTCGTGAGCGTCCGCAGCTTCGATCTGGCCGCATCCGCCGCGTCGCCTTCCCAGGACTGCGGGTGCATCGATCCGCGCGCATCGTCGATAAGCCGGTCGAACTGGCCGGACGAATGTCGAAGCTTGTCAGCGAGCTCGGCGAGCTTGCCGGGCTGCCAACCGTCCCTGACTTCCCTCCACGACACCATCAACGCGGCCCTTCACCGGCAAGTCTGGCAGCGATCGACTCGAACTCGGCTTCGCCCGCCCCCTCGCTCTCCCGGTACACCATCACCGTCGCGGCACCCAGGTTCTCACCGTGGGCCGCCAGGTCGCTCGCCCAGGACCCGCACACCAGCGACAGGGCAGGACCCAGGCCCTCGGCAGCAGCCGCAGATCGTCCTCCCGGGACGGCCGACGCGATGAGCATGATCGGCGAACGCACGTCGACCTTGTGCGCCTCGCCAGCGATATCGGCCGCTCGTTCCGCCGCCTTGATCAGCGCGTCAGGATCGACACGGTACCCGGCCATCGACGGTCCCCCTCGGTAGTTCGCTGGTCGCACTCTGCCACATAGCCATAGTCCGCCTGCGCCATTCCGCTATTCGCCGATGACGGGCGGGACGACGGGCATGCCGGTCACCGGGTCGATCATCCGCTCCCCGTGCTCGTCCTTCACGTGCAGGTCGACGTCGAGTTCGGTGTCCAGGCCGTACCTGCGCTGGTGGTCCTTGTCCTCGGCACCCTGGCCGCGGCCGGCGCCGCCCGCGCCCATCATGCCGCCCGCGGGACCGCCA